>JAZNIM010000086.1:0-14174 GCA_045577475.1 Eubacteriales bacterium | reverse complement strand
CAATGAAAAAATTACTTGATGCTGTTGATAAAAGCAGAAATTTGATACTTGAAGCTGAACGATATATCTGGAAGCATCCGGAAACAGGATATAAAGAATTTGAAACCAATAAATATATGGCTGATACATTCAGAAGCCTTGGCTACGACCTTGTAATGGCTGATGGTATCACCGGATTTTATACAGTTATTGACACGGGAAGAGAAGGACCTGAGGTTTTAATCTTGGGTGAGCTTGACTCTGTGATTTGTGCCGAGCATCCCGAAGCAAATCCCGAAACGGGAGCTGTACATTCCTGCGGTCATAATGCGCAGTGTGCGGCTTTGGTTGGAATTGCGGCTGCTCTTAAAGAAGAAGGCACACTTGACGGTCTTTGCGGACGTATAAGACTCTGTGCCGTTCCTGCAGAAGAGCTTCTTGAAATAGAGTTCAGAACTAAACTTAAAGAAGAAGGGAAAATCAAGTACTTCGGCGGAAAAAGTGAATTTTTGCATCGCGGCTATTTTGATGGCGTGGATATGGCGTTTATGGTTCATACGTCCGACAGCTTCAACGTAAATGCAGGATATATTGGCTGTATTGCAAAAAAAATCACATATAAAGGCGTTTCAGCTCATGCAGGGGGAGCACCTTGGATGGGGGTAAATGCATTGTATGCTGCAAATTGCGGATTAAATGCGGTAAATGCACTTCGTGAAACCTTCCGAGAAAATGACATTATCAGATTCCACCCGATTGTAACAAGCGGTGGATATATTGTAAATGCAATTCCCGAAAGATGCGTTGTGGAAAGCTATGTAAGAGGTAAGACTTTTGAGGCAATTGTTGATGCAAACAGGCGTGTAAACAGAGCTCTTTGCGGTGCGGCACTGTCGCTTGGAGCAAATGTTGATATTGACGATACACCGGGGTATGCGCCGATGGTTAACGATGAAGGAATGATTAAGCTGTGTACAGATGCAGTTGCAATTTCAATTCCTCACCGTGAGTTCAAGGTAAGCAACGGATACTCATCCGGCAGTACGGATATGGGAGATTTGTCATGCATTATGCCGATTGTTCATCCTCATGCAGGTGGACAGACCGGCACATCTCATGGCAGTAACTTCTGCATAGCTGACCCTGTGGCAGCATGTGTAGACAGTGCAAAAATGCAATTAGGTATGTTGTATCTACTGCTTTCAGACGGTGCAAAACGTGCTAAAGAAATACTTCAAAACTTTAAGCCGAGATTTGCTTCAAAAAAAGAGTTTCTCGACTATGTTGACTCTCTTAATTTGCAAGGTGACAGAATAACTTATGACGGCGATAAAGCTGTAGTTGATATTAAGTAAGGAGATTGAAGAAAATGAAGAAACTTACACTTTTAGGTGATTCCATAAGACAGATAGGCTACGGTATACACGTTCCCAAAATGCTTGAGGGTGAATATGAGGTGTTCCAGCCTGCTGAAAACTGCCGTTTTTCAAAGTATACACTTCGCGGTGTACTTCATGAATGGAAGAACGATATGGCAGGTAGCGATATAATTCATTGGAATAACGGCCATTGGGACCACTGCGATTTGGGCGACGGACCTTTCAGCTCAAAGGAAGAATATGCAACTAATATGGTGAGAATTGCAAAGCTTCTTCTTGCACAGGCAAAGGTTGTAATTTTTGCTACCACAACTCCGGTGTGTAAAGAAGAAACCCAAAAAAATGCGAGAATTGTTGAGTATAACGAATTTATTGTTCCCATTCTCCGTGATATGGGAATAATCATAAATGACCTTCACTCCTTAGTGAATCCTCATATTGATGAATATATCTGTGAAGATAGAATTCATTTAACGGAAGCAGGTGCAAAAGCATGTGCCGAGCAGGTTGTAAAGGCTATAAAGGAAGCAGAAAAAATGCTTTAAAGGGGATTGTAAAATGCTGACACAAGGGTTACTTGAAAAAATTGGATTTACTGATGAGCAGATACTTGAATATAACAAATACGATGCAATTTACGGTGATGAAGTAGAAAAGTATGCTGCTATGTTTATGGTTGATAAAGCTGACTATAAGGAAACTTTGGAAAAACTCCATAATCACATTGGCAATGCAGTTCATACCTATACACTGGATTTGATTTTTGTACTTCATTGTAGTGAGTTTCTTCGTCTCGAATATCTGAAGAATAATATCAATGAAGAACTGTTTTATAATGCAATGAATGACATTACTTATAAGCTCAGAGAATGCCTTTCTGTTAAAAAAGTATTTGGTCACTCAAATGTCGCTAACTGGTATTACGGATTTTTCGTTCTTAAACGTTTCGCTCTTGGTAGACTTCAGTATGATGTTACTACCTTCGTATGGGATAAAGTAAACATTGACGGATTTGAAATTGAACCGCAAGACAATGTTCTCGGATGCCACATTCCTTCAGGCTCGCCGCTTTTGCAAGAGGCTTGCCTTGAATCTTATAAAATGGCATATAAGCTGTTCCCGCAGTGCGTAAAGAATGGAGTTTTGATTATACGCTGTGCCTCATGGCTTTTATATCCAGATTATATGCCCGTATTCGGCGAGAACTCCAACACGGGACTTTTTGCGAGGAATTTCAACGTGTTTGAAACAGTTGATGACCCCGAATTTAAGAATTGCTGGCGTGTTTTCGGTATAAATTACACCGAGGATTTTTCAAAGTATCCCCTTAATACAACTATGCAGCGCAATTTTGCGGAATATATCAAAAACGGCGGAAGCCACGGTGTGGGAAAAGGCGTAATTCTGTTTGACGGTGAAAAAATACTTACTAATCATTAAATACTGGACGGTGATAAAATGCCGAAAAAGACAAATGTAACAAAAATAAAGATAATCAATGCCGCTTGGAAGCTTTTCTACGAACAAGGGTATGACGACACAACAGTTGATGAAATCATAGCCGAGTCGGGAACCTCCAAAGGCTCATTTTATCACTATTTTCCTTCAAAGGACTCTCTTTTAGGCTCGCTGTCATATATTTTTGATGAAAAGTATAAGGAGCTTGAAGCTAATCTTTCCGACTCTCAGACCTGTTTTGAAAAGCTGATGTACCTCAACCGAGAGATTTTCACAATGATTGAAAACAAGGTTGATATTCATTTGCTGTCAGGACTTCTGTCAACTCAGCTTACAACTAAGGGTGAAAAGAACCTGCTTGATTACAGCCGTTACTATTACCGTCTGATTCGCCGCATTGTGGAGGAAGGTAAAGCAAAGGGAGAAATTAAAACAGAGGTTTCCGTAAGCGAAATTGTAAAGCTGTATTCAATGTGCGAGCGTGCACTTATGTATGACTGGTGCATTTGCGACGGGGAGTATTCTCTCACAAGCTACGCAAAAAACGTACTGCCTATGCTGTTCGACGATATGATGGTATGAACTAATTGTAAACATTGCTTTTAGTTCAATATAGAGTACACGTAAGAAATCAAATAATAACTTGAAATATTTATCCGCAACACGATTGCAGTATAGACTTTAGTCTAATTTGCGTTTTGTGTTGCGTTTATTTTATAAATATGATATAATTTCAAACAGTTTATGAAAAGAGAGGTTTATTTATGGAAATTTTATCTTTTGTACTGTATTTCGTTATAGTACTTGCAATCGGTATTTATTTCTTTGTAAGGTCAAAGAGTAATACCGAAAAGGACTATTTTTTAGGCGGACGTGCCATGGGTCCTTGGGTTACGGCAATGAGCGCACAGGCGTCTGATATGAGTGCATGGCTTCTTATGGGACTTCCGGGAAGTATGCTGGCATTCGGATTTGGCAAAGCGTGGATTGGTATAGGTCTGGCTATAGGTACGGCTCTTAATTGGATATTATGTGCCAAGAGACTTAGATGCTTTTCGAAGCAGGCTAACGACTCAATAACTCTTCCTCAGTATCTTTCCAACAGATTTCTTGCCAAGGGTAAGGCATTGCAGGTTTTTTGTGCAATTATTTTTCTTGTGTTCTTTACATTTTATGTAGCAAGTGCCTTTGTTGCAGGAACCGAAGTATTTACGGCACTTTTCCCTTCACTTGACGTTCAGCTTGCACTTATTATTTTTGCGGTTATTGTAATTCTGTATACTTTCCTCGGCGGCTTTAAGGCGGTTTGCTGGACTGACTTTTTCCAGGGACTTCTTATGCTTGCCGCACTTCTTGCGGTGCCGATAGTTATACTTGTTTCAAAAGACGCAATTCTTAACCCCGAGCTGTTTAATAATACTCTTGAAGTAGGTAAGGATTCACATCCATTTGTTGCCAACTTCTTTAACGCATCTCTTACCGATATTCTTTCCGGACTTGGATGGGGACTCGGTTATTTCGGTATGCCACATATTCTTGTTCGCTTTATGTCCATCAAAAAGCCTTCAATGGTAAAAAAGAGTGCCGCTGTTGCAATCATATGGGTAATTCTTTCATTGGGTGCAACAATTGTTCTTGCTTATCTTGGCAGAATGCTTGTAGTTGGCGGTGAAAATATAGGTGAAAAGCTCCTTCTTGCAGGCAAGGATCAGACAATCTTCATTGTAGTTTCAAGAGCATTGTTCCCCGGTATTATTGCAGGCTTTTTGCTTGCTGCAATCATTGCAGCTTCCATGTCAACTGCTGATTCGCAGTTACTTGTTGCTTCATCTTCCTTCACAAGTGATATATACAAGCCTATAATTCGCAAGAATGCTGATAACAAAGAGGTGCTTCTTGTTGGCAGAATAGTTGTTTTGGTTATTGCTGTTGTTGCATTCTTTATTTCAAGAAACATTCTTGTTAACGAAATTGACGACTCACCAATTATGTCTCTCGTTGATATGGCTTGGGCAGGCTTCGGCGGTTCATTTGGTCCTGTAGTGCTTTTGTCACTGTTTTGGAAGCGTCTTACATATAAGGGCGCATGCTGTGGTGTCGTTGCGGGTGCAGTTGTTGACGTTGTTTGGATGATGGTTCATAAGTATTCAACAGAGGGTTCTGCTATATTCAATGTTACTGCACTTTATGAAATCATACCGGCATTTATTTGCGGTCTTGTTGTTTGTGTGGTTGTTTCACTTATCGACAAAAAGCCCTCTGCAGAGGTTGAAGAACTCTTTGATAGAGCTATAGCTGATATGAAGGAATAATTTTTAATACATTATTCTAGTTTAAAACCGAGCGGTTTTCCGCTCGGTTGTTTTTTTACATTGTTTCAATTGTTAAATTCATCAATTTATCCCTTATTTTTATGTAAAACTATTGACATGGTGAATTTGTTCGTTTAAACTATAGTTAACATTTATATGTATAAAAAGGAGGCGTGTATATTATGGGTAAACAAGCTAAATATCTTATCGACGATGCGAAATTTTATATTATTGAGGTCGGCACATCGTGGGACTATGACAACAGAGCTTCAAGTGAGCCGCCAAAGGCTTTCCCAAGCTACATTTATGACAAGGGAAATTCCTGCGGAGTAAGAATAAAACGTGATTTTCAGGAGCAGACAAGCGGAAAAATGGTACTTGAAATGTTCTATGTTACTGAGATTTCCGCCGATGGTGTTTCAGTGAAAATTACGTCCACCAAGGGTGATACTGTTTTTGAATACGGTACAAAAAACGGCAAGTTCTGTTTTAACGGTATCCAAACGGATATTGATGCAGTTGTGGGCGAAACCAGAACCAAGGTTGCTTTTGACCTTGACAATAAGACTGCTAAGTTTTCAGTAAACGGTCAGACTGCCGGCTTTTACAGCCTCGGTGATTTTTCCGATGTAGGTATCATATATATCGGATCTACCGGCGATAACGAGATTAAGCTTACGCCTATAAAGAATAAGCTTTATATTGACTATATTGCCAACGAAACCTTTGTCGGTACTCAAAAGTATTTTCCCGATGAGTGGACTTTAGATGGCGATTTTGATATTTGCTATCATAATACCAGTTCTCCTCAGATGAATTATACTTATGCCAAGACCACAGTACAAAAGGGCAATAAGTCTATTGCTTTTCTTCCGGTTGAAAAGACAGAGGAGGATGTTATCGTCGAAGGCTACTTCCTGCTTCCCGAAGGTGCAGACGGCTTTAATTTCTCACTTGTAAACGGTGAAGAAACCGTATTCGGTATCAAGTCTGAAGCAAATGAATTCAAGACTCTTGACGGCTCGTTTTTACGTAAATTTACAAGTAACGTATGGCAGGTTTTGAGATTTGAAACAAAAGGCAATAATATTTTGGTGAAAATAGACGGCAAGAAGTGCGGTACGTTTACCGTTGATAAGATGGCTTTTGACGCACTTGAGGTGTTCTTTGAGCCGAATGTCGATGCATCCCTTTGCTTTACCGATATTGTGTGTGAGGCAAATATTGACTATGATGACTACTGTCCTGAGCCAAAACCTGTAAAGCACCCCGAATATGAGGTTGGTATGAACATCTGTAATATGTGGCGTGAAGGTCATCACTTCGGCTGGGACAGAATTACATACTTCAATGACAATGTTCCCCTTATCGGGCCCTACGATGAAGGCTTGGTGGAGGTTGCTGACTGGGAAATCAAGATGATGGTTGAGCACGGTATTACCTTCCAGCACTTCTGCTGGTACTGCCCCGACTCAATGATAAATTCACCCATTAAGCGTTCGAGAATGGATCATGCCCTGCGTGACGGCTTTATGAATGCCCGCTACAGTGATATGATGAAATTCATCATAATGTGGGAAAATGCAGGCTACAACAACACAAACCCTCAGGACTTTCTCGATTACGTATGGCCTTACTGGTGCGAATATTTCTTTACCGACCCGAGATATCTCATTATAAATAACAGACCTCTCATCAGCCTTTGGAGCAGCAAGTACGTTGATAACTGGGGCGGTCCCGAAAAAGCTCATGAGATTATCGAATTTATCAATGAAGATATCAAGAAATACGGCTTTGACGGTGTATATCTTATGAACACCGCAATAAGGGATTACAATAACTATAAGAAACAGTCCGAATTCTGCGATATTACCTATGCTTATCATTACGGAAGCAACGGCTACGACTTAATATATCAGAAGGGACAGATAGACCTTCTTACAAATTTCTGTGAAAAAGACGGACTTGCTCCCTTTATGCAGACCGTTTCCGTGGGCTACAATGACTGTGCTTGGCGAGGACCTGACAAGAGAGTTCCGCTTATTTCTCTTGAAGACCACAAGACAGCCCTTCAGTATATCAAAAAACACGGCGATGAAAGGGTAGGCGACAACTGGTTCGATAAAATCTTTATGCTGTCTACCTGGAATGAGTACGGCGAAGGAACTTATATGATGCCTTGTAATCTCCACGGCTTCGGCTATCTTGACAATGTCCGTGAAGTATTCGTACCCGAAAGCGGCAAGTGTGACAATGTTCTTCCAACCGAAAATCAGCGGAAAAGAATTACTTACCTAAACAAGCTTGGCAGGGGTGTTATAAGACGTCTCGGCTTTGAAAATCCCGATTATCTGGCTGCTCCCAATACGGTTGTTAAGACTTGGAGCTTTGCTGACGGAGCAAAGTATGATGAAGTTTCTGCATTCGGTAAAGCAGCCGAGCTTGAATACACAGGCTCATCCGTTATGATAAAACCTGTAGCAGAAGCTGACCATTATTCATTCCATCTCAAGGGTGATAAATATCTTTGCAACGGAAATGATGTTACCTTTGTTAAGTTCAGAGTCCGTGTGCACGGCGATTCCAACATCAGATTTGCTTTCCTTGCGGAAGGTGCTGCAAGATGGAATGGAAGTATGTGCCTTAATAATGACCATTATTCTTTGAGCAAGGAAGATGGCTATGTGGATCTTCTTTTTGCACCTGTAAAGCTTTCTACGTGGAGAGGAGCAAACATTACCGACATCAGACTTGACAATATGGTTAATGAATGCTTTGAGGTTGAAAGCGTAACCTTTATGGTACGTATTGAAGATTCAAATCCCTTCAAGAGCCTGACTGTCAACGGCAGAAAGCTCTCCTTCGACTTAAATCCCAAATATGATGAAAAGGGAAGACTTATAGTAAGCCTTGACCCTGAGCACCTATTCTTTAGATGTGCAAAACTTTATCAGGAATATTCCATTGCAAAGAGCGAGCTTACCGTAGCTTCTCTCAAGGCAACGGCTATCTTTAAGGTTGACAGTGACAAGGCATTGGTAAACGGCAGGGAAGTGACGCTGGGTATACCCATGACAATGCGTGACGGACTTCCTACATTTGTTCTCTCCGACCTTTGCTCGATTTTCGGATTTAAGTACACCGATAATAATGGTGAAGTCAACATAATAGCATAACAAAAATGTTCAAAGTCCCGTAGTAAAATGCGGGACTTTGTATTAAAATTGGTCGACTAATTATTATTTTAGATAAATTGCTTGACTTATTTTTTTAGTTCAGTTAAACTTAATATAACCTTAAATATATAAATAGAGGGAGGAATTATTATGCCAAAACAGGCAAAATATCTCATAGACGATCTGCGTTTTAATCTTTGCGGTGTTGCATCAAGCTGGGACTATGATGACAGAGTTAACTGCGACAACGATACTGCTTTTCCAATGCGACTGAGGGATAATAAATCAGGCTACGGTGTTAGAGTTAAACGTGATTTTCAGGCGCAGACATGCGGTAAAATGGTGCTTGAAATGCTTTATATTACTCATAAGTCCGCTGACGGTGTGTCCCTTAAAATGTGCTCATCAAAGGACGAGGTGCTTTTTGAATATACAACCGAAAACGGCAAGTACTATTTTAACGGAAATGCTACAGACTGCGACTCAACTCTCGGCATTGCAAGAGTAAAGCTTTGGATTGACCTTGATAATAAAACCGTCCGCTTTGCTGTTGAAGGAAAGACGGTATGTACATATCCTCTCGGTGATTTTTGCGATGCCTCAAAGCTGATTCTCGGAACAACCGGCAAAACTGATATTGAAATTGAACCGACAAAGAATAAGCTTTATATCGACTACATAGCAAATGAAACTTTTCTTGGTACGGTAACCGAATTTCCTGAGCCTTGGAAGATAAACGGCAACTTTACACTTGACAGCTATGACGGCTTAAACGAGTGGAAGGCATACTATGCATATGCAAAGGTTGAAGCAAAAGCAGGGGAGAAGCACACAGCACTTTTACCTGTTGACAGAACCGAAGAAAACGTAATTTGCGAGGGCTATTTCCTTCTTCCCGAAGGTGCTGACGGCTTGAAGTTTGCACTTGTTGACGGAGAAAAGGAATGCTTCTCGGTAGTTACAGAAAACTGTGGTTTTAAAACACTTGACGGCACTTTGCTCAGAAAATTCACTCCCAATGTATGGCAGCTTATCCGTTTTGAAACTGAAGGGGATAAGGTGCTTGTAAAAATTGACGGTAAGGATTGCGGTACATTTCCTCTTAACGCAAGCGGATTTGACGGAATTCTTGTTAGTCTTGAAGCGAAAACGGATTGTACAATGTGCTTTAGCGACATTCTCTGCGAAAGCAAAATTGACTACCCCGACTATTGTCCTGAACCAAAGGCTGTAAGGCACCCCGAGTATGAAGTCGGTATGAACATCTGTAACATGTGGCGTGAAGGTCACCACTTCGGCTGGGACAGAATTACCTACTTTAAAGATAACCTCCCTCTTATCGGTCCTTACGACGAAGGAAGCCCCGAGGTTGCTGACTGGGAAATCAAGTTCATGACAGAACACGGTGTTACCTTCCAGCACTTCTGTTGGTATTGTCCCGACCCTACGATTAACTTCCCGCTTAAACGTTCAAGAATGGACCATGCACTTCGTGACGGCTTCATGAATGCACGCTACAGCGATAAGATGAAGTTTATCATCATGTGGGAGAATGCAACCTACAAGAATACAAATCCCGATGAATTCATCGAATATATATGGAAGTACTGGTGTGATTACTTCTTCAGCGACCCAAGATACCTTGTTGTTGATAACAGACCTCTCATTTGTATCTGGACGTTCTCATTCATTGAACATTGGGGCGGTCCCGAGAAGGCAAAGAAGGTTATTGAGTTCATGAACGAAGATATTAAACGTCTTGGCTTTGACGGCGTATATCTCATGACAACCTTCAATAACGGTCAGTTCAGAATGCTTTCCGAGTATTCAGACATTTCTTACTCTTATCACTTTGGTGCTCTTGGATATAATCCGAATCATCAGAAGGCAACCATCAATATTGCCAACAGTTACCATGACAACGAAGGTCTTATGCCTTACATGCAGACGGCATCAGTAGGCTATAACGACTGTGCCTGGAGAGGTCCTGATAAGAGAGTTCCTCTTATTACTCCCGACGGATTTGAAGAAGTTCTCAGGTACATCAAAAAACGTAATGACGGAATTGAAAACAGAAAGTGGCATGATAAGCTGTTTATGATGTCGACCTGGAATGAGTACGGTGAAGGCACATATATCATGCCGGCACAGCTTCACGGCTTTGATTATCTTGACAGAATCAGAAAAGTATTCGTTGACGAAAACGGACAGAATGAAAATGTTCTTCCCGACGAAAGTCAGAGCAAGCGAATTACATATCTCAGAGTTGCCGACAGAGTGGTTATCAGAAGACTTGGGTTTGAAAGAATCGAAGGACTTGCTCCAAACACATTGGTGAAAGGTATTTACTTTGACGAAAGAATAAACCGTGACATTATCCGCGGCTGTAATGCATCACTTGAATACACCGGCAATTCAGTAAAGGTGATTCCCGGTAAGGATCAGTATGAACACTATGATATTCATTTTGTAGATAAAGAAAACGGCTTAATCAATACACAAGACGCTACGCACATTCGCGTTAAACTCAGATCCTTGAACGGCTATTCCGCATTCAGAATTCCTTTCCTTACAAATGAGGATAACAGATGGAATCACAAAAAAATCAGTCCCAATTTCTATATGAACGACACGGACGGCATTGTTACCTACGACTTTCCTGCAAGCACGCTTCCGACATGGAACGGAATTGTAACCGACCTCAGAGTAGATAACATGAATAAAGCACCTTTTGAGATTATCAGCATTGAGTTCATGAAATACGTAGGTGAATTACCGAAGATTGTTGAAATTACTTCCAACGGTTATCATTGCAACTGTGAATTTGACTCATATTTCAAGGGCGAGGATGTTGTGGTTTCATTTGATCCAGGTCTTGGTATATTCGGAAGACTTAAGGTTTATCACGAGTATAACGAGCTTGAAAAGAAGCTAATGATTGCTTCACAGAGGCACACGGTGGAATATGTTCTCGACTCTGATAAGGCCTTTGTTGACGGTAAAGAAGTGACTCTCAGAGTTCCCATGACAATGCGTGACGGTCTGCCCACAATGTCAATCAATGAGCTGTGTGATATGCTGGAATATAGCTACACGGTTGAAGACTGTGAATTTAAAATTACTTGCTAAATTAAAAAGGCGGTGGCAATTATTTGCCGCCGCCATATTATGTATTAAGTGGTTTTAGAAATTCTTTTTAAGAAATGCCGCACTGTCAATAAGCTGCTGCTGGTTCTTGCCAAAGTTTTCGTTTTCAACAACAAAAAGTTTTGTGTTCTGTGCTTCCTTAACTACTGAAACAAAATCAACAATACCTGCACCAACGCCGCAGTCTTCCTTGCCGTCGGTATCACGTGCGTGTAAGATGTCAATTCTGCCGCAGTATTTCTTTGCTTCGGCAACAGGATCAACACCTGCAAGTGCAACGTGTCTTGTGTCCATTTCATAGAACACATTTTCTTTGTCGCAATTTTCGAAAATGAGTTCAATGGGAGTATGACCTTCTACGGGTGCGTACTCGTGTACATGATTGTGATAACCAAAGAGAATCCCTTCATCTCTCAACATTTTGCCCCATTCGTTAAGCTCTTTTGCAAAGTCAACCCATTCTTTGGCTGTGCCGCAGTTGTAATAGGGAACACAGATGCTCTTTGCACCAAGGTCTTTTGCAAGCTTTACGCATGCTTTGGCATCATTTCTGAATTCACCTGCACCGTGATGAAGTCCCATTACTTCAAGCTGGTTTTTGTCAAGCTCTCTAAGTACTTCGTCTGTTGTCAGTCCGAAGAAACCTGCAAATTCAACGCTGTCATAACCCATTTCATGGGAAAGCTTGAGAGAAGCCGCAAGTCCCTGTGTTTCGGATACGTCCTTTATTGAGTAAAGCTGTATTGCATATTTCATAGTAACTACCTCCAATGTTTTTCTTGATTATATCATCCTTTTTTCGGTTTGTCAATGAAAAGTGTATCTTTTTTATTATTGCATATAAAGATTTTATTAACAATTTGTTCGCTTTAAATTATTCAATTGTGTTTGAATTCAAAGTCTTTAAATGATATAATCACATCTATATTTTATGGAAAGGAGAGATTTTGTTGGATTTGTTAAATTTTACAATCTTTGATGCAGAATGCATAATCCGAATTGTAATAGCGGCAATATGCGGTGCATTGATAGGAACTGAAAGAAAGGCTCGTCTTAAGGATGCCGGAGTAAGAACACACCTTGTTGTAGCACTTGGTTCGGCAATGTTTATGATTGTATCCAAATACGGCTTTGAGGATATGATTGCAAGAGCTGCAGCCATGCAGGATGAAATAATAAAGTTTGATCCCACGAGAGTTGCTTCTACCATCGTAACCGGTATAGGTTTTCTTGGTGCAGGTACAATTTTTGTCCGCAGAAATGCAATTAACGGTCTTACTACTGCTGCCGGACTGTGGTCAACGGCTGCTGTCGGTATGTCCATCGGAGCGGGGCAGTACATAATAGGTCTTGCATGCACCGTAGTGCTTGTGTTCTGTCAATGGTTTCTTCACAACACCAAGATTTTCAACAGAACATCCATATCAATCATGACCTTCAAGGTGGCAGTGTGTGACAAGCCTGTTGAAAAACTTAAATCTATACTCGAAGAGCAGAAAATCATTGTCAAAGATGTCAGCTTTGAAAAGATTTCAAAGAACGAATGCCGCATTGAATGTGTTGTTAAAAGACCTTCAAATCTTTCACATATTGAGCTTTCGGATAAGCTTTGCACTAATGAATTCATCATCGGTCTCGAATTTTAGAGAGGAATCGCTTGGAGCGGTTCCTTTCGTTATTTTTTTGGCAGAAATAAGCATTATTTTGTTGACTTTTGACGGATAATGTGTTATAGTATATAAGGTAAATTGCTATTTTTGTTTGTTAATGAAATTTTTATAAAATACATGGAGGCAGCTATGAAAAAAGTAGGTATTATTATGGGCAGTGACAGCGACCTGCCGGTTGTTGAAAAAGCTATCAACACTTTGAAGGAGTACGGTGTTCCCTTTGAAGTTCATGTGTATTCGGCACACAGAACCCCTCTGGAGGCACGTGACTTTTCAGTTAACGCCAGAAAGAACGGATTTGGTGCAATTATTGCAGCGGCCGGCATGGCAGCACATCTTGCGGGAGCAATTGCTGCAAATACAACACTTCCCGTCATCGGTATCCCTGTTAAATCGTCAAACCTTGACGGTATGGACGCACTTCTTTCAACTGTTCAGATGCCTACAGGCATTCCGGTATCGACGGTTGCAATAAACGGTGCTGCAAATGCTGCACTTCTTGTAGATGAAAACCTAAGCGAGGATGATGAGTTGTATCGCATTATAAATCAAGGTCGTGCATATGACTTTGATATTAAGGTGGTAAGCGATAAAAACTACATAACTTTTGATGCTCCTGGAGATACCTATTTCACAGTTGGAGATAATGCGGAGATAACTCTAACATATCCAGTTGAGGATGCTGTAATATACTATACAGTTGATGGCAATGACCCAGATATTTACTCTCCCAAAATGCAGAGTGGAGGAAAGGTTGTTTTGAATACTTATGAGGTTGGAGAGATAATTGTTAAAGCAATGGTTGTTGTTGATGGAGTTAAATCTGACATATATCGTTCAGTTTACAAAGTTATAGTTAAGGATTTGGATCCAACTACTGTTGCCACTCCAACAGATGCAACAACAATTACTGCAGCATCAATCAGTGGCGGAACAGGTATTGCTAATGGTGATATTAACCATATCTTCTATCAAGGACAACAAGAGAAATTAGAGCCTATAATGGTTACATCTTCAGCGTCGTTTAACCTTGATTTGACAATTGATTTGAAT
>JAZNIM010000085.1:0-7956 GCA_045577475.1 Eubacteriales bacterium | reverse complement strand
GCTTGATGATTACGGCACGGTTGACGTGTACGTTGACGGTGAATGTGTAGGGGACGACGTAACCGATTATACAAACTTTTTGGCAACGGGAATTGAATTTGAAATCAATGATATAAAAGTGAGTCCTGATTATACATACATTGGAGAACCTGTTTTAAAGGGTAGCATTGAGAATGATACGAAATATATCGTACTCTCATTTGTAAGCGGTCATACACATTCCTTTACTGTTAAATCCGAAGAAGAACACCCGCATAAGCAGTATAAGATATGCATCTGCGGCGAGAAAGAGTACACAGGTGAAGAAGAGAAAAATGCAGAATGTGCTGCCTGTCATGAGCATGAATATCTTGAAGAATACGGAAACTATGAAACGGAGCATCCTCATAAATATGTGATAGCATGTTCATGCGGAGATAAAAAATATTCGGGAATAATTGCTGATGAAAGCATAACCGAAATGTTTTTCAAGAATTGTGAAATATGCAAAAGCGGCAAATTCACATTGATTTATGACGGCAACGGAGGCGTTGAGCCGCCTTTGGCAGTGACTGTTGATAAGCAGAACTTGAATGTTGTGATAAGTGAGCAGGTAATGAGTCGTATAGGCTATTACTTTTTGGGATGGTCAACCGATAAAAATGCGAGTGCACCTGAGTATGTGGGTGGAGATGAAATAACTCTCAAAAAGGATGTTGTTCTTTATGCTGTATGGTCAGCGGAAAATGCACAGAGAAAGAATATGGTTTTAAATATTGATTCAAATGTTGCGTATATTGACGGTGAGGAGGTCTTTACTGATGCCGCACCTGTTATCAATAACAGCAGAACTATGCTTCCTGCAAGATTTGTTGCAGAAAACCTCGGTGCAACAGTACGCTGGGATGAAGCACTTCAGCAGGTGACGGTACAATCGGAAGATGTCACTATAGAGATAGTTATCGGCAAAGAAACTGCCGTAGTAAACGGTGAACAATTAAAGCTTGATGCGCCTGCATTTATTGAAAACGGAAGAACCTTTGCTCCTGTACGCTTCATTTGTGAAAGCCTTGGAGCAACTGTTGATTGGAACGATGAAAAAAAGCAGGTTACCGTAACAAAGTAGTTATAGTAGTTATATAAACAGTAAAAGACCGGCTGCATTGCAGTCGGTCTTTGAATTAGTCCTGATTTTCGGAAATATCAACTATTACACGCTTGCCGTCGCTGTTGGCAACTGCCTTGATAACAGTTCTGATAGCTTTTGCAATGCGTCCCTGTTTTCCGATAACCTTGCCAAGGTCGCTTTCCTCAACCATGAGATTGAGAACTGTTGTATCGCCGCTTTCTGTTTCGGTGATGTTAACCTTGTCAGGATTGTTTACGATAGCTGTAGCTATGTCGTAGAGTACCTGTTTCATAATTTACCTCCATAAAACGGGGGAAACGTACCTTAAATTAAAGAATGCCGTTCTTCTTAAGGTAAGCCTTTACTGTTTCTGTGGGCTGAGCGCCTTTTGCAATCCAATCCTTAGCCTTGTCTGCATTAATTTCAACAGTTGCAGGGTCTGTAAGGGGGTTAACGTAACCGATTTCTTCGATGAAACGGCCGTCTCTGGGGTAACGGGAATCTGCTACTACTACTCTGTAGAAGGGAGCCTTCTTTGCACCCATTCTTCTAAGTCTGATCTTAACTGACATTTTTTTGTCCTCCAAAATTAAAATATTTATTTTATAAACGCTTTTTAAAAGCTTGTTTATACTGAATTATTTATGCTTTTTCTTTTTCTTCTTGTTGAGATGTTTTGAAATCATCTTGCCGCCAAGCTTTCCAAAGGGACTGTTGCCGCTTGTAAGCTGCTTCATCATTTTGCGGGTGTTGTCAAACTGCTTTAAAAGTCTGTTGACATCCTCAACCTTCATACCGCTTCCTGCGGCAATTCTCTTTCTTCTTGAGCCGGTAATTATGTCAGGCTTTTCTCTTTCCTCGGGAGTCATTGAAAGGATAATTGCCTTCATTCTGTCAATCTGTCTTTCGTCAATCTTGACATCCTTCAAAGCATCTGCCTTGACGCCGGGAATCATGCCGATAAGCTGGTCTAAGGGTCCCATGTTCTGAAGCTGGTCAAACTGTTCAAGATAGTCTGTGAGAGTAAAGGTCTGCTCACGCATTTTCTTTTCAAGCTCAGCCGCTTTCTTTTCGTCAATAGCCTGTTCAGCCTTTTCAATAAGACTGAGAACATCACCCATTCCCAGAATACGTGAAGCCATTCTGTCGGGGTAGAAGGGCTCAAGACAATCCATCTTTTCGCCTGTACCTATGAACTTGATTGGCTTTCCCGTAACCTGTCTTGTGGACAGTGCCGCACCGCCTCGTGTATCACCGTCAAGCTTTGTAAGGATGATACCTGTAACATCCAGCTTTTCGTTGAATGCCGATGCCGCATTTACCGCATCCTGACCTGTCATTGCATCAACGACAAAGAGAATTTCCGTAGGCTCTACCTTATCTTTAATCTGCTGTAGCTCGCCCATAAGCTCTTCATCAATGTGAAGTCGGCCTGCGGTATCGAGAAATACCATGTCATGACCGTGCTTTTTTGCGTGCTCAAGAGATTCTGTTGCAATTCTGACAGGATCGGTGCAACCTTCAATTGTAAATACGGGAACATCAATGCTCTGACCTACAACCTGAAGCTGCTTAATAGCGGCAGGTCTGTAAACGTCGCAGGCTACAAGCAACGGACGCTTACCTTGCTTTTTGTACATTAATGCAAGCTTTCCCGTGTGAGTTGTCTTACCCGCACCCTGAAGACCGCACATCATAACGATTGTGGGGGGCTTTGAAGATATAACAAGCTTTGTGTTAACTCCGCCCATAAGATTTGTTAGCTCTTCGTTTACAATCTTGACGATCTGCTGGGAGGGAACAAGGCTTTCAAGAACCTCGCTGCCCACAGCTCTTTCGCTGCAGACCTTGATGAAGTCCTTAACAACCTTGAAGTTAACGTCAGCCTCAAGAAGTGCAAGCTTTATTTCACGCATGCCTTCCTTTACATCGGCTTCGGTAAGCTTTCCTTTGTTTTTAAACGACTTGAACGCATTGGCAAGTCTTTGTGATAAGCTTTCGTACATAGCTCTCCTGTAAATTACTCATATATTGCACGAAGCCTTTGAATAAGCTGAAAAAGCTCATCATTGTTAATCTTGCGTGCAATTAATTCCAATTCCGATATTATTTCGTCGGTCTTTTTAGATTTTTCATAAAGACCCAGTGAATTCTCATAATTAATGAGTTGAGCTTCGGCGTGCTTAATCTGATCTCTTACACCCTGTCTTGAAATACCCGCATGCTCCGCAATCTCCGACAAGGATAAATCCTCGTTGTAGTAGTATTCCAAAGCAAGCTGCTGTTTTTCAGGAAGCAGGGAGGAGTATATGTCACACAGCACCGAAATCTCAAGGTTCTTTTGTGCCATAAACAAATTACCTCAAACTACTGTAAAGCATTTTTCTTTACACCTTGGATATTATATAACATCAAATTTGTTTTGTCAATAGATTTTGTCAAAAAAATCTACAAAAAATAAAACTTTTTTTATTGCATATTGCACAACTGTTTGTAAAATAAAATGACGCAAACCGATTAACGGAATGCGTCTTGTGTATAATCCCGCCATATTGGGATTATTTAGCCGTAATAAAGCCCTTCTTTGCAAGATACTCAGCAATAAGAACTGCACCGCCTGCAGCACCTCTGAGAGTGTTGTGAGAAAGACCGACAAACTTGTAGTCAAACAACTTGTCTTCTCTGAGTCTGCCTGCAGTAATGCCCATACCGCCGTAAATGTCACGGTCAAGAGCAGCCTGAGGACGGTTGTCTTCTTCAAAGTAAGTGATGAATTTGTCGGGTGAGGAGGGAAGGTCAAGCTCTGACTTAACATCGTTGCCAAATTCTGCCCAGTCCTTGAGAATCTGCTCCTTGGAAGGCTTTTCACCCTTGAACTTTACAAATACAGCAGCAGTGTGTCCGTTTGTAACGGGAACTCTGATGCACTGGCAAGTGATGCAAGGCTCGGATGCACTTACAACCACGCCGTCTTCAACCTTACCCCAGATTTTAAGAGGCTCGTTTTCGCTCTTTTCTTCCTCGCCGCCGATGAAGGGGATGATGTTGTCAATCATTTCGGGCCATTCGTTGAAGGTCTTGCCTGCACCTGAGATTGCCTGATATGTGCAAACAACAACATTTTCAATACCGTACTTGAGAAGGGGAGTAAGCATGGGAACATAGCTCTGGATAGAGCAGTTGGGCTTGACTGCGATAAATCCTCTCTTTGTGTCAAGACGCTTCTTCTGTGTGTCAACAACTGCAACGTGTGCATTGTTGATTTCGGGAATAACCATGGGAACATCGCTTGTGCCTCTGTGAGCGGAGTTGTTTGAAACAACGGGAGTTTCAGTCTTTGCATAAGCCTCTTCAAGAGCCTTGATTTCATCCTTCTTCATGTTTACTGCGCAGAAGGTAAAGTCGCACATTGAAGAAACCTTTTCAACGTCAGCTGCATCGTAAACGGGCATTTTCTTTACGGACTCGGGAATGTCGGTCGCCATCTTCCATCTTCCGCCTACAGCTTCCTCGTATGTCTTTCCTGCACTTGAGCTACTAGCCGCAAGAACGGAAATTTCAAACATGGGGTGGTTGCTTAAAAGTGTGATGAATCTCTGACCTACCATACCTGTAGCTCCGATGATTCCTGCCTTTAACTTGTTCATAGAAATATCCTCCGTGATATGTGATAAAATATAAAACTGATTTAATTGTATCTTGCTCTTTCTCCGCCGATGTACTTGGGTCTTACCTTTGCAAATGTAACAATTGCCTCACCGATTTTCTTGACACTTGTTCTGACGGGAACTGCAACCCTCTTTAAGTGCATGCCGATAAAGGTCTGACCGATGTCAATGCCAAGGTCTGCACTTATTTCCTCAACAAGAACGGGATTTTCAAAGCCTTTGTATGCCGCTGTTGCAAATGAACCGCCTGCATGCTCGTGGGGAACTGCACTTACAATTGTAAGCCTATCTCTTTTGGCAAGAGTTTTTTCCACAACTAATGCACGGTTTAAGTGCTCGCAGCACTGGCAAGCAAGATATAAGCCTTTTTCGCTGCATTTTTCTCTGAGCGTGCTGAAAATTTCCTCAGCCGTTTTAAGACTGCCGATTGTGCCGATTTTTCCGCCAAGCACCTCGCTTGTGGAGCATCCTACAACAAGAATATCGCCTTCCTCGGCGTTGCTCTGAGAAAGCAGCTCATCAAAAGCTGTTATTATTTGATTTTGAATTTCCGACATAATTGTAACCTCACTATAGCATTTTGCGATAGAAGGAATATAATCCGTCGCAAAATTCGCTTGTTTTAATAAGCTCTTTTTTAAAATCCTCGTCCTTCATGAGAACACGGACTGCTCTTAGGGCATTTCTGTGAAAATAAACACTGTGGCGGGTGCCTTTTTTCTTTTGTGCAATGGGACAGGTGAGAAAAGCTCTCGGGTCGATGCGAAGTGAAATTTTATTGTCATCAGTTATTCTTGCATAGAAAGGAAATATTCTGCAGGAAAACGGACGTAAATCCCTGTCGCACCTGCCGCCGCATATAAGCACCTTTCCGTCCTCACCCTGTTCAATGCGAAAACCGTCGGATACGGTAAGCTTATCCTCGTAAGGGAGCAAAAGCATACCGGGATTGTCAGTGCTTTCAACGGAAGAACAGTCACAGCACTTGCCGCCGCAAAGACTGCCGCAGTCAAATTTTAGGGGCGTAACCTCGTCAAGAAGGGAGTAAGCTTTTTTTAAAAGAGCAAGCTTTGAATTCATTTCTTACTTGTTGAGCACAAGATGTACGGCAAAGCCGCCGAAGTCACCTTCAATGTAGAGTGCCTTTGTAAAGCCCTTGTCGTCCTTAACTCTTGAGTCTTCTATGAAGGAGTAGCCCTTGGACTTGAGATACGCTTCAGCTCTGTCAACATTGTTTGTGCCGATTGCGATGTGACCGTGAGTACCTCTGCCTGCCTTCTTCATAACCTCGATTTCCTTGCCTGCAAATACAGAGCTGTTGCCGACCTTTGTAGCAAAGCCGAAAATGTTGAACATGTTAGCAATGTTTGTAGCACAGTTTTCACATTCGGCGTTGATACCTACGTGCTTGAGAGTAAAGCCGAGCATGAGCTTAACTGCGTTTTCGGTAAGCTCACGAATCTTGTCGAACTCGCCGTTTTCGATGTATTCTTCCTTAACCATGAAGGAACCGCCGCAAGCAACGATTTTGTTGAATTCAAGGTAGGAGAGAATGTTCTTTTCGTTAAGACCGCCTGTAGGCATAAACTTAACTGAGCCGTAAGGAGCAGCCATAGCCTTGAGCATGGGAAGACCGCCTGCAGCCTCGGCAGGGAAGAATTTAACTGTGTTAAGACCAAGCTCAAGTGCCTGTTCAATTTCGGAAGGACTTGAAATTCCGGGGATAATGGTAATGCCCTTTGAAATGCAGTGCTTTACAACCGTGGGATTAAAGCCGGGGCTTACGATAAAGTCAGCACCGCAAGCTACTGCTGTGTCAGCCTGTTCGGGAGTAAGAACCGTACCTGCACCGATAAGCATATCGGGATACGCTTCATGAATAGCCTTGATGGCATCTGCAGCCGCTGCAGTTCTGAAGGTGATTTCTGCTGCGGGAAGACCGCCGTCAATAAGAGCCTTTGCAAGAGGTGCTGCATCCTTTGCATCGTTAATCTTGATTACGGGAATGATACCTGTTTCGTAAATTCTCTGGTAAATGTCTTTCATTTTCGTGCTCCTTTATGTATGTTTTTAAATAAAATCCTCAACCGATTCGATGGAGAACTTGGGAAGCTTTGACGGCTTTGGCTTGTAAGCAAGAATGTCAAAGCTGAATTTTTTGCAGACAAACTCCTCTGTAACCTTTTTAAGGTTTTTGTTTCTTGCACAGAGCAGCTGCCCTGTAATGTCAAGCTTTCTTGCATGCTCGCATAAAGCACAGCATTTTTCGATGTCTTCGGGAAGCCTTTGTTTCATGCAAATTCTCCTTTCGAATATTCTATCCATTTTAAACTTATACAAATAATAGTATATCATATCCTGCGGAAAAATCAAGGGTAAAACAGCATAAATTATTATAAAATCAAACATTCTTTTTGTGTTTTTTATCAATACATATTAAAATCAATGCGGTAAGTCCGATGATACACGTAATAAACGACCTGCAGAACAGCCTTACGCTGTCGGGAGAATACACATTTTGTGATATATCCTCAATCGTAAAAAAGCATGAAATGTTCGGTGGAAAAATGAATAGAAACGCCAACATGTAAAGAGGACATAACAGTGCGCAAAGCAGCCTTGAATATATAAACCTTTTTATATCAAGACCGCAGTTTATACATATGCTCCATACCTGAAAAATAATGCTGATACCGGAAAAACCGCACAGTACGCATACAGCCATGATTCTTTCATTGCCGTCAAGTGAGCTTGCCGATATTATACCGCTTGTCATTTCAAATAAGCCGTGAATCATGGGTGTTGCGGAAGGGTGGACTAATCGGATACTTGTCATTAAATCGCCGATTGTTCCTGAAATAACTCTGAAAAATATGATAAATGAACACATGTTAATCATACATGACATAGCCTCTGTAACGCAGGAAGTGCTTCTTTTGGTTTCCGTTGCTGAATAAGGCAAATATAAAGATGTGATTTCAGAGAAATTTTTGTCCCTGCGGCATAGAATAAAAAAGGAGGTCAAAAGTGCAAGGAGATTGCAAAGCAGCAGCGTGTATGCAAGAGCAGCATTTCCAAGACTTGATGCTACAACCGTCAGAATGAACGGCATTGAACAGCCCGGTAAAAGCATCAGTGCGTTTTCACATTCATTTTTTGAGGCGGATTTGCTCATATACA
>JAZNIM010000084.1:0-17445 GCA_045577475.1 Eubacteriales bacterium | reverse complement strand
AACCTGCTCCTCATCAAACTTAGGCCAGAGAACACCCGGTGTATCCAGTAAATCCACCTTGTCGTCAACCGTCACCCACTGCTGTGTACGTGTGACACCGGGACGGTTCTCGCTTTTTGCCTTTTTTGAGCCGTAAAGCCTGTTAATCAGCGTGCTTTTACCGCAGTTTGTAACGCCGATAATCATAACACGGGGAATTTTCTTCATTCCTCGGCTTTCATATCGTTCCAATTTTTCCTTCAAAGCCGTTCTGATTGCAGGAACAATCTCATCAATTCCCTGTCCTGTCATACAGTCTGTAAATATTACTCTGTGTCCGTCGCAAGACAGCTCTTCCTTAAATTTTGCATTTACTGCAGGGTCGGACAGCGAACATTTGTTCATCACCGTGATATATGGCTTATCCCCCACAATTTCCTTAACCTTGGGATTGCGGCTGGAAACAGGGATTCTTGCATCACAAAGCTCAAGAACAAGGTCAACCATTTTAAGACTCGCCTCAATTTCTCGCAAAGCCTTGGTCATATGACCGGGAAACCACTGAATTACTTTGGCAAGCTCACGCGCATTTCCTGCACCGGAAGTAGCTTCCGTCTTGTTTTTCAGCTTTTCACGGGTATTTTTTGCCGATTTTCCTGCTGTATCAGCATTCTTTTTAGGTGCATGATAGAATCTTTTTTCCGATTTTTGTTTAGCACCTTTATCCTTCTTAGCCGCAGCTTTATAACCCGGCTTTACCTTTTTTGTTACCGCCATTATCCTCTTTTTCCTTTAATATAACGTCAAAAATGACAGTTTAAACTTTTTTTCTACATATATATTATATGTTGCCGAACAGCGACTCCTGACCGCTGCCGTGAGAAGAAGCTTTTTTATTTTCAACAAACTCGCGTCCCAGATGCTCATAAGCACGTCTTGTTGCCATCCTGCCTCTTGGTGTTCTATTGAGAAAACCGAGCTGCATAAGATAAGGCTCATATACATCTTCAAGAGTTATGGCTTCTTCGCCAATAGTAGCTGCCAGCGTTTCAAGTCCTACAGGACCGCCATCGAAGAAGTCAATTATGGCTTCAAGCATCCTGCGGTCGGTATTATCAAGCCCAAAATCGTCAATTTCCAGCATATTCAAGGCTTTTCCTGCAATGTCCTTGGTAATTACACCGTCACCGCGAACCTGCGCATAATCACGCACACGCTTGAGTAAACGGTTTGCAATTCTCGGAGTACCTCTGGATCTGCGAGCAATCTCGAAGGCACCGTCAGGCTTTGCATTAATGCCCAAAAGCTCGGCACTTCTGACAACAATGTCGCACAGTTCTTCATCCGTGTACATTTCCAGCCTGTACAAATTACCAAATCTGTCACGAAGCGGGGAAGTCAGCTGACCCGCACGAGTAGTAGCTCCAATCAGCGTAAAAGAGGGCAGGGGAAGTCTGATACTTCTTGCCGAAGGACCTTTTCCCATAATAATATCCAGATTATAGTCCTCCATTGCAGGATAAAGGATTTCCTCAACTTGCCGTGACAGACGGTGAATCTCATCAATGAACAGTATATCGCCTTGTTTAAGATTTGTAAGCAAAGCCGCCAAATCCCCCTGCTTTTCAATAGCAGGGCCCGACGTTATACGTATATCCACGCCCATTTCCGAGGCAATAATCGCCGCAAGAGTGGTTTTTCCCAGTCCGGGCGGACCATGGAGCAGGATGTGGTCAAGGGAATCACCTCTCATCTTCGCCGCTTCCATTGAAATTGCAA
The DNA here is from genome assembly GCA_045577475.1 of Eubacteriales bacterium. Taxonomy (GTDB): domain Bacteria; phylum Bacillota; class Clostridia; order Oscillospirales; family CAG-382; genus UMGS1387. Next base: position 15,687 of record JAZNIM010000084.1, on the reverse strand, counting down.
GCTTTTCCTTGACTTTTTCCTGTCCTACGTACTCATTCAGGGTTTTCGGACGAAGGGAAACCTCCGCTTCGCGTTCCTCCTCCTCATAGCTGCGAGCACTTATTATTCGGCTTTCAAAGTCATATTCCTGTTCAGTATCGTTATTTTTACTGCTTTTTATCATATAAAACCTCTATTTTCGTCAAAACAGTTGCGAAAGGGAAGTTCTTATCAGGTCTTCAACCGTATTTCCTTCTGCTTTTGACAGAGCCTTCTGCGCCTGAGCCTTTGTATAACCAAGGTTAACCAGTGCTTCAAGTGCAAGCTTATGATTTTCTGATTGATTTTCCTTTTGAAGCTGAATTGTTTCACGTGAAACATTTTCATCAGAGCCATCAATACCGAACTCAAGCACAAAAGCATCAATCTTATTCTTCAAATCAATGCAAATTTTCTGTGCCGCCTTTTGACCCACGCCTTGCGCTTTTGAAATAAGACGAATGTCATCCTGTCTGACAGCAGCACATACGGAATCAGGTGACAACACAGAGAGAATTGCAAGCGCCGCCTTTGGTCCTACACCCGAAACAGTTTGCAAAAGTGAAAACATCACACTCTCCTTGCGGGAGCAGAACCCATATATATCAAAGTTGCTTTCATCTCTGATTTTTACTGCCGTGTAGAGCTTTGCATTAATCATAGCCATTTCTCCGCTCGGCAAATAGGCGCCGTCATTGACAAGCTTATCATAAGTCAAAGTCGTTATCATAGCACAGTAGCCAACACCACCGCAGTCGATTACAGCATATTGCGGCGATAGCTCAGCAAGTTTTCCGTCAAGATAGTAAATCATATCAGTCTAAGAAATATTCCTGTGCAAACTCAGGAAGTTCATCCTTTGTAAGTTCAATTTCAAAATCAACCTCAGATTCAGGCGCAACCTCGTAGCGATTGAAAAACAAATTAACGCCGTCCTCAGTAAAATACCAACTGTCAGTTGCAACTTCTACAAAAGATGAATAAACATTGTCATAATTAATGCTGTCATCGCCGTACTTTTCTTTAAGTTTTTCAAAAACTATCAGGTCAATCGCATCTCTCTCGTCGTCGTCACCTTCAACAAAGAAAACATTCACTATCTGGGAGCCGTCATTTACGTCAAAATTATAATAATAGGTGTTAGTAACAGTTTTATTTGACACAACATATTCAATAACCTCTTTAATTGTGACAACCTTACCATCATTTCTCATCACATCATAGTCAGTTGTAAAGCTCCAGGGAAGTCCTCCGCTTTCAGCTGTAAAGTTTTCATCCTTGAATGCTTGAATAACCTCATCCATGAGCGCATTTGCACCGGAAGAATTTCTGTCATACGCATTTGAAAGAACAGAGTTAATATTTTTAGATACTTTAGAATTAACTCTTTCCAAAGACACAAGAGAAGGCTTGCGAACAACACCCTCAACATATACAGTCTCTGTTTCCCCATCTTTAAAGGAAACAGGATACTCTTTTTCAATCAAATTGAAGCGAGGATCTGCAATCGACACCTCTGTTTCAACGTTTTCACCCTGATTTTTCTCAGCATCAGAGCACGCAACACATGTCGTTACCGTAATTCCCGCCAATATCATCGCTAATGCACTTTTCTTATTCATGATCATCTTTCCTTTCAATATAACTATTATATGCATTTTATGCAAAAAATATATTTTACCTTGGTATCAAGTAATCCATCGGGTTGACCGTCATGCCATCCTTTATAATTTCAAAGTGAACATGTACACCCGTCACGTAACCCGTAGCACCCATTTTGGCAATAAGCTGTCCTTGCTTCACCTTCTGCGTTTCAGCAACATAGAGCTCATCACAATGTGCATATCTGGTGATTGTTCCATCATCATGCTGTATAAGAATACATAAGCCATACCCATTATTCTTATCACTTGCCTGAATAACAGTTCCGCCGTCCGAAGCCACAAGGTCAAGTCCGTTATTACTCATCATATCAAGTCCTTTGTGGAATTCGTTATTGCCGCCAAGCACACGCCAGCCATAAGTACTTGTTATGCTGCCGGGGCTGGGATATATATATGTTCCTGTAGACTTGTACTTTTTTTCCTCCTCTGTAAGCGGTCGTGTGCCCATTTTTCGTACCGCATTAACGGGTTCTGTATGCACAATTTCGCTGAGAAGCCGCCGAGAAGTTTCTTTTCCATCGGTGTAATCAACAGAATACGTTGCCGTCCGCAATCCGTTTTTACCTGAACTTATCGGAGTTGTTAAGCCTTCGGGAAGAACATCATCATAAACATACTCGGTAGAGTAGGGAATTACCTCTTCTACAACCTCTGTTTTTGTTATAACCGTTTCCATCGTCACAGAAAAGCTGTCAAGATTCCCCGTACTGTTAGCAACGTCGCTGGAGGTACCGACTGAATTGCCGCCCGTAATCAGTGTTTTATCAAGTGTCAATTCCGCATTACCGGTCGTTGTATGTTCCTCATCCGTTATTTTTTCAGGCAAAGACAGCAACATCCGCAGCGATGATTCATCTACAAACAAATCTTCAGGATAATTACCCTGATGAATAACAAAATCCTTATATCCGATATTCCGCACATTGTCCTCTGCAACAAGCTGGGGAAATTTGCGGTGAATACTTTCTTCTATGCACGATTCAAGAAGCTGCTTGTCTTCAACGGCGCACACAGGCAAATCACCCTTATACAAGCAATACCCTGCTACCATTTCATCGTGTGCAGCTTCGTGAAACAGCTTACTCAGACCCGCCTCAGTAAGCATAGCCGTTTCTTTGTCCCTGACAGCGCTATACTCTACATCGCAGTCAATAACATAGGGTATGCCAAGACTTACAGAAACCGAGGATTCAACCCTATCCTTTGCATCCTTTACCTCTTTAACCGAACGAACATTCCCTGCGTATTTTCCGTTTACATAAAGTTGCAAAACCGGGACATTCACGAAATTCCGAGACAAATCATTCCACCAAACCATCCCGATTGTTGCCACGCTGCATAAAAGTGCCGCAGAAACAAGCATCGCTGCACTCTTTCGCAACGAGCCGCCCCCTTCTGCGCCCTTTAGCAGCCCCAAACCCATCTTTTTCAGACAATTTGCAAACTTACTCCACCCTCGATATACCGTTGGAGGTATTTCAAGCAGCTTCAGCGCAAAGGTCCATCTATTATGCTTCCACATGGTTGTTGCATTGCCAAACCAAGCAGTTGGATGTTTATAGACATTTTCATATTTTTTTCTTACACCCACGCCCGAGGAACAATAATTTTCCCAGCATCGCATATACAGCGCATTATACAAGCTTTCAACCGTCGACAAACCATTATTTCGGAAAGCTCTATACATTTTCTTTACACTGTTGTCTTTGTTTTCCTTCGATGACACCAATGTTTCACGTGAAACATTTTCGCCAAAGCTTGTTTCAAGAACATCCGTTCTCGTTTCTGTGTTGTAATCTGCCCGCTTTTTATCGTTAAAGCTTTCGGACAAGTCATTTCCTCCTTTCCGCACAAGTAGGCACAATACTTCGATTGTATATATATTCAAGTTACATTATATATATATAGCATGAATAAATCAAGCATAGAACGGAATGTTTACCGTTTCGACACAAACAACTGTTATAAATATAAGAAGTTTGTTAATATTCAAACACATTTATACAATGTTTTTTGCAAAGTTTACGAAGAATTAAAACTTTTCAGAATAAACGTGCTATACTTAGAATTAGGAAAAAATAAACGTCCCTATCCAGGGCAAGAACAGGAGAATTATTATGAAAACATTACCCGTAGGACTTCAGCTTTACACAGTAAGAAGCGAAATGGAAAAGAGCGTTCCCGAAACACTCGCAGCAGTTAAGAGCATTGGCTACGACTACGTAGAACCCGCAGGTCTTTTCGGCCTCACAGGCGAACAGTTCCGCGCAGAGCTTGACAAGGCAGGACTCAAGGCTGTTTGTGCTCACGTCCCCTTTGCAGAAATGCTTAAAGACCCCCAGGGCATAATCGATACCTACAAAACAATCGGTTGTGAATACATGGCTGTACCTTATCTTGCAGACGGCATGCGTCCCGGAAATGACGGCTTTGACATGGTGCTTTCTTGCATGAATGTTTTCGGCGCACTCTGCCACAAGAACGGCATCACTCTTCTTTACCACAACCACGACTTTGAGTTCGTTAAGCTTGAAAGCGGCGAATACGGTCTTGATTATATGTATTCCAACACTCCGTCCGTAAATCTTCAGACAGAGCTTGACACCTGCTGGGTTAACATCGGCGGCGAAGTTCCCGCAGAATACATCAAGAAGTACGCAGGCAGATGCCCCGTTGTGCACCTCAAGGACTTTGTAGGCTCAAAGAGCGAAAACATGTACGCACTTATCGGCACAGATGCAGCAAAGATGGAAGACACAGGCAAGTTTGAATTCCGTCCCGTAGGAAGCGGTAAGCAGGACTTCCCCGCAATCCTTGCAGCAGCTGTTGAAAGCGGTGCTAAATACGTAATCGTTGAACAGGACAATACCTACGACATTCCTTGTCTTGAAGCAGCAAAAATGAGCCGCGACTACCTCAAGTCATTAAATTGGTAACACACACGCAAACAACTAATATAAGAAAAGAGAATTATTATGAAAAATTTACCTTTCAGCCTTGACCTTGAAGGCAAAGTAGTAGTAGTAACAGGTGCAGGCGGAGTACTTTGCTCCGGCTTTGCAAAGACAGCAGCAGCGTGCAACGCAAAGGTTGCCGTACTCGACCTCAACGTAGAAGCAGCTCAGAAGGTTGCTGACGAAATCGTAGCTGACGGCGGCGTTGCAATCGCAGTAAAAGCAAACGTACTTGACAAGGCTTGCATGGAAGAAGCAAAAGCTGAGATTGACGCAAAGCTCGGCTCCTGCGACATTCTCATTAACGGTGCAGGCGGAAACAACCCCAAGGGTTCAACCTCCAAGGACTATCTTGAAGAAGCAGACCTTGAAAACATTGCGGAAGAAACAGGCATCAAGACGTTTTTCGACCTTGATCCCGATGGAATTTCCTTTGTATTCAACCTCAATTTCCTCGGCACGCTTATTCCCACACAGGTATTTGCCAAGGACATGGCTAAGAAGACAGGAACCAGCATCATCAACGTTTCATCAATGAACGCATTCCGTCCTCTCACAAGAATTCCTGCATACAGCGGTGCAAAGGCAGCAGTTTCCAACTTTACACAGTGGCTTGCAGTTCACTTCTCCAAGGTTGGCATCAGAGTTAACGCCATCGCTCCCGGATTCTTCTGCACAAATCAGAACAGAGCGCTTCTTTTCAATCCCGACGGAACACCTTCTGCCCGTGCTGAAAAGATTCTTGCACACACACCCATGGGTCGTTTCGGCGTTCCCGAAGACCTTGACGGCGCACTTCAGTTCCTCCTCAACGAAGACGCTTCACGTTTTGTAAACGGCGTTGTTATTCCCGTTGACGGCGGTTTCGCAGCATACTCAGGAGTCTAACATTCTCTGTGTTCACAGATTATCCGTCCGTGAGTCAATCAACGACTCACGGATCTTTTTTATAGAAAATGCCCCGACACATGTCGGGGCTTCATTATTTATGAAAATTAAAGATAACCGTGAGCTTTTGTTGCATCCATGGGAGCTTCACGTTCAAACTTTGTTGTAAGTACATAAGGTTCGCCCGTTTCCGCACTCTTCATAGCTCCTGCCATTACTTCAAGCACATGATATGTCTGTTTATAAGAAACTCTGGGAGGACGTCCCTGCTCAATTGCCGCCGCAAGGTCATCAAGACCAAGGCAACGTGAGTTATCGGCGTAGTCAAATTCCAGCGGAAGTTCACGTTCTTCACCCGTTTTTCCGTCAAGGAAACGCATACCCTTCTGACTTCCGAAGCAGTTGGGGTCGGGAACATAAAGATTGCCCTTTGTTCCGTAAAGTTGAATATTTGCCTGTTTAGTATCATAAACATCAAAGCTTGCCAGGAATGAAATCGTAATATCATTCTCAAAAGTCATAAGTATTTCATAGTGAGTAGGCACATTTACCTTTATAATTTCACCCACATGAGGCTCTGCTGTAATCAGACGTTCGCCGAAGGTTGTTCTTGACGTAGCATACACCTTTTTTACACCGCCGAGAAGGTTAATAAGTGCTGTGATATAATATGGTCCCATATCAAGCAGCGGTCCGCCGCCTCTCTGATAATAAAAATCAGGATCGGGATGCCATGATTCTACGCCGTGAGAGCCCATAACACATCTGCCGCCGATGACTTCTCCTAAAAGTCCTTCATCGATGAGTTTTCTGCAGGTCTGTATACCTGCGCCCATAAATGTATCAGGTGCACCGCCTATCCAAAGACCCTTTTCAATAGCAAGATTAACAAGCTGTGTACCTTCTTCCCAGTCTGCACCAAGGGGCTTTTCTGAGTACACGTGCTTGCCGGCAAGAAGTGCCGCCTTTGACACCTCATAATGCTGATAAGGACGTGTCAGGTTAAGCACAATATCGATTTCAGGGTCTGCAAACAATTCTTCCATAGTGTCGTAAAGTTTGGGAATATTATATTCCTTCCGGGCTTTTTCGGCACGTTCACGAATAAGGTCGCATACTGCAACCAATTCTACATCCTTGAACACTTCCTTGAAATTTTTAAGGTATATGCCGCTTATACAGCCTACACCAACCATACCTACCTTTAACACAACAATTCTCCTTTCAATCAATACATTTTTGCATTATTATCAAATCTTGACGCATCAAGACCATTTTTCTCTGCATACGCTTTACCTTCAGCCGCCCACAGCATTCCACGTTCCATCAGAATCTGCGCTGTAGGGAACAGGTCAAATACATCGTCATGATGACCTAAAGAGCAATAAAACACTCTGCCGTCACCCCAATATTTAGTCCACGCAACAGGCATATCAACAGGCTTATTTGCCGCATGATAGTAGTTAACCAAAGGAAAACGAGTAGTTGCAAGAACTTCTATTGACGGGTCTACATGCAAATAGTAATGCTCAGAAGTAACCTCGAAATCATCAAGTCCTTCCGTGATGGAGGAAGAACCGTGATGTATGTTGACTTTATATGTCACGTCAGCTCCACCGGGATGACTCACCCATTGTCCTCCCGTCATAAACTGCCATCTTGTGGATTCACGAAAAGCATCACACATACCACCGTGACATCCTGCTATTCCGACACCTCTGGATACAGCATAGCACACACTTTCCGCATATTCTGCAGGCAGTTCGCTTCCCGTAACCACAGGAACAATCAAATCATATTGTAAAAGCTTTTCCTTGTCTGCAAGGCAGTCGAGATTGTCAAAAACATCCACCTGAGAAAATCCGTTTTTCTCAAGCAAACGGCAAAAACGGTTTGCAACGAGCTGCGGTTCATGACCGTCCCAGCCGCCCCAGAATATCAATGCCTTTTTCATAATATCCTCCTTTTTTGCTTTTTTTATTTCATTTTATCACATAGTAGTTGCAAAAACAAAGCATACATGGTATAATTTAAGTCATAAGTTCAGATTTTTTATATAAGAGGTTTTTATGGCTTATTATGAATTATCTCGCTCAAGTGCATCCCTTTCCAAAACTTACATCAACAGAGACGGCACAGAAAATTTCAATTTTCCGCTTCACTTTCATACAAGTTACGAGATTCTTTATGTACATGACGGAGAAATCGAAGTTGTAATAGACAAATCGGTATATCATCCGGTAAAAGGGGAACTGGTTCTTATTCCGCCTGACAAGGCTCATTCCTACCGAACCATCGACTATTCTGTCGTTTCAATTGGAATTTTCAACACCGACTATCTTTCGGAAATCCGAGAAGAAATACGATCGGGAATTCTCCGCTATCCCGTCATTCCCAATGCCGAAAAGCTGTTTGAGGAGCTTTGTTTAAATCAGAGTGACCACTTTCTTTTCAAATCGGTATTATACCGCATTGCCGCTATTTATTCAAAAAACGAAATAATACAGGAATTGCCCCAAAATAACAGTAATTTTGCCCGAAATTTTTATGAGTATATTCAGAACCATTACAAACAGCACATTAATGAAAAGAATGTTGCCATGGCTTTGGGATACAACACAAGGTATTTGTCCCATCTTATAAATAAGGAATTCGGTGCATCATTCAGAGATGTTCTTAACGAATGCAGAATCAAAGAAGCCTGCAGATTGCTTCAGAACGGTAAAATCAGCATAACCGAGGTATATCTTGAGGCAGGATTTGATTCACAATGCACCTTTAACCGCAATTTCAAATCAATAATGGGGATAACTCCCATAAAATACAAACAAGACTTCAGTCACGGAATGAGCTTTCATTCAATGAAAACAGACACATTATAAAAAATGAGCTGTACAGAGGATTTTATCATCACTTTGTACAGCTTTTAATATACCTGTATACTTATATATAAGAATCCAATACTTTTTTACAATATTCTTTGAATTCTGATGCAACATCCGCAGGAGTCGCTATTTTCGCCTTTTTTCCGAAAGAAAACAGCCACCCGAAAAAGTTGGGACTTACCACAACATCGCAATAGACATATACTTTACCTTCATTTTCGCTTTTTCTCATGAATACATCCTTGCCGAACCTGTCAACAACAACTCCGCACAGCGATTTGTCAAATTCAAGACACACCTTCGTGGATTTTCCTCCGAACATATTGAAAACCTTTCCCGAATACATGGCGACATCTCTTTCGTCAAACGCCTTTTTACCGAAACGAACACCGTCACAAAGAGAAATTTCAAGCATTTTATCAACTCTGTAATGCTTTATAATCTCGTCCTTGTGATCAAAGGCGATGAGATAATAATTTTCGTCGTCCCATGTAAGTGCATAGGGACTGACATGGTAAAGCTCTCCGTCATGCCTCAGAACACGTTCCTTTTCCTCATTGTAATCAAAGTACTTGAAGGTAATGGGCTTATCGGAGGAAATTGCCGTATGAATTTTATCCACATTATAGTAAATGCTTTCATTCATGCTCTTGATTCTTCCGGGAATTGTAACCTGTCTTGACAGTTCTGCCGCTTCGTGACGGCTGCAAAGAGTTTCAAGCTTTTTAATAAGAGCTCTGGACTTTTTATCGGTAATAAACTTTGCCACCTGCACCGCATCAACAAGCAGCTTCAGCTCCGACACCTCAAACAGCCTGTCAGCCACATAATAACCTGTTCCGTCCTTAGTTTTCAACGACATTATTTCCGTACCGAAGGCTCTTAGCTGTTCAAAATCATCATAAAGACTTTTTCTCTCCGCAGACACGCCTACGCTTTCAAGATAATCAATTATCTCATTCATTGAAACGGTGTGATTCTCATCGGTGTTTTCAAGAAAAAACTTATTTAACTGTAGCAGCTTGAGCTTCTGACCCGCCTGTCTTGCCATATATATACCTCTTTTCAATATTTTTAAGTACAAATGCTCACGATTTTCTCCTGTGTGAATAAACATGGAAATTCTGAGCAAAATAGTACAAGAATGTAATGAAAGGAAAATGCAAATGAAAAAGAACCATTCCAATCCCGAAAAAAGAACCCTCAAAAAGCAGCTTATCAGCGGCGGTGTGTACATTGCTCTTTCCGCCGTGGCTGTTGCCGTAACCGTAAATACAGCCGTTTCCATGCTGTCGAAAAACACGGATTTGCCATCCATTGACGACTCTCTTAAGCTTCCCACCGTCCCCGAAAACATTGCCGTTCCCGAAATCGACCTGCCAAATACAAGCAATCTTTTAACTGTGCCCGACAAGGACATTTCCGTTTCCGACTCACCCTCGGGAATAAGTGCAGAAATTACGCAAAGCGAAGCATCCGACATTTCCGACACAATCCTGACCGAGGAATTATCACAAACCGAAGAAGGCATCATGGACAACCCCGAATTTGATGTTGCGGAAATTTCATCCAACGCAAATCTCGGCGAAAACGTATTTATAAAGCCCTGCGACGGCTTCATTACGGTTGGTCATTCAGTAGATATGCCTGTTTATTCACCAACGCTGGGCGACTACAGAACCCACAGCGGTGTTGATATTGCCGCCGACATGGGAACAATTGTCAAAGCAGTAAAAGGCGGCGTTATAACAAAAATATACAGCGACGACCTGTACGGAAGCTGCCTTGAGCTTGAAACTCCCGACGGCTACACCTTTGTATATTCAAATCTCACGCCCGCACTGTCAGAAGGAATTGAGGAAGGCATCGCCGTTTCCACAGGCACAATCATCGGAAGCGTAGGGGACAGCGCAATCCTTGAAGCAGCACAGGAAAGCCACCTTCACTTTGAGCTTCGTAAGGACGGAGCATCTATCGACCCCGAGGATGTAATCAGCTTCTGAAACTGAACACATCACAGCCCAATCAAAAGCTCTGCACTAAGCTTTGGATTGGGTTTTTTCTATTTATTGTACCGTTCAACCGCAATGATAAAAGGTGCATCGGGAGAATTTATAATTCTAAGATGAGTAACGCAGTATTCAAATCTCGAAAGCTTCGCAAGCTCCTCTAAAAGCATTTGTCCTTCAAGACTACCTTCCTCGTGACCGGGATAAACGTTAATTACAAGAATACCTCCCTTTTGCAAAAGGGAAACCGCACCGTTAATTGCAGGCATCGTGCTCTCACGCATGGTGTGTATTGACTTGTCCCCGCCGGGAAGGTATCCAAGATTGAACATTCCTGCCTTTATAGGCTCATTTATATATTCAAGAACCTTTGCATGGCTGTCGTGGATAATTACCGCATTGTCAAAGCCTGCCTCGGCAAGCCGTTTTTTCGTGTTTTCTACCGCCTGAAGCTGTATGTCAAAGGCATAAACCTTTCCCTTAGGCACTTTTGTGCAAAGGTACTCCGTGTCGTAACCGTTTCCCATGGTAAAATCCGCAAGCACATCGTTCTCTTTTATTCCGCTTGCTTCAAGAAAACCCTTTGATACATCAAGTAACTGATACATTTTTTCCTCCAAAATCTAAACAAAGCTGTATTTTATACTATTATAACACATTTTTTCGTATTTGGAACACCCATTTTATATTTTTCCCTTTTTTGGCAATAATAATTATCGGGAGTGATGTGATATGAAATGTCATGTGAGAGCAAGTATTCTTTACTGCCTTGTGCTTTTGTGCCTATTTGCTCTGTGCCTCAGGCTGTACATTCTGTCAGATGTCAGGAATAAAGCTTTAACGGTTCTTGACGGTCAATACACCGGACGGCTTGATATAACGGAAAGAAGCGGCTTTATTTATGACAGATACTTTGAAATTATATCCCACGACAAGTGTACAGGTATACTTATAATAAATCCAAATGAATGTACCGATATAAACACTATGACAAGTGATATTTCAAAAATATCCGCCGTTAATCAATCAGAACTTGTAGACAAAATATACGAAGGCATTCCTTTTACCGTACGAGCGAACAATGAAGGCTCGGCAGTGCGCATGAGCGAAAAATACAACGGCTTATACTATTGCGAAGCCTTTGAAGAAAACACCTCTACGGCACAGCATTTACTCGGCTACAGCCGTGACGGGGAGGGCGTAACGGGATTGCGTAAATACGAAAACGACCTTTTGTATCACAAGCTTTACGGAAAAAAATATGCCACCTTCTCCAACAACGCCCTGAGTATGAGCATGTCGCCCCTTTCAATACAGGACAACGGCTTTTCCGGCACCGACGGCATTATAACAACCCTCGACAGCCGACTTCAGCAGTTTTGTGACGGTCTTGAAGATGAGGTTAAAAGCGGATGCATAATTGCGGCAGACGCGTCAAACGGCGATATTCTCGCCATGTCCTCCTTCCCGTCATATGACACGGCACTTCTTGAGGACTATCTGTTTTCGGAAAAAGGTGAGCTGATTAACCGCGCACTTTCCTCTTTTACACCCGGTTCAGTATTTAAAATCGTCGTTTCCGCTTGTGCCCTTGAAGAAGACGATGCATATTACGAATTCAAGCACGAGTGCAAGGGAAGTATACAGGTACACGATACAACCTTTAATTGCCACAAAAAAACAGGACACGGAGAAATATCAATGAAGGATGCTTTTGCCCTGTCCTGTAACTGCTATTACGTTGCACTTGCAAGGCAGCTTGGGCTTGATAAAATAGTCGAAACATCAAAAAAACTGGGACTTGATAAGCCTGCATCGGCAGATTTTCTCGCAGAAACCTCTCATAGATTCATTGATGAAAGCTCGGATTTTCCGGGATATCTTGCAAACATATCCTTCGGTCAGGGGGATTTGTGTCTGGCTCCCATTGATATGATAAACGTAATGATAAGTGCCTGTACGGGATACTCGTGTAAGCCTCATACAATTCTCGGCGAAGTAAAGGACGGCAAGGCTGAATACCGTCAGGAAACAAAAAAAAGAGCTGTATTTTCAAAGAAAACCGTGGAATTACTATGCCGTATGATGGAGGAATGTGTAAATTCAGGAACAGGAAAGTCTGCAAAAATCGAAGGCGTGAAAATCGGCGGAAAAACCGGCACCGCACAAACAGGTCGTTTTGACGGGAACGGCGTCGAATATGTGCATAAATGGTTTTGCGGATATTATGACGGACTTGGAAAAAAGTATGTTTTTTCGGTTTTGTGCGATAATACCGCAGAAAAAAACAGCTCACCTTGTGTCGTTTCTTCGAAAATTTTTACCTATTTAAAGGAAAACAAATACTGAAATTGCACCAAATACACGCAATTTTCGACATTATTCGGGGGTTTTTAACAAAGGGTTACCCAAAACATGGCTTAAAATAAGGCTTTTCAAAGTACAATGTAAATATTTTTTGAGAACAATACACATCAAAAGCATAAACGTGTTAAAATTACCTTGCACCGAACACAGTGTCGGAAAATACAACAAATTATAACCGTAGAAAGGCTGACAACAATGGAAACAACAGACAACAAAACTATCGTTATCGCAGATCCGGGCCCGGAGTTCCGCATAGGTTTAAAAAGCTTTCTTGCCAAAAAAGGATACCGCATCGTTGGCGACTGCCAGGACGGATACGAGGCAATAAGACTCATTGAAGAAACAAGACCCGATGCCGTTATTTTAGACATTCTTCTGCCCCGCCTTGACGGAATTGAGGTAATCAACGAAACAAGAACAAGAATCCCGGGATATTCTCCCGTTTTTATCGTTGTAACGGGAATAGGCAACAACAAAATGCTTACCGAAGCCACACAGGCAGGTGCAAGCTACTGCATTATAAAGCCTTGCGAGTACACCGCACTTTCAAACCGTCTTGAAAATGCTCTCCGAGAAACTACCCCAAAATCCGAGTCCACCCTCATAAAAGCCGAGCCAAGTCCAGAGGTTGAGCTTGAAACTCTTGTCACCAAAATCATACACCAGATAGGCGTTCCCGCACACATCAAGGGCTATCAGTATCTTCGCACCGCCATCATCATGACAATGCACAATAACGAGCTTATCAATTCAATAACCAAACAGCTTTATCCCGGTGTTGCCAAGCGTTACGGCACAACCTCCTCACGGGTTGAAAGAGCAATTCGCCACGCCATTGAGGTTGCATGGGACAGGGGAGATGTTGACGTCATCAATTCCTACTTCGGCTATACAGTACAAAGTGCAAGAGGCAAGCCTACCAACTCCGAATTCATCGCCCTTATCTCGGACAACCTCAGACTTCGCTTTCTTGACGACGGCAGAAAAAAAGAGCTGACTTTCTCGTAAAACAAGGAAATATCACGAAAAATTGCTATTGACAAATTAAAAATCAGGGTGTATAATAACCACATAATCAAAGGCGTTTACAAGGAACACGGTCATGCAATTCCCTTTCAGAGAGCGGTACATACGGTGAAAGCACCGCACCCAAATGACCTCACCACCCCTCAGCCTTTCCGAGGTAACAATCGGAAACGGGCAGCTCCGTTACAGGCTTTAAAGATGCATCTGTATACAGGTATACCGCATTAGATGTAACCATGGGTGGAACCGTGGCAATTTGTATTGTCGCCCCGTGCTGAGTAAAATCAGTACGGGGTTTTTGTTTGTTTATAAAAAAATTATTATACATTCGGAGGACAGAACCATGTTAAAAATGACACTTCCCGACGGCAACCCTTTAGAGGTTGAAAACGGCTGCAAGGGATACGAAGCCGCTGCAAAAATCAGCGAAGGCTTATCACGTGCAGCGCTTTCAATGAAGCTTGACGGAGAGCTTTGCGAGATTAATACCCCTATAGAAAAGGATGCAAAGCTTGAATTTGTAACCTTCAACGATGAGGACGGCAAGAAGGTGTACAGACACACCGCTGCCCACGTTCTTGCACAGGCAGTTAAGCGTCTTTACCCCGACGCAATTCTCGCATTCGGTCCCGCCACCGATGAAGGCTTCTTCTATGACGTTGACGTAAAGGTTTCCATTACACCCGAAGTGCTTGAAAAGCTTGAAGGCGAAATGAAGAAGATTATCAAGGAGAACATTCCCGTTGTAAGAAGCGTTGTTTCCAAAGAGGAAGCAAAGAAGATTATGACGGAAAGAAAAGAAGTATACAAGGTTGAGCACGTAGACGAGCTTGAAGACGGTGCACAGATTACCCTTTACACACAGGGTGAATTTGTTGACCTTTGTGCAGGTCCTCACCTTACAAGTACAGGTAAACTTAAGGCGGTTAAGCTTACACAGTGCACAGGTGCATACCTCCACGGCGACTCCAAGAACAAGATGCTTCAGAGAATTTACGGTACAGCATTCCCCAAGAATTCCGACCTTGAAGAATATCTTGCAATGAAGGAAGAGGCTAAAAAGCGTGACCACAACAAGCTGGGACGTGAGCTTGAAATCTTCACAACCGTTGATACCATCGGTCAGGGACTTCCCGTTATGCTCCCCAAGGGAACAAAAATTATCCAGACACTTCAGAGATGGGTTGAAGATACCGAGGAAGAGCTGGGCTGGGTTAGAACAAAGACTCCTCTCATGGCAAAGAGCGACCTTTACAAGATTTCAGGTCACTGGGATCACTATAAGGACGGCATGTTTGTTCTGGGCGAGGAGGAGGACGGCAAGGAATGCTTTGCACTCCGCCCCATGACCTGTCCCTTCCAGTATCAGGCATATCTTAACAGAGCACGCTCCTACAGAGATTTGCCGATGCGTCTTGCTGAAACAAGTACACTTTTCAGAAACGAGGACAGCGGCGAAATGCACGGTCTTATAAGAGTAAGACAGTTCACCATTTCCGAAGGTCACCTTATGTGTACACCCGAACAGCTTGAAGACGAATTCAGAGGCTGTCTTGAAGTTGCAATCATGATGCTCAAAACCCTCGGTCTTTACGAGGACGTTTCCTACAGATTCTCTCAATGGAATTCCAAAAACAAGGAAAAATATATTGGTACGGAAGCCGACTGGGATGAGGCTCAGGGCATGATGAAGAAAATTCTGGACAATATCGGTCTTGATTACAAAATCGGTATCGGCGAGGCTGCATTCTACGGTCCTAAGCTTGACATTCAGATTAAGAATGTACACGGCAAGGAGGATACCCTTATCACAATCCAGATTGACCAGTTCAACGCTGAAAAGTTCGGCATGGAATACGTTGATAAGGACGGCACA
>JAZNIM010000083.1:0-4259 GCA_045577475.1 Eubacteriales bacterium | reverse complement strand
ACGGTTGTGATTGACTTAAAGAGTGCACTTGATGAAAAAACACTTGATGCAAGACTGCTGTCGGACTTTGCAAAGTACAGCAATAAAAATATGGATAATGCAATGGCAGACCTTCTTCCTTCAAAAATGATAGTGCCGTTTTTAAATAAGTGCGGTATTCCCAAGGAGCAAAAGACAAATATTTTAAGCAAGGAACAGAGAAGAACAATTCTTGAAACACTTAAAGGCTTTAAGGTTGAGGTTTCCGGCTTCCGTCCCATTGAAGAAGCAATTATTACAAGCGGCGGCGTAAATGTCAAGGAGGTTAATCCCTCAACAATGGAGTCAAAGCTTGTAAGCGGAGTTTATTTTGCAGGCGAGGTTCTTGATGTTGATGCTTATACGGGAGGCTTTAATTTGCAGATAGCCTTCTGCACAGGCTATGCCGCAGGAAAAAATGCGGCTGTCAATTAAGTGTGAAAGGATAATATAAATATGTATAGTGTAGCAATAGACGGTCCTTCGGGAGCAGGAAAAAGTACAATAGCAAAGGCTGTTGCCAAAAAGACGGGATTCTTGTACGTTGACACGGGTGCAATCTACAGAACCGTGGGACTTTTCGCAAAGAAAAACGACATTGACCCAAAGGATGAAAAAACGCTGTCCGAGAATTTTAAGAATATTAAAATAGAGCTGAAGTGGATTGACGGAACTCAGCATGTTTTCCTGTCGGACGAGGATGTTTCAAGTGAAATAAGAACTCCCGAAATGTCAATGTACGCTTCAAGTGTGTCGGCACTTCCCGCAGTACGTGCTTTTCTTCTTGAAATGCAAAGGGATTTTGCAAGAAAGAACAACGTTATTATGGACGGCAGAGATATAGGTACGGTGGTGCTTCCAAAGGCGGACGTAAAAATATTCATGTTTGCATCTCCCGAAAGCAGAGCCGAGAGAAGATATAAGGAGCTTTGCGAAAAGGGACAAAAGGTGACTTATGAAGAAGTTCTGTCGGATATGATTATACGTGACAAAAACGACTCCGAAAGGCAAACAGCTCCCTGTAAGCCTGCTGAGGATGCGGTTATGCTTGATAATTCTCTTCTTACAATTGAAGAGAATGTTGATAAGGTGGTAGAGATAATCAATGAAAAAATCAATGTGGTTTTATAATTTTGTTACATGGCTTCTCAGCGGTGTTTTTAAGCTGCTGTTCCGTGTAACGGTGATTGGCAAGGAAAACGAAAAAGCCTTTGACGGTCCTGCTGTTTACTGTGCAAACCATATGTCAAACTGGGATGCGGTAATTTTGGCGGTATGCACCAAAAAGCCTATTACCTTTGTGGCAAAAAAGGAGCTTTTCAAGGTTCCCGTTCTTGGTTTTCTTTTGAAGGCACTGGGTGCACAGCCTATCGACAGAGGTGCGAGCGACCTTGTGGCTCTCAAGACAATACTCGGTATTGTTAAGAGCGGCGGCAATATTTTCATGTTTCCTCAGGGCACAAGACACCCCGGCGAAAAGCCCGAGAATACCGAGGTTAAAAGCGGTGTGTCGATGATTGTCCGCCACACAAAGGCGACGGTGCTTCCCATCGGCATTTATACAAAGGACTACACCGTAAAGCTTTTCAGAAAAGTATATGTTGTTATCGGCGAGCCTGTAAGCTATGAAGAACTTAATATTGCGGACTCCTCAAGGGAAGAATACGAAAGAGTTGCAGCAGATGTTTTCACTAAGATTTGCTCTCTTTGCAATCAGGCAGAGGATTTGAAAAATGGCAAATAAAACAGAGATCAGGATTTTATGTGCCGAAAACGCAGGCTTTTGCTTTGGCGTAAGACGTGCGGTTGATACGGTTTTAGAGCTGAGTAAAAGCACAGGCAAAAAAATATATTCTATCGGAGAGCTTATACATAACGGAGTGTTTTTGAAAAGGCTTGAAAAAGATAATATTTTCTGCGTGGAGGAACAAGACCTTCCGAGCCTTGAAAAGGACAAGGATAATATCGTACTTGTTGTACGTGCACACGGTGTAACACGTCAGCTTGTGGAATATCTTGATAAAGCAGGCTTTACCTATGTTGATGCAACATGTCCGTATGTGCTGAGAATTCATGATATCGTGGATAAGAATACCCATGATGCCGCTTTGTGTATTATAATGGGAGATAAGGCTCATCCCGAGGTAATCGGCACTCAAAGCTACTCTCATTGCGATGCTGTTGTGTGCGGTAATGAGGAAGAATTGCTTGCTACTGTAAAAGAAAAGTTAATAAACAATGAACAATGTTTCGTGCTGACGTCACAAACCACATATAATAATGAAAAATATGTAAATTGTCAGAAAGTTGCGCAAAAACTATATACAAATTCAAAAATATTTGATACAATATGTAGTGTTACGGAAAAAAGACAGAATGAGGTCGTCAGTATAGCTTCCAAGAGTGATTGTGTGCTTGTGGTGGGCGGACGTAAAAGCTCAAACACGAAAAAGCTGTTTGATATTGCGTCGAATTACTGTAAGGGTACATTCCTTGTGGAACAAGCTGATGAGCTTGACAAAAGCAGAATAATGCAACTTTATCATGAGGCTGTTTTGCGAAATTCAAAGCTTTTCACCGTAGGGATAACAGCGGGTGCATCAACACCCGATGATATATTAGAGGAGGTAAAAGCCGGAGTATTGCATATACTTAATTCCGGTGAAACAAACAAAATGCAGAACACAGAAATCAACGACAGCATGAGCTTTGAGGAGATGCTTGACGCGTCCTTCAAAAGACTTCGCACAGGAGAAACCGTAAAGGGTATTGTAACAGCAGTTACACCTACCGAGGTTCAGCTTGACCTTGGTGTAAAATACACAGGTATTATTCCTTTCGCAGAAATGACAATGGATTCTTCCGCAAAGCTCGAAGACCTTGTAAAGGTTGACGACGAAATCGAAGCAATCGTGGTTAAGTCAAACGACGTAGAAGGCACAGTTCTTCTTTCAAAGACTAAGATTGATGCGGCTAAGTACTGGGATGTAATTGAGGAAGCAGCAAATGCTGACGAAATTCTCACAGGTAAGGTTGTGGAAACAACAAAGGGCGGCATTGCAGTTCTTGCAAAGAACATAAGAGTATTTATTCCGATTTCACAGACAACTCTTCCCAGAAGCGAAACACCTTACGAAGAAAAGGATCTTCAGGTATTCATGGGTCAGACAGTTTCCTTCAAGATTATCAGCGTTGAGAAGGCAAGAAAGCGTGTAGTTGGCTCTATGAGAGCAGCTGCAAGAGTTGAAAGAGAAGCAGCAGAAGCTAAGTTCTGGGAAGGCGCATACGAAGGACAGAAGTTCACAGGTAAGGTTAAGTCCATTACCAACTACGGCGCATTCGTTGACCTTGGCGGTGTTGACGGTATGGTACACGTTTCCGAGCTCAGCTGGAAGAGAATCAAGAATCCTTCCGAGGTTGTTAGCGTAGGCGACGAGATTGACGTATTCATCAAGGCTCTCGACAAAGAAAACAAGAGAATTTCTCTCGGCTACAAGGTTGATGCAGAAAATCCCTGGGTAATCCTTTCCGAAAAGTACAATGAAGGCGACGTTGTTGATGCAAAGGTAGTAGGCCTTACACCCTTCGGTGCATTCGCTGAAATTATCCCCGGTATCGACGGTCTTATCCACATTTCTCAGATTTCCGATAAGAAGATTGCAAAGCCTGCTGACGAGCTCAGCGTTGGCGATAACGTAACTGCAAAGATTACAGCTATCGACTATGAAGCAAAGCGTGTAAGCCTTTCAATGCGTGCACTTCTTGAGCCTGCTGAAGAAGCAGTTGAGGAAGCAGTTGAGGAAGCAGCAAAGGAAGTTGCTGAAGAAGCAACCGAAGAAACTGCTGAATAATCATATTCGCAATTTAAGAGCCGGAGAGCCGTAACAGGTTCTTCGGCTGTTTTCATACAACCACTTACGGAGGTGAAAATCATGGCAAAGCCTTTATTTGGACCGGGCGGTAACAGCGACAGCTTTACGGCAGACAAAAAAAGAACAACGGGCGAAGCTCCCGAATGGGTAAAAAACTTCGGACTTGATGCCTATGAGTACGAGGCGGGAAGGGGAGTTCCCGGAAGCAAAACGACCTTTGAAGCTCTCGGAGCTAACGCAAAGAAGGCAGGCATAAGCCTTTCAATTCATGCACCCTACTTCATTTCCTTGTCCTCAGTTGAGGAGGAAAAGAGAAAGAACAGCTCAAAATATATTCTCGACAGTGCTGCGGCACTTAAAATAATGAAG
>JAZNIM010000082.1:0-5438 GCA_045577475.1 Eubacteriales bacterium | reverse complement strand
GCATCCGTTATTCTTGTGGGACTTGCCTTCAGTTCTGTGCTCTCGGCAGGTATTTCACTTGTTTCTCTTCTGGACTCAGATGTGCTTGTG
The DNA here is from genome assembly GCA_045577475.1 of Eubacteriales bacterium. Classification (GTDB taxonomy): domain Bacteria; phylum Bacillota; class Clostridia; order Oscillospirales; family CAG-382; genus UMGS1387. The sequence goes on along the minus strand of JAZNIM010000082.1, from coordinate 5,348 downwards.
AGCTATAATGAGTTTTCAATAGGCTCTCTTTCAAACATCCCGCTGACACAGCTTACCGTTCCCTTCATCATGATTTCCGTATGCTTTGTGCTGTCTGTGGCTATGTCAAAAAAGTGCGATATGCTGCTTTTCGGAGATGAGGTGGCTTTTGCTCTTGGAGAAAATCCGTCATTGATACGCGTTGTTTTTATGCTTATTGCAAGCATGTGCAGCGGAGCTGTTGTGTCCTTTGCGGGACTTTTGGGGTTTGTGGGACTTATGTCACCGCACATAGCAAGAGTATTCGTAAAGGAAAACAGCCGTACTCTTTTGCCTGCAAGTGCTCTTACCGGAAGCTGTCTTGTGCTGTTGTCAAATCTTTTGTCAAAGTTGCTTTTCTCACCTTCAAACATCCCCGTGGGAATTGTACTTTCCTCGTTTGGGGCACTGTTCTTTCTCGGCATACTTTTGTTCAGAGGAGGAAAAGGCAATGCTTGAAATTAACAGTTTGAATTTCTCCTACGGCAAAAAACAGGTGTTATATGATATTTCGCTGTCAATTCCGAAAGGTTCGTTCACAGCGGTAACGGGACTTAACGGAAGCGGAAAATCCACACTTCTTTCCTGTATTGCCTGCCACAAGGACTTTGACGGAAGTGTTTGTCTTGACGGAATTGATTTATGTGGACTTATTCCACGGGAACGGGGAAAAAGGCTGTCATATCTTCCTCAGCAGGTAAAGAGTGTTCCTTTTACTTCGCTTGAACTTATTTCGCTTGGCAGAAACCCCTATGGCTCTGTGAAGTCTGAGGAAAAAATGCTTGCTGAAAAAGCTATGCAGGAGATTGGAATACAACATCTGTCCTACAAAAAGATAAATGAAATATCGGGAGGAGAAAGACAACTGTGCTACTTTGCAATGCTTGTGTGCCAGAATGCGGATGTGATGCTCCTTGACGAGCCTGCCTCGGGTATGGATATAGGCAGAGAAGACAAAATCTACTCTGTTGCAAAGCAAAAGTGCCAAAAGGAAGGCAAGACGGTTATTGCAGTTATGCACAACCTTTCAAATGCAATAAAGTTTGCAGACAACATTGTTATTATGGAAAAGGGAAAAGCCGTATTTTTCGGAAGCCACAATGATTGTCTTGACAAAAATGTATTTGAAAAGCACTTTGGCGTAAAAAAATACCTGTGTAAGAGTGAAGCAGGCGAAGAAATATTCTTTTCAGTATAGAATTGCAGTCATATAACTGTTGACTTTTTTTGGTTTGTATGGTAGTATATAACAAGTTAGAAACAACGGAGGACAAACAATGAAAAACAAATTTTTATCCTATCTTTCCGACGGTATACTTGCAGGCTTTATGATTGGTATCGGTGCAATTGTTTTCATGTCAAGCGACAACAGATACATCGGTGCATTCCTGTTTTCCCTCGGACTTTTCAGCGTGGTATGCTTCAAATACGGACTTTTCACGGGAAAGGTCGGCTACATACCCTTGAGAAAACCCGAATATCTTTATGAGGTTGTGGTGACATTATTTGCAAACCTTATCGGTACATTTGCTGCAGCAACCCTTTTCAACGCATCACGTTTCAGCACTGCGGCCGTTTCGGGACTTGCAGTAAGTGCCTGCGAAAGAGCAAATCAGTCTATGACTGCAAAGATAAACGACAGCTATCTGAGCAGCTTTACCCTTGCGATTTTCTGCGGACTTCTTATGTTCACCGCCGTTGAGGCATACAGAAAGTGCAAGGAGGAAAACAACTTTGCAGGTGCGGTGTTCGGTGTTGTATTCCCTGTTGTGGTATTTATTATAAGCGGCTTCAACCACTGTATTGCCGACATGGCTTATTACTTTATGGCAGGCTGTCCCGAAGTTACAAAGGCTATTCCGTATTTTATAGTTGTTATTTTAGGAAACAGCCTTGGCGGCATGCTTGTTCCATTGCTTAAAAAGCTGTCAAACAATCCCCTTTGATTCTTTATATTTCTTTGAGCTACGAGAGTGGCTGTATCAAAACGTTTTGATGCAGTCTCTCTTTTTTGTTTTATTCTTTTGCCGTCTGTACTTGAAAAAATATGAGTGCTGTGATATAATACAGCCAAAAGAGGTGGCTTGTATGAAAATCGGACTTGTCCTTGAAGGCGGTGCAATGAGAGGACTTTATACCGCAGGCGTTCTTGATGTGCTGATGGAAAACGGTATTGAGTGTGACGGTATGATTGGCGTTTCAGCAGGGGCAACCTTTGGCTGTAACTATAAGTCGAGGCAAATCGGACGTACGCTGAGATATAACCTTAAATACTGCGATGATAAAAGATACTGCTCGTTCAGCTCACTTATAAAGACGGGTGACCTTTTCGGTGCCGATTTTTGCTATAAGCGTATTCCCTTTGAGCTGGATGTATTCGACACACAAACATTCCTTGACAATAAAATGGAGTTTTATATTGTGTGCTCGGATGTGGATACGGGAAAGCCTTTGTATTATAAATACGAAAACAGCGATGAACGTGACCTTGAATACATGCGTGCAAGTGCCTCCATGCCCCTTGTTTCGAGAATAGTGGAGGTAGACGGCAAAAGGCTTCTTGACGGCGGTATGACCGATTCCATACCTCTTGAATATTTTCAAAGTATAGGCTATGACAAAAACATTGTGGTGCTTACTCAGCCGAGAGATTATGAGAAAAAGAAGAACAGTCTTATGCCCGTTATAAGACTTATGCTCGGCAAATACAAGGGTCTTGTAAGGGCAATGAATAAAAGACATGAAATGTACAACCGTCAGAAGGACTATGTTTTTGACTGCGAGAAAAGGGGAAATGTGCTTGTTATAGCACCAAAGGAAAAGCTTCCCGTTGGCAGGCTTGAAAAGGACAGAAGTAAACTTCAGACAGCGTATGATATGGGAAGAAATGCCGCACTTGAAGCTCTTGATTCCATCAAAGAATTTATTTCCTGAAAGGAAGGAGAATAATCATCATGAACGAACTATGGCTCAGACCAAAAACCAATAAGCTGTACCTTCATCCGCCCCTTGCTGAGAGAATATGCCTTATGTGCCCCGATTTCAAGCTGCTGAGTCTTTCACTTCTTGACAACGGCACGCATGTGGGACAGCCGGGTGTGGGTATAATATTCCTTCACGGCGATAAGGCTCAGTTTTTTGACATGGAAAAAACAGCTTTCCGCAAGGTTAAGGCAGGAGAGCCGATTTACGAAATGTGCTCAAAGGAGGAGTATGACGTAAAGGTTGAGGCGTTTTGCGATTTTGAGAGAAATCCAACTATATACTTCAAAGCTGCTTTTACAAACAATACGGATAAACCCATAGACGGAGTTTTCGGCATAATGCCCCGTTCGGGACAGGAAAAATACATGCTTAATCAGCATCAGGAAAGCTACAGTCCTTACAGTCCCAACGGCAAAAACTGGTTTATGCTGAAGCGTACATGGAAAAACGATTCTCTTACGGATGCTCACAGCGATATGGGGTATCTTACTGTAAAATCCGAGGATTCAATTAAGATTAGCTGGCAGAATGACTCCTTCAACGGTCATGCCTTTGAAGCAAGCGACTATTTCAGAGCAGAGTTTACTCTTGAAAAAGGCGAAACTAAGTGTCTTTACGGTGCACTTCGGGCAGAGGCGGAACTGTGTGAATTCGATTATGAAGAAAAAAGACGGCAAACACAGTCAAAATGGCAGGAGATTGTAGGCAAGATTAAGACTGTTCCCGACACAACCGACACAAAGTATCTTGATGTGTTCTACCACCTTTCGGTGCAGTGCATGCAGATGCTTGCAAGATATAAGGGAAGCGAGCTTGTAACACCCCGTCAGGGAGATGTGGGAAGATTTATCTGGCCTTATGAGGGTGCACAGCTTATAATTGCACTTGACAGAATAGGTCTTTCCGACTATACCTCGCAGGCTCTTGACTGCTATTGCAAGCGTTGGTTTATTAGCGAGGGAGAGGACAGAGGCAAAATTAAGAGCAACGCAGGCTGGGACAATTTTACAGGCTCCGTAATCTGGGGTATGTCACAGCATCTTATTTACACAAAGAACAGGGCGGACTTTGAATATTTTCTCCCGTATCTTACGGCGATGCGTGACTGGATTGAAAAAATGAGAAAAGCTCCCAGAGATAAAGGGTATGAAGGCATTTTCCCACCCGGCAAGGGAAGTGACTGGGCAGATATAGCACAGTTCTGGACCTTTACCGACAGCCACAATGTCATGGGACTTGAGGCTATGTGCCGCTGTCTTGAGCTGTTTGAAAGCGACGAGTACAAAAGGACAAAAGAAATCTGCGATGATTACCGCAGAACACTTGAAAATATACGTGATGAGCTATACAAGGGACACGAGGAGGATGACATGTACATACTTCCTCATGAACTTGGAGTCGCCTTTGAGGACAGCGAAAATTACAGCTATTATACAGACGGCGCACCATACCTTCTTTACACAGGCTTTATTGAGCCGGGAAGCAGAATGCACAAGCAGATGGAAAACTTCTTTGTAAAGCGCGGGCAGTTTGAAAAAGGTCTTACAGGCAGAATGACAAGCTGCAGCAGTATGTGGGATGAAGCGTACTTCGGCGGCTACGGCGATGTGTGGTACACCATGCAAAGCGAAACCTACTGGGTAAAGTCATGGTGCGAATGCGGAGAATACGACAAGGCAAAAAACACCGTTGATGCCATGCTTTACTACGGCATGACAGAGGAAATTGTGGTTTCCGAGCGGTACTGCTCAATAAATCCCAGATACAGTCCATGGCAGCCAAACGGCAGCGGCTCGGCAAGGGGAATTGAAATGCTTCTTACGCTTTTCGGAGAGCAGAAGGTTGATTGAATTTGAAGATTAACATTGGACTGTTTTAAAAGTGACTTTATTGTATCTTAGGAGATTTCGGAGTCTGCGGACTCCGAGCTACTTTAATGATTGTCAGGGAGTTTCGCTGTCTGCGGACAGCGAGTTACTTTTATGCTTGGCAGAGTGTTTCGACACTGCGGTGCCGACCTTCGTTTATCCCGCGATAAAAGAAGGCAAAAGCGCTCCACTCTTCGGCACGACTTTAGAGGTCGTGCCTGAGCCGTGGCGGCTCTCTGACGGCAGGAAGCTGAGGATGACGCTGAGAAATCTCGGCAAATCGCTCGCTGTCGCTCGATGGGTTGCAGTGCGAGTACCATGAACTGCGTTGCCGATTGTTTTCTGCTTGGGACACAAAGGAAAATTGGGGTTTTCTATCTCACACAAAGTAAAAACGTCCGCCGTGGTTTGGTGGACGTTTTGGCTAACCGAGCACTTGAAGCTCGGATTTTTTAATTTTATTCCGTCGGTGAAGCA
>JAZNIM010000081.1:0-11628 GCA_045577475.1 Eubacteriales bacterium | reverse complement strand
TCCTTGGCTCACAGAACGACATGGCTACGATCCGACTTTTCATGCACTTGATAACGTCGGCATCGTCAACGTTTCTCCAGTACTGGAAGAATTCATAGGGAGTTGTCTTTTTGGGGTCAAGCCATACAGCACCGTTTGCAGTTTTGCCCATCTTCTTGCCTTCGCTGTTAAGAAGAAGGGTTATGGTCATGGCATAAGCGTCCTTGCCTAATTTCTTTCTGATAAGCTCAGTACCGCCGAGCATGTTGCTCCACTGGTCATCGCCGCCGAACTGCATGTTGCAGCCGTAGTTCTGGTAGAGGTAGTAGAAGTCGTAGGACTGCATAATCATGTAGTTGAATTCAAGGAAGGAAAGACCCTTTTCCATTCTCTGCTTGTAGCACTCGGCTCTGAGCATGTTGTTAACCGAGAAGCATGCACCTACCTCACGCAAAAGCTCTACATAGTTGAGCTTTAAAAGCCAGTCGGCGTTGTTTACCATCATAGCCTTGCCTTCGCCGAATTCGATAAACTTTGACATCTGCTCCTTGAAGCAGTCACAGTTGTGCTGAATCTGCTCGGCTGTGAGCATGGAACGCATATCGGTTCTTCCCGAGGGGTCGCCGATATGACCTGTACCGCCGCCTATAAGTGCAACGGGACGGTTGCCTGCCATCTGAAGACGCTTCATAAGGCAAAGTGCCATGAAATGACCTACATGTAAGGAATCCGCCGTGGGGTCAAAGCCGATGTAAAAGACTGCCTTTCCGTTGTTGATAAGCTCTTTGATTTCCGCCTCGTCAGTTACCTGAGCGATAAGACCGCGGGCAACGAGTTCTTCATAAATCTGCATTTTTGTAAATCCTCCAAAAAATAATAAAGCCTCTGCCTGTTACGGCAGAGGACGAATTTAACGTGTTACCACCTCTGTTTACCGCACCCTCACGGAGTGCAGTCTCGGCAGGTGAAAAAAATTCACCTATAGACTGTAACGTGTCCGAACGCCGCAGCCTACTGACAAAAAGTGTTGGGTGCGGAGCTGAAACGGGGTATTCGCAACACACTTCATTTGACCTTTCACTCACCGGCCGCTCTCTGTAGTGTCCGTGAATTGCTACTTGTCCGTTCTTAACGCCTTTATTCCAAACCATTGTAACACATTATTATGAGCTTGTCAAGCACATTTTTCTTTTTTACCCCTGCAAAAAATCAAGGGCACATGCCGAAAAAACACTGCACCCCACGGTCAAAGAATTTTCGTCAAACATAACCTTAGGGGAATGCATTTGGTAGGTGTAGGCGTTATCCTTTTCAAAGCCTGCGGGAATAGCCGCCGTAAAGCAAGGGATAATACTGCTGAAATAACTAAAATCCTCGGAGCCTTTAACGGTGTCGGTTGAAGAGCTTTCGGATTCCCTGAAAATCCTGTCCTTGCCAAAGATGTCTCCCAAAACCTTCTCAAACCTGTCACACAGACCTTTGTCAATTAAAAACGCAGGACATCCCGAAGAAAAATCCAAAGCTGCTTTGCATCTGTATGCTTTTGCAATATGGCGGGATATTTCATCCATCCTTGCTTTAACAAATGAGCGTACATTTTCATCAAAGCACCTGAGGCTTCCCATAGCCTCGGCTTTTTTTGGCATAACGTTGAAGCCCTTTCCTGCATTGATGCTTGAAGTGTATAGAGTAAAGGGCTTGTACGTCGACACCTCTCTTGCTTTTATTGTGTCAAAACCCGAAATCATACTGCAAATGCATGATATCGGATCAATGCCAAGCCAAGGCGATGAGCCATGACATCCTGCTCCTTCCACCGTCAACTTAAAAAAATCGGCAGAGGGTGCATCAATTCCTCCATTTGGAAGAATAACCGTACCTGTCTGCCTGTTGCAAGGTGAAATAACATGAAGCGTTATTGCAGCACCGTATTCACTTAAATTGAGCTTGCCGCTTTTTATAACGGCATTTGCACCTTGTAAAAGCTCCTCAGCCGGTTGAAATAACAGTGTAGCCTTGCCTTTCAAGGAAGCCTTCAGCTTGCATAACAGCTCGGCACAACCGAGAAGCATTGCCGCGTGCATATCGTGTCCGCATGCATGCATACAACCGTTTTCCGAGGAAAAATCAAGCCCTGTTTCTTCCTTGATGGGCAGAGCATCAATGTCGCACCTTAAAAGAATTGATTTTGCACCGTCATCGCCGATGTGTGCAAATATTCCGTTTTCACACACTCTTTCGGCTTTAATTCCAAGCTGATTTAGCGTATTTTGAATATAATCCGCACTTTTTACTGTGTCAAAGCCTGTTTCCGCAAGGCTGTGGAGAGTACGCCTGTGGTGTATCATCCTTTGGGAAAGCTGCTGTGCCAAAGGATAGATTTCGCTGTAATTCATATTATTCTTTGTTTCTCTTAAACAATGCCTTGTAAATGGGGTAGAGAAGCCTTTTCACCAATTGAACGGTTCTTTTTGGAAACCGCCGCATTTCCAGTGAAAAAAGCCTGCTCCTTTTTCGTATATCCTGCGAGGATAAAATACAGCCGTCACTTTTTCGTATTTCGCTGACAAGTGCAATAATCTGCTGCAGCTCAATACCTTTTTCAAGTGCAATCTGATTGTCCCCGCACATAGTATAATAACCGTTTTTGATTGACATTATACGGTGTGCAACATAAGCACCCGACTTCCTTTTATAGAGAACAATGTCATATTTTTGCAAATTTTCGGGTAAGGTCAGAACAAGACTGTCCTTCAAAGGCTCAATTGTGGGAAGCATGCTGACGCCTTTGGGTATAAGCACAAACTGACCGCCGTCACGGATTGCTTCGGTTATCAGCGGATGCATTGCTTCCATGTCCATTTCTCCGTTCACGACACCTCTCCTTTCATGGATTATTACGGGTTCTTACCTTGTCATGCCGTCATAGGCAACATGTGCAGCTTCAATATCCATATTACATTCAAGGCTGTAGAATTTAACCTTGTCGCAAATAAGAGTGAGCATTGTGAAAAAGCTTTCTGACTGTGACTGCGTTTCGGGAAGCAAAAGCTGGGTGAATATTCTTTTTAGGGCGGCGTTTTTGTCAATTTCGGTAATGACGTTGTTTTCGCCCCGCTGCAAAAAGCATATTGCCTCAAGGGGAGCTTTTGTGTTGACGTTGTAGTTTTCCTTGCCGCACCAGGGCGTGCCGTAGGCGTAAAGCAAGCCGTCGATGTATCTTATAAGAGGCTTGTCGCCGTTGATAATTCTTGCTTTATTGGGAAAAGCCTTGAGCCACAGCCTGCAGTGGGTGCTTTTTCCCGTTCCGCTGGGAGCGGTAAATGCGTATGCCTTGCCGTCCATCTCAATAACCGAGGCGTGAAAAATAATGCCGTTATAATCAAGAATTTTGCGTGCAATCTGGCGGTAAACGGAAAGGGACTCAAGATAGGGCGTAGGGTAGTGTGCCTCATCAAGCACCTGCCTGTCCTTTTCCACATCCTCCTTTATGAGAGCAACTGCAAAATCAACCTTAACATTCTGGTCAGGGGCAAGATAGTCCTTACATAGAAAGTCAAGATATTTGTGACTGTACTGTATATCAATATTTAAATCGGCGATGGTGTAAATTGCCATAATGTACCTCGCAAATGTTTGATGAAATAATTATACTATAAAAAGTGTACTGTGTCAACAAAAAAGGTTTCACATTTTAATGCTAAAGACTTGACTCGAAAAAGCTATAGTGTTATAATCACAAAAAATAATACATTTGATAAAGGGGGCATGTATATGAAAATACAATCACTTAACGGCATCTGGCAGTACAGAATCGGAAAAGGAGTGTTCGGCGAAAAATCGGTGCCTTTTTCTTGTCTTGCGGTGGGACATTCCGAATGTGAACGAACCTTTGATTTACAGTATAAAAGTGATAAAATTTTTTTGAAGCTTGAGGGCATAACATACTTTGCAAGTGTTTTCCTTAACGGCGAAAAGCTGGGAGAAATGCTTCCCTACAGCGAATACAGCTTTGATGTTACGGAGCTTGTAAAGGAGCATGATAATCTTCTGCATGTAGAGCTGGAGGACACAGAACCTGAATTCGGACCTACCGAGGGCTGGGAAAACTTCGGGGGTATTATCAGAAATGTCAGTCTTGAATATAAAGAGAAATGCTTCATTGAGGATGTATTCTTCAAGACCGAGCTTTGTGACGATTATAAAAATGCGGTAATTTGTGTTGAAACAAAAAGCAGTGCCTGCGAAAATGTAACCTTTGAAATATCTCTTTATGACGGCGAAGCCTTACTTTGCCGTTACACTCAAAAGGCTGAGGCTAAAAGGATAAAGCTTGAAAATATCACCCCATGGTCACCCGACAATCCAAAGCTTTATGAGCTTAGAGTAAAGCTTTTGACGGATGAAGAAAGGGTTCTTGACACCTATTGCACAAAAGTCGGCTTTAAGGAGCTGAAATGCAGCCGTCACCGCTTTGTGCTTAACGGCAGGGAGCTGTACCTGAAGGGTATCTGCAAGCATGAGGCTGTGGGTGACAGCGGTCACTGTCCAAGCTATGATGAGATATACAGTGATTTGAAAATGATAAAGGATATGGGCTGCAACTTTGTGAGGCTTGTGCATTATCCGCATAATAAGGTGACGCTTGACATTGCCGACTCAATAGGACTTATGGTGTCAGAGGAGCCGGGACTGTGGTGGTCGGATACCTCAAATCCCAAAGCCAGCGAAGGCAGTCTTGAGGTTTTAAAGCGTACAATCCTCCGTGACAGAAATCATGTATCCGTTGCCTTCTGGCTGTGCTTCAATGAGTGTCGGTTTACCGAAAAATTCCTCATTGACAGTGCCCGCATTTGCCGTAAGTATGACCCCACACGTCTTGTTTCGGGTGCAAACTGCATGAGCGATGAGGACACCCTTGTTTACTATAATAAGTGCGGATTTGATTTTTATACCATGCACCCGTATGCCCCCACAACCGACAGAGCAAAGAAAAGTGCGGCTGTTCTTAATGATAAACCGCTTGTGTTCACCGAATGGGGAGGCTTTTACGTTTATAACAATCCTCATTTGCTGTATGACTTCATGAAAGATATGTATGAGCTTTATGAAAAGAATTCGGATGACGGTGCACTTGCAGGTGCATTCTTATGGTTCTTTGCCGAGCTTAACGACTATAACAGAGGACAGCCTGCCTGTACGGACGGTATGCTTCACGAAGGAATTGTTGACAAATACCGCAAGCCGACACTTATCTATGATGCATTTTGCAAAGGTCTGAGGCTTGGAGAGGAAAAAGATAACAGCGCATGCTTTGAGCTTGTGAACGCAGATGATACCCTTGATTTGTCGGCAATGACACAGCTGAGTTTGTCAGGTGACTGTAAATCGGACGGATTTGAAGCTTACTTCCAAAGGGCAAAAACGGAGATTGCCGAGGAAGAACAGGCAAGACGTGCAATGCGTCCGAGGGTATTAAAAAACGGTCCTGTTCTTGAAAATGTTTCTTTCCTTTACGATGTTCCCATGGTTGTCTGCAGAGATAATACCCTTGTATTTGACTGCCAAAAGCAGACGAAATGTATGGTTATTACGGGACTTACCACACTTGATAAGGCATATCCGCTTGGGGGAGGGTACGGTGAAGAATTCGGCAAAGCCGTTATCACCTATGATGATGGAGAATGTCATGAGCAACCTTTAAGAAACGGCATTGAGATAACAACGGCGTTTGCCCTGCGAGGCTCATCAAGAATTAATCCCATAGCTGAAAAAGCAAAACGATATGCTGTTTTCAGCTATGACAAGAATTTTGAGCAGTACATAATTAACTGTCTTGAAATTGAGCTTGACGGCAAAAGAAATGCAAAATCCGTTGAAATATCCGCTGTTGAAGGCAAGAGTATTCTTGTGTACGGCGTGTTTGCAGAATAAAACAGGAGGCTGTATCAAAATTGGTTGATACAGCCTCTCGCTTTGTATAATGGATAGTTTTTTGTATGGCAGGAGTGTTTCGACACTGCGGTGTCGACCTTCTTTTGACCTAAGCGTCAAAAGAAGGCAAAAGCGCTTCCACTCATCGGCGTGACTTTTGAGGTCACGCCTACGCCGTGGAGGCTTACTGACAGCAGGAGACTGAGGATGCCGCCCGTGAATCTCGGCAAGTCGCTCGCTTCGCTCGATGGGTTGTAATGCGTTTGGCAGGTACTGCGTTGAATATAATGCTACTGCTTAGGACACTATGGGTATAGTAGTATTTTGTGCGTTGATGTTTTAGTATTAGAGTACTGGCGGTGGCACATCTCCGTTCAACGCAGAAAATGGGGGGACGTGTAAGCAGTAACATTCCACCAACGCAGAAATCCCCACTATCCGCTTGGCGGTCTTAAAAAAAGCCGCTCTTTTCGACCATTATAAAAATGATAAAATATCACTTGCGTATCGCAGAGAAAAAAAGATACCTCTTGCCTTGCCAAAACCGCAATCGGCAATGTACCCCATAGCCTCCGCGGCGAGGAAGACCTGAAATCCGTAAGGATTTAGTCTTCCGATGAGCGGGCTGTTTTGATACTTTTCCAGAGGGAAAAGTATGACTCGCTGTCCGCAGACAGCCAAACACCCCCTGCTAAACAAAAATGTAACTTTCTTACCGCAAACAGAGAAACACTCCGGCGATACATCAAGAATACTCCTTCCGTCAGCCTGCGGCTGCCACCTCCCTCAATGAGGGAGGCTGAATTACATAGCGACTCGACCTCCGCAGACAGCGAAACCTATTTTTTCCGAAAAAGAAGAAGTAAGAATACTTGCTCGGCGGTGTCTGCCATGTTTTTGTGGGCGTTTTGCTTGTCCATGGCTTGTTGGAGGGTGCAGGGTGCTCTGAGAATCGGGAAGAAGGCATCTATGCCGTGGTTGTTGCACTCTCTTGCATCGTCGGTAACTGCACCGGAGAAGGCAATTACGGGTTTTCCGTACTTTTTGGCAAGCCTTGCAACACCGATTGGTGCTTTTCCCATTGCCGTCTGACCGTCCAGCCTGCCTTCTCCTGTTATGACAATATCAGACTTTTTCACATATTCTTCAAGTCCCGTTTCGGCTATGACAAGCTCAACACCCGAGGTGAGTTTTCCGCCGAGATATGCCATAAAAGCAAAGCCCATGCCGCCTGCCGCACCTGTTCCGGGATAGGAGGCATCAGCGTGGGGAATTACCTTTTTCGTAAGACGGGCGTAGTCATCCAGCCAGCCGTCCATAACGGGTATCATATCAGATACCAAGCCCTTCTGCGGTCCGTATACTTTGCTGCAGCCGTTTTCTCCGCAAAGGGGATTTTTTACGTCGCAGGCAATGTTGAATGTACATTCCTTTAACAGGGGATTTGCCTTGTGTGTTGTGATTTTTGCTATATCACAAAGTCCCCGTCCGCATGCTTCTACGACTTTTGAGTCCTTGTCAAGAAACTCAAAGCCAAGAGCCGACAGCATACCAATTCCGCCGTCGTTTGTGGCACTTCCGCCTATACCGATTATAAACCTTCTGCACCCTTTGTCTATTGCATCAAGTATAAGCTGTCCCACTCCGTAGGTGGTTGTATTAAGGGGATTTCTCTCATCCTGCTCAATAAGGGTAATCCCTGCCGCCGCAGACATTTCTATAACCGCCGTGTTTCTTTGGGGAATGATGCCGTAAACCGCTTCGACCGGCTTTCCCACAGGGCCGCAGACGGTTGCCGTCACTTTTTCTCCACCTGCAGCGCTTACAACCGCATCAACCGTTCCCTCACCGCCGTCGGCAAGAGGACAGGTGAAAATTTCGGCATCGGGAATAACTCTCAGTATTCCCTCACTTACGGCAGACGCCGATTCAAATGTTGACAGACTTCCCTTGAAGGAGTCTATTGATACTGTTATCTTCATAATAAACCTCGGTTTTGTGTTTTTTTCTTTTCCTTATTATAATACGCTTTAGCCGTAATTTCAATAGTTAACAAAAAAAGAAGCCGCAGAGCAGCTCCTTAAAAAGCACATGGCTATTTTACTATTACGCAGGGAATGCCGAGAATATCCGCAACCTTCTTAATGGTTTCAGCCTTGTGACCAACACCCAGCGCATAGTGGTGAGTAGGTCCTTCCATGACCCATTTCTTGATGAAGGTCTTGGTGTCGGGCAGCCTCATATTTTAATCATAAAGACTTGATAGATTGATTGATATATCAAAGTTGAGAACACCGGTCTGATTATTTACACCTTCGACGATTTCGGTTATTGTGTCAATATAAGACTTGTTGTTTGTGTAATCACTGCCGCCTGCATCCTTTATAGCCTTTGCCACTGCGTACACACTTCTCTTTGTAATTGAACCATAAAATACAAGTTCATTTTCGCCATCGGAAAGAATGTAATACGGACGTGAAGCAATGGTTGTTGTTAAGTTATCTTTTTCAACAGGAATGTTAAGAAGAACAACGGCAAATGCAGTTCTGTCATTGTCAACATTGGTATATAATGTCCTGTCCCGATGCTCTGTCAAAAACAACACCCTTTAAGGCTTTACTCTGTTCCAAAAGTGACATATTGAGTTCGTAATCCGAGCCTTCGAGACCTGTCACTTCGTTTTCTGCTGTTACGATGAAGCCGTATTCTGTAATTTCAAAGCCTTCTGTGTCTAAAGTAAGTCCTCTTGCAATGTTAGATACAGAAGAACGAAAACGTATACCCTGAGCACCGCTTGTTCTGATGCTTGCTCCGTCATAACCGAGAATTGCATCGTTAAGTTCAAGTATTTTTGTGGGATTGCCGTTTGCATCAACGCTGTACACGGTATGTGCTTCAAAACCTGTGTTTACATAAATATATCCCTGAACTTTTGGAACCGGTACATCGGTTTGCTGTGAAAACTCTTGTGAACTGCCATCGGCAAAGTATACTTTGGAACCCTCGGAAACGGAAATTGTACTGTAAACAATTTTATCGTCTTCTGTTATAGTGTAAGTAAAGGGAGCGGCAGGAAGAGAAGCGGAGTTCTTAAGACTGGGAACAAGCTCAGTAAAAGGCTTAGACATATCCACAAGATGTTCTTCGTGGAAGTAACACACACCTTTAGGCTCTGTAACACTGTCACAATAGAGCATAATGGTGTTTTTCGAAGTAATTTGTGTAAATGTTGGTGTATGATATTTGCCGTCTTGGTCGATTATTTCAAAATGTTCCGGAGCATTTCCTGTTATTTCAAGACCGTCATATACGCCGTCAAATTCAATGTAAATATATTTTCCGTCAACTGTAACATCTTTTGGAATAGGGAACTGATGCTTTATTTCTGTTTTGCCGTAAATTTCGTTAAGTGCTATGTTGGCAAGACGTATTGCCACGGGTGCTTTGTTGCGTGGGTGAAGAGGGTCTTCACCGTTTTTGTCTTCGGCTGATTTGGGGTTGTCGATTTTTGTTGTTATATCAATTGCAACAACCATGTATACATTATCGTTTTCAAGCTTTCGATATGCATCATATTGTTGCATATGAACGGTGCTGTAGTTGTACAATGCAGTTTTGGTGGGGTTACCGTTAGCATCAAGACCGCTGTACCAGTCGGGAATTGTTGCGGGACTTCTTGGAAGCTGAACGAAAATAAATGGCTGAGTATCGTCTTCCCAAAGCTCTCTCCAGTCATTTATCATGTTTTCAAGGTCACCGGCGTAACTTGTACTGCCGGGGTCTGATTCACCCTGATAATAGAAGTGACCTTTTATCGGGATTCTTGATATGGGAACAAGACGATTGTTATACAAATCTCCGTTTTCCATAAATCTTGATATACGAACACCGCCTATGGAGGAGTTGAGACCGCCCACAGGTACATCAGAGCCGAGAGAGAGTTGCATAGTTTCAAGTGTTTTGTAGCTGATGGCACTTATTGTACCTATGTTTGACAATGTAACCGTTACCCATTTTCCTGCACCATCTGTGTCAACCTTATAATAGTGAATGTCAGGTTTATCGGTGGTGGGAACGATGTTTGGTTTTTCGTCTGTGGCGTTTGATTGCATGTTGGACTGACCTGCAAAGTGCCACAATTCGCCTACTGCAACATTTTCAATTGTACGAAGAGCATTTCCGTCTGCTTCGAATACAAGTGAGAGCTTTTTGTAATAGTTGTCAACTGCAGGAAGGGATGTATCAAATGCTCCGTTTACAACAGCTGTACTTGCACGGCTTACAACGGTTGTGCCATCGTAAAGAACAATATCAAGATTTTCCGCTTTGTCGGTAGTTCCCCATACGGGAATAGGTTTACCTTTCTGAATAAGCATGTTGTCGGAAATAAGGTCGGGAGTTACCACAATACTTTCCTCACTTTCAAGAGGCTCTCGCTTAAGTACAACATTGTCAACAAGATACGTAGCTCCCGTTGCTGAGTCTGCATAAATACAGAAAAGTGCGTTTTCAAGGTCGGAGTCGACGGCAATTTTTTCATAGCTCGGTGTGTATTCACCTGTTATATGATGCCAACCGCTTGAAGATGTTGCGGTTTTGGTGGCAACAATGGTATGGTTTTTACTTCCGCTTGCATTTGTGTCGTTAAATCGGAAATTGACTACCAGAGGAATTGGCGATGTAATTTTGTCGCCGTAGCCGTCGCTGATAAGCTTTATGTCAAAGGAATAGGAATAGGTTCTGCCTTCGTTGAGAGAGAGGGGAAAACCGATGTGAGCGTAGTTGCTTGTACTGCTTACTTTCAATGAATAAATTCCTTCGCTTGCTTCAAGATTCTGAGAAAAAGACGGTGAGCCTGTTATGGCTGTCATTTCAATGTTGTCAGGGTCTTCAAAGGAACCGTTCTTGAAATAGTTTACGTTATCCATACCGTCATCCTCTTGCGGTAACAGCTTTAGAACAACATTATCGATAAGATAAACTGCACCGCTTGCATAGTCTGCATAAATACAGAAATTGGCGTTTTCAAGATTTGCATCAGATGCAATTTTGTCATAGCTCGGTGTGTATTCACCCACTACATGATGCCAGCCGCTTGAAGATGTTGCGGTTTTGGTGGCAACAATGGTATGATTTTTACCTCCGCTTGCGTTGGCATCGTCATAACGGAAGTTGACAACGATGGGCGTGCCTGTTGTGACTTTGTTGCCGCTACCATCGCTGATAAGCTTTACGTCAAAGGAATAGGAATAGGTTCTTCCTTCACTCAGAGCAATTGGAAAACCAATGTGTGCATAATTTTTTGTACTGCCTACTTCCAATGAATATGCACCGTCAGTTGCGTCAATACTGCGTGACAGTTCGGGAGAATTGGTAATTCCAACAAATTCAATGTTGTTTGCTTCTTCAAAGGAACCATTCTTGAAATAGTTGTCTTCGTCGGGCTGTGCTGCAATGGGAGCACGTTTTAAAACAAGGTTGTCAACCTGCCATACAGCTCCGCTTGATCCTGAAATCACTTCCGAGTAAATGCAGAAGTACGCATTTTCAAGGTCGGCGTCGGCGGCTATTGTGTTGTAGCTCGGAGTATATTCACCAACTACATGATGCCAGCCGCTTGTTGATGTTGCAGTTTTAACGACGGGAATGGTGTGGTTTTTCTTGCCGTTATCATCAAAGCGAAAATTAACAACCAAAGCGGTGTTGGTGGTAACT
>JAZNIM010000080.1:0-2641 GCA_045577475.1 Eubacteriales bacterium | reverse complement strand
CTCATCTCTCGGTACTGCAATGCTGACGGGAACGGCTGTGGGTGTATTTGAAAGCTTTGAAAAGGCGGTGGAGCTGTGTAATGAGGTGGTGTCCGAAACACTTCCGAATACTGAGAATACTCCCAAATATCACGAGCTTTTCAGACGCTATAAAGCAATCCAGAAGGCACTTGAGCCTATATATAACGGTGAATATTAATGAAAATACTTGTATGCGTTAAGGTGAGCAAGGGAGAGATTAATCCCTTTGATGCCTCGGCTCTTGAATGTGCACTTACCTTGTCGAATGACGTGACGGTTTTGTCAATGGGACCCGAGAGCACCGAGGAAATACTCAGACCTTTAACAAGACTCGGTGCAAAGGTGACACTTGTAACCGACCGCCTGTATGCAGGCTCGGATACTCTTGCAACGGCTTATATTCTCAGTAAAGCGGCACAGCTTCTCGGCTTTGACCTTATTGTTTGCGGCAAGCAGAGCATTGACGGAGATACCGCACAGACAGGACCTATGCTGTCAAAAATGTGCTCATGCAGTCTTGCCACAAATGTGCTGAGTGCAGAAAAACGGGAGGACGGCATTTTCGTCACAACCCGAAGCGGTGAGCAGACACTTTCTTTCCCTGCACTTATTACGGTTGAAAGAAGCTATGTGTTAAGATTTCCCGGTATTTTTTCAAAGCTCGGCGAGGTGCAAAAGCTGAATAACACACACCTTTGCTGTGACGAAAAAAGATGCGGACTTATGGGTTCTCCCACAAGAGTGCTAAAGACTTTTCAGAATGAACGAGGCAAAAGACGTTGTAAATTTATACAGATGAATGAGCTTGAAGGGCTGATTTGTGAGCTGTCTGAAAAGAGCAGGGAAGAAGAAAAAACGGAAAAATCCTCCGAAAAACTTCCGCTTGTGTGGGCAGTTGGCAAAGAAGTATTGTCGGAAGCTGAAAAAATTGCAGAAAAGGTAGTTCTTGTTGAAGAAACAGTCCCTGAGAAAATAGCAAAAACGGCAATGCAGGAAAAGCCGCCTGTTATTCTCTGGAATGCTGACCTTGAAGGTAGAAAAAATGCTCCCATAGCGGCGGCAATACTGAACACGGGTCTGTGTGCAGACTGTACAAGGCTTGAAGCGGAAAACGGCGAGCTTATAATGTACCGACCTGCCTCGGGGGGAAGTCTTTATGCAAAAATAAAGTGCCTGACAAGTCCCGTTATGGCGACGGTGCGAACAAAGTCCGAGAGCAGTGATATTATTGTATCGGGCGGAAAAGGTGTCGGCGGCAGCATGGAAAAGCTAAAGGAGCTTGCCGAAAAATTCGGGGCAAACCTTTGTGCCTCCCGCGGACTTGTTGATATGGGAAAAGCACCCTATGAAATGCAGGTGGGACTTACGGGCAAAACGGTGAGTCCGAAAATCTACATAGCCGTGGGCATTTCGGGTGCGGTGCATCATACCTGTGCCATTGAGGGTGCGGACTATGTTATTGCAATAAATCCCGACAAGGATGCGAGAATTTTTGAATATGCCGATTATGGGATTTTAGAAGAAATATGAAAACATGGAGGTATAGCAAAATGTTATACCTCCTAAATTTATGACTTTTCCACCTGATTTTTAACGAATTTCAAAAAACATATTGCAAAACATCCGTCACGGTGATAATATATATATAGAAGTTTTAAATCAAAAAAATGTTTCAACACTTGTGAAACACGTTGAAAGGAAGCAAAAAACATGAAAAACAGGCTTTTGGCAACAGTATTTTCCCTATGTGTTCTTGTAATAGCGTTGGGTGCTTTCAATGCATTTGCGGCGACGGAAGGAATATATACATATACGGTTTCAAACGGCAAAGCGACTATTACCGATTGCGATACTTCTGCAACAGGTGAAATCGTGATTCCAAGTTCGCTTGGTGGGTATCCGGTGACGAGCATAGGAGAGGATGCGTTTCGTAATTGCACAGGACTTACAAGCATAACCAATCCCAACAGCGTAACAAGTATAGGCGATTATGCGTTTTATTATTGCACTGGACTTACAAGCGTAACCATTCCCGACAGCGTTGAAAGCATAGGCAATTCTGCGTTTAAATATTGCACAAGGCTTACAAGCGTAACCATCCCCAACAGCGTAACAGGCATAGGTGAGCAGGCGTTTTATAAATGCACAGGTCTTACAAGCGTAACCATCGGCGACAGCGTAACAAGCATTGGCAGTCATGCGTTTAACGGTTGCACAGGTCTAACAAATGTGACCATCGGTGACAATGTAACAACCATAGGCAGTAGCGCGTTTTACAAGTGCTTAAGTCTTGCACAGATAAACTGGAACGCAAAGAATGTATCTGATTTTGACAATAGCAATTATGTATTTGCTTATGCGGGACAATCTGGTGATGGTATTTATGTAGTGTTCAGTGATAACGTAGAAAAAATACCTTCTTTTGCTTTTAATCCGTACTCATTATACCCGCCTAAAATTGTCAGCGTAACCATCGGTAACAGCGTAACATGCATTGGCAGTTATGCGTTTAGACAATGTAGATACCTTACAACAATTACCATACCCGACAGCGTAACAATCATAGGCAATGATGCGTTTTCTGAATGTACTAGTCTTACAAGCATAACAGTTGATGACA
>JAZNIM010000079.1:0-6571 GCA_045577475.1 Eubacteriales bacterium | reverse complement strand
GTATGTTCCTTCGTGTATTTTCAGTTACTATTTAGTGAAAAAAACATATGAGAAAAAATGTACTGCTCTTGGTATTGTACTGTACCTTTTGTTGTTTTTGTTGTTAATTCAGAAATATATATGCCTGCCGCAGTTTACACTTACCTCGGCATTTATGGGAGTCGGTGCAATTGCGTTGATACACGAAATGCCTGAAAAAAATAATGGCAGGCATATTGTATTTGCGGCATTTTGTGCGGTTCTTTCTTTTGCAGTTCGCTCAAAAACATTTTATTTGCTTCTTCCTGTTATTGCTTTAATAATAGCTGTTAGAATACTAAGGGATAAACATTCCTTAAAAAAATATGTTTTATGGGGAATTTCAACTATTGTTATATGTGGACTTGTATTTGCGGTTGATATGCTTGCATGGAGCAGACCGGAATATAAAGAATTTAAGGAGTTCAAGGAGGTTCGTGCTGAGGTTTACGATTATGATGCCATTCCCGGATATTATGAAAATATGCCGTTCTATGTATCAAATGACATAAACGAAGTTACATACAGAGCAATATCAAGACGTTTTCTTGATATTGATGAAAGTGTAAACACCGAAAATATGACAAAAATTGCAGACTATATGAAAGAAATAAAGGTGAACGCAAATCATATAGGACAAAGAATAGTTGACGCATTTCAAAACGGTTTATCCAGATGGTTCAAATCCGATGATGAAACCGTAAAATACTGTTCTGTATATGTTATGATTTTGCTTGCCGCCTGCATTGTACTATCGGCACGAAAAAAGAAAAAGGATATAATTTTTATCTCCACTGTTGCCGGATTGTTGCTTGAAATTACATTCTTAGAATTTAACGGACGTGTAATGGCTCGCCTTGTTGACCTTATGATTCTTGCAATGGCTGTAATCGGAACGCTCACATTAACGGATTTAATCGATGTTAATGAGTGCCCGATGAAAGGATTTATGAATCGTTCGGGAGAAGAAAGGTTTTCAAAGACTTGGCAGTTTATAATTACCTGTGCAGCAGTTTTGCTTGTTATTGCAGGTGTTTCAAATATGCAGAGTGACCTTGATGATAAATCGACTGTCCTCAGAGAGACTATCAATCCCAGACTTGAAGCGTTGAACAAATATGCACAGAATTACCCTGATAAATTTTTCTTTTATGATACGAATGATTTTATTTCCTGCACGAATTATGTGTTTTTAACATATGATGAGGGAACTGTTTTGAATACCGAATCTGCCGGTTCGTGGAATGTACGCTCGCCAAGCTATTATGAGAGAAACAGTAAATTTGGTTTTTCAACCTCTATCGAAGGATTAACGAGCCGTGACAGCGAAGTTTACTTCGTTACACGAACTGATCCTAAAATGGGGATAAGCAAAACTCTCAAAGATTTGTATAACAAGAAGCTTGCCATGGTGGATAAAATTCAATCGGCAAAGGACGTACTATATGTATATATGGTGGTAGATGATGAATAAAAAGAAAATTTCAGTAGTAATTCCGTGTTATTATTCGGAAAAGTCTATTGCAGATGTTGTAATTCAGACAGCAGCCGAATTTGACAAAACAGATAGATTTGACTATGAGTTTATTCTTGTAAATGATGGCTCACAGGATAATACTTATAACGTGATTAAACGACTTGCCAACGAATATTCGTGTGTGACAGGAATAGACCTTGCAAAAAACTGCGGACAGCATAATGCAATTTTAGCAGCTATGAAATATGCAGACGGTGATTACATTCTCGGTATGGATGATGACTTTCAGACGCACCCCTCGCAAATTTATAAGCTGATTGATAAGCTTGAAGAAGGCTATGATATGGTTTATGGCAGATTTCCACAGAGACATCATAGCTTACTTCGTAATATCGAAAGTAAATTACATAATATGACAGTACGGTATTTGATTGATAAACCGAAAGATTTGAAAGCGTGTCCTATGTATATTATCCGCCGTTTCGTCCGTGATGAAATTGTAAAAAGCGAAAGTACATATACAAATTTGCAGGGATTGTTTTTGAGAACAACAGCAAAAGTGGCTAATGCCGATATTGAACACTTTGACCGTAAGTTCGGAAAGTCCGGTTACAATTTTAAAAAGCTGATGAAGCTATGGTCGGCATTTTTGAACTACTCAGCAAAGCCAATAAGACTTGTTGGGAAAATCGGTGTTTTGATTGCTGTAATCAGCATAATCATACTTTTATACGGAACTGTATTTAAAAACGAAAGTTTTCTTTTGTGTTCTGCTGTTTTTTTCTGCACAGGACTTATAATAACGGCACTTGGCATAATCGGAGAGTACATTGTACGAATGTTTATGATTATTACGCACGAACCGCAATATATCATACGGACAGATACAAGGGATGCAAACGAGGTGGTCGAAGTTGAAAAAGAAATTGCTTATTCTGGGCGCAGGTAATGCACAGATTGATTTAATAGAATATGCAAAAGACAAAGGATTTGAAGTACATGGTGTCAGCTACACCAATACCGACAGCGGTATTCCTATGCTCGATTATTTCGAGCAGATAAACATTATTGATACCGAAAAGGTTGAAGAATATGTAAAGAAAAACAGCATTGATTATATTTATTCCGTAGGCAGTGATATAGCAGTTCCTACATTTTGTAAGGTTGCCGAAAATCTTGATATGTTTCATTTTGTATCAAGCAAAACGGCTGAAATTTGTTGCAATAAGCATATGATGCGAGATGCCTTGGGTAAGAGCAATTTTAACTTGCCTTTTATGTATTGTTCAAATTTGGATCAAGCGAAAAAAGCGGATTTTTATCCGTTGATGATAAAACCCGTCGATTCACAGGGACAGCGTGGTGTATATTCGGTAAAATCCTATGAAGAACTTGAAAAATGCTTTGAGCAGTCTATTTGCTTTTCAAAAAGCGGACAGGTTATTCTTGAAAAATTTGTTTTGGGCGATGAGGTTTCCGTAAATGCGTATGTATATGACGGAAAGGTTATATTCAGTATGCTTTCTGACCGTGAATCATTTAATAATTTGCCCGGCGGAATTATCAAGGCACACCATCTCCCGTCAAAATATGAGAATACCTGCACAAAACAGCTTGTGGAAGAATTGGTATCTGAAGCGGTTACTAAACTTGAAATAAATAACGGACCGGTATATTTTCAAATCAAAATTGAAAACGGACATCCGTATCTTATAGAAGTAACACCCCGTCTTGACGGATGCCATATGTGGCGTTTGATAAAGAAATATACAGGAGTTAATCTTCTTGACCTAACAATGACTCATTTTCTGGATGGAACTGTAGCGGATATTTCATATAATGTAAGCGATATACCGATGCATACAGAGTTTTTCTGTGAAACTCCGGACACAGAGTTTGATATTTCAAAGTATGAGAAATACACGGGCGATATCAAGTGCTTTTATTATAAAAACGGCGACAGGGTTCGCAGAATGAACGGATATATGGAAAAGTGCGGATACAGAATTTTTGCAGCTCCTCACAGGCTCGCTCTTATCGGCGGCAGTGGTTTTATAGGCAGCACATTCAAGTCAATGTATTCTGAAAATTTTGAAATAACAGACATTTCAAGAAAATCAGGCAATGTTGCACATTATGATTATAACGAGCTTTTAACGGCACTCACCGGATGCGACAGTGCGGTTATTCTTGCGGCAAAGAAAGTAAATGCAAAAGAAAAGCAATCACTTGAACTTTACGAGGATAACATAAAGATAGTTGAGAATTCTCTTGAGGCTTGCAGAACTCTTGGAATAAAGAATGTTGTGTTTATTTCTTCGAGATGTGTTTATTCTAACAGTCAAGCTTCGCCTATACCTGAAAGCGGTGATATTGCACCTATAAATTATTACGGTATATCAAAATATACCGGAGAAATGCTTTGTGAATACTATAACAGAAATTACGGTATGAACATTAAAATTCTTCGTCTTTCTCAGGTCATCGGCAAATCCGAAGGCGGATATATGATAGAGCTTTTTGTTAAGAATGCCCTTTGCGGTGAAAAGCTTTCTCTTTACGGAAAATCCGAAGGAAAACGTGATTACATTTATGTAAAAGATGCCTGTCTTGGAATTAAGAAAGCACTTGAAGCATACGAGAAAACCGGTATTTACAATATAGGATCAGGTATCGGCACAACATCGAAACAGCTTGCTGAGTCGGTTATCAAAGGATTTAATTCTGTTTCCGAAACAGTTCAGCTTACCGACAAAAAGGAAGATACTTCAATCAGCTTTCTTGATGTTACAAAAGCAAAAAACGAATTATGTTTTGAGTGTGCTTATAGTCTGGAAGATGCTTTCGCTGATTTGAAGAAAGAGTTGTAAAGGAGATACAAAAACTAATGAGCAGTTTTAGAATTCCGTTTAATATTCCTGCGGTTGTAGGAACCGAAGAAAAATATCTTGCCGATGCAATCGCTTCAAAAAAGCTTTGTGGCGATAATAAATATACAAAACTTTGCAACTGTTTGATTGAAGATATGTATAAGGCACAAAAGGCACTTTTAACTCCTTCTTGCACCCATGCTCTTGAGCTTGCAGCTATCCTGTGTGATATTAAGCCGGGAGATGAAGTTATTATGCCGTCATTTACCTTTGTGTCAACTGCCAATGCCTTTGTGCTGCGAGGTGCAAAAATTGTTTTTGTTGATATTCGACCTGATACACAGAATATTGACGAAAAGCTGATTGAGGCGGCAATTACCGATAAAACGAAAGTTATTGTTACCGTTCATTATGCAGGTGTTTCCTGTGAGATGGACGAAATACTTGAAATTGCAAAGCGTCATAACCTAAAGGTTGTTGAAGATGCGGCACAGGGCGTAAATGCTTTTTATAAAGGAAAAGCACTCGGTACTATAGGTGATTTTGGTACATACAGTTTTCACGAAACAAAGAACTATACCATGGGCGAAGGCGGTGCCTTGCTTGTTCGTGATGAAGCAAACAATATTCGTGCTGAAATAATCCGTGAAAAAGGAACAAACCGTGCAGAGTTTTTATTGGGAATGGTTGATAAGTATACTTGGGTAAGTGAAGGTTCTTCCTATCTTCCAAGCGAACTTGGTGCAGCGTTTTTATACGGACAGCTTCTTGAGGCTGATAAAATTAATGACAGGAGAATTGAAATATATAATTACTACAGCAAATATTTGAAAGACCTTGAAGACAAAGAGGTTATCAATCTTCCGATTGTTCCTGACCATTGCAGACATAATGCACATATGTTTTATATAAAGGTCAAAGATATTGATGAGCGTACCGCTTTAATAGACTATTTAAAAACCAATGGTGTTCTCAGTGTGTTTCACTATGTACCCCTGCATTCTTCTCCGTTCGGATTGAAATGTTCAAGATTTTGCGGTGAAGATATATATACTACAAAAACATCTGAAACGCTGCTAAGACTGCCTATGTATATGGATATGACGCATGATGATGCAGAGCTTGTTTGCGAACTTATTCATTCATTTTTCAAAGGAAGATAAATATGCTGAAAACAAATCATAAAAATATATTGCTTTTACATTTTAATATTTTTATATTCTCGCTTACGGGTATTTTTTCAAAATGCGCGGCGAACAGCGTGAATGAGAATGGTGTTTTCAGTATTACCACCGTTCTCTTTGGATGTCTTATGCTGTTAAATTGCGGAATATATGCTTTCTTCTGGCAGCAGACCTTGAAAAAATTTGATGTCCATGTTGCCTATGCTCATAAAGCTGTATATAATATCTGGAGTTTGCTTTGGGCAGTGATGATATTTTCTGAACACATTACAGTCGGAAATATTATCGGAACAGCTTTGATTATAACAGGAATAGTGGTGATGCAAAATGAGTAATCCTTTGTTTTATGTGTTGATGCTTGCAAGTGCGACAATAACGGCATTTTCACAGATAATACTCAAAAAGAGTGCCAATAAAAAACATAAAGGAATTATATTTGAATACATAAATCCCTATGTTCTATTCTCATATGTGTGCTATTTCGGCGTGCTTGTGCTTAATGTTTTTATCTACACGAAAATAGATTACAGGTTCGGGGTAGTAATAAATTCCATGGCATCTGTTCTTGTTATGGTGTTTTCAAAATTGATGCTCAAAGAAACAATTACCCGCAGACGTATTTGGGGGAATGTATTGATTATTTTGGGTATAGTTATATTCAGCTTATTATAAACCGGAAATTATATTTGAATTTATGCTATTAGCAAGTAGATAATAATAAAAATCAATGAGCCAAGCGGGAACGCTTGACAAAGCAAGCCCCGTTTGTTTATCAGACGGGGCTTGTGCTATGTTATGTAGAATTTTAGGAGTATTTGACGAAAGGGGTAAAATAACAATGCTACGGCGAAAATTTAATAAAACCAAGCCAAAACCCATATATACACGAAGCCGCCTGATTTTAGGAGTTCTAAAATCAGGCGGGTTTTTTGTGCGAAATTTGTAAAGATATAATTTTTTTTATCAAAAGCTGTCAAAATTTGGGAATTACAGAAAGGAGGTGAGACCAATGGCTATTGGTG
>JAZNIM010000078.1:0-4386 GCA_045577475.1 Eubacteriales bacterium | reverse complement strand
TGATGATAAAACGATTCTTGATAGGTGCATTGAATTAAAGAAAATTCTTATTTCATCAATAAATACAGCAAAGAAAAACAATAAATGAATGCATCATTATTGTTCTATCTTGCCAAAAAAACGGAGTACTCATCAGAGTGCTCTGTTTTTTCTTTTATCAATCAAACGGGAATCGAAGCCATTACTACATCAGGCACACGCCTGCTGCTTTTTTGCACAAAAAGCAAAAACGCACTCCTACGAGTGCGCAACCGGCTAATAATTATACGCTTTTCAGGGGAAACGCCAAAACCCGATTACAAACCGAGCTTTTCAAAAAGAACGTTGGCGTTAATTAAAGCCTCGTTTGCTACTTCCGCTTCCATGCTCGCGTTGAGGATGTCCTATGCGGAAACTGCACTGACTTCAACTTCAGGTGTTGTGTAGATCTTCTTCATGAGAAAAATCCTCCTGCTTATTTGTTACCAATATTGTACACCACAAGCAGAGTTTTGTCAACTGTTATTTTCAACAAAAAATCATCGTTTTTTATGGTACATTTCACAACGTTTGCTACTTTTAAACTATTTTGAGATGACTATGTTAACTTTTCGTGTTTCTATTGACATTTATGGGTTAATTGAATATAATACTTAACGTGTTAATTATTAGCATGTTAACTTTTAAACCTACCCTCAAGGAGATGAAGATTTGACAAAACCATTTGACAAGGAAAAAGCTCACAACACCTTCTACAAAATGCTTCAGACCGACAGACTTCACAGAAGCGTCGTTGAAGATTTTCTCGGAGAGTTCGGAATTCACAGAAGCCAGCATATGATGCTAATGTACCTGGCATGGCAAGAAAACACTCCCTCCCAAAAGGCAATTGCAGAGCACTTCGGTATAAGCCCTGCGGCGGTGACGGTAACTCTTAAAAAGCTGGAGGACGGCGGGTATGTTGTGCGTCACACGGTTAAGGAGGACTCCCGCTTCAACAGCATCACCCTGTCTGAAAAAGGCAAGGAGCATGTTGCAAAATCAAGACAGCTTATTGATGCATCCGACGAGGCAATGTTCAAGGACTTTTCCGATGAGGAGTATGAGGTTTTCATAAAATGCCTTGATAAAATGATGTCGGGACTTTCCGAATTCAAGCAGGCAAACAAACACTGATTTTATTTATATGTAAGAAAGGCGGTAATGTTTTTTGAATCGTTGGTTTAAATACATAAGACCCTATCTTCCCTATTTCATCTTAGGTCCCCTTTGTATGATTGTGGAGGTATTGGGCGAGGTATTCATGCCAAGACTTATGGCAAGAATTATTGACACGGCTGTGGTTGAAAACACGGCAACAGGCAACTGGAAGGGCGTGCTTCTCATTTCGGCAGGAATGATAGTGCTTGCTCTTATAATGATGTTAGGAGGCGTAGGCGGAGCATACTTCGGTGCAAAGGCTTCGGTAAACTTCGGTGCGGACTTGCGTCTTGACGTTTATAAGAAAATCCAGCGTTTTTCCTTTGCAAACATCGACAAATTCAACACGGGCTCACTTGTTACCCGTCTTACAAACGACGTAACCCAGCTTCAGAACTTTGTCAACATGCTGCTTCGTATGTTCTTACGCTCCCCCGGTATGCTTATCGGTGCGGTTATAATGGCAATACGCATTAACGGAAAGCTTGCACTTATTCTTGCAATCACAATTCCCATAATGCTTTGCTTCATAGGCGTAATTATTAAGGTTGCTTTTCCCCGCTTCGGAAAAATGCAGACAAAAATTGATGCCCTTAACTCAACGGTTCAGGAAAACCTCACAAACATCCGTGTTGTAAAGAGCTTTGTACGTGAACAGCATGAGGAAGGCAAGTTCAAGGTGGCAAACAGAAATCTCAAAGAGGCAGGTATTCACGCAATAAGCGTTATGATTTTCATGTCACCTCTCATGATGCTTCTCATGCACCTTACCTCGGTTGCTGTAATCTGGTTCGGCGGCGGTCAGGTTATTGTGGGAACAATGAGCGTTGCGGATTTGTCTTCATTTATTAATTATATCACCCAGATTCTCATGTCCCTTATGATGTTCTCAATGCTGTTTATGAGCACCAGCCGTGCGGTTGCTTCAGGCAAGAGAATTTGCGAGGTGCTTGACGAGAAAATTGACCTTAATGACGAAAGCTCCTCAATGAAGAATCTGGAGGTTACACAGGGCTGTGTTGAATTTAAAAACGTTTCCTTCCGTTACTACAAGGACAGCGAGGAAAAGGTGCTTGACAACATAAACCTTGTAATTCCCGCAGGAAAAACCGTTGGCATTATCGGCTCAACAGGCTGTGGAAAAACCACCCTCGTTTCCCTTATTCCCAGGCTTTACGACACAGACGAGGGCGAGGTTCTTGTTGACGGAGTAAACGTAAAGGAATACTCCCTTAAAAATCTGAGAAACGGCGTTGGCATGGTGCTTCAGAAGAACGTGCTGTTTTCGGGAAGTATACGTGACAATCTTCTGTGGGGCGACGAAAATGCGGATGACGAAATGATTGAGAGTGCCGCGGAAAGTGCACAGGCACACGGCTTTATCACCTCCTTCAAGGACGGCTACGAAACCGAGCTTGAGCAGGGCGGCAGCAACGTATCGGGCGGTCAGAAGCAAAGGCTTTGTATCGCAAGAGCACTTCTAAAAAAGCCGAAAATTCTTATTCTGGACGACTCCACAAGTGCCGTTGACACCGCAACCGAGGCACGAATCCGACAGACCTTCAAAAATGAGCTGAAGGACTCAACAAAGATAGTAATCGCACAGCGAATAGGCTCAGTTAAGGATGCTGACATGATTGTTGTTGTAAACGAGGGCATGATTACGGGTGTGGGTACACATTCAGAGCTTCTCCAAAGCAACAAGGAATATCAGGAAATCTACTATTCACAGGTTGACGGAAAGGAGGACAAGTAACATGGCAGGAAGAAATCTACAGGAGCTTAAAAGCCGTTACAACAGTGCCTCCTCAAAATTCCAAGGTCCCGGAGGACCCGGAGGCGGAGGTCCGAGAGGACCCGGAGGAGCAGCAATGCGGGGTGCTTCAAAGCCAAAGAACGTAATGCCCACCGTCAAAAGGCTGTTCGGCTACATTTCAGCCTACAAAGCAAAGCTGTTTCTTGTTATATTCTGCATGGCGTTCAGCACAGGCTCATCCCTTGTTTCGGGTTACATGCTGCGTCCCGTTATCAACAACATTGCAGACCTGTCGGTTTCGGCAGAGGACAGAATAAAGTACCTTATTATAATGCTCGGCATTCTTCTTGCCGTATACTTTATAGGCGTAGCATCCACCTACATACAAAGCAGAATTATGCTTCGCATATCCCAGAGTGCCATTGAAAACCTGAGAAACGACTTGTTCAAAAAGGTTCAACGTCTGCCCCTTCGCTTTCACGACAACGAAAACACGGGCGAAATCATGAGCCGCTTTACCAACGACGTTGACAATGTGGGCATGATGCTTGACTCCACGATTGTAAGCCTTGTATCGGGTACGGTAACATTGGTGGGCACTCTTTGCATGATGCTTTACACGAACATATTGCTTTCGATTATCATTCTTGTTTGCACGCCCCTGTTTCTCAAGGCAGGCGGAAGGATTGCTTCCTCCAGCAGAAAATACTATTCTGCACAGCAGGCATCATTAGGTGCTGTAAACGGCTACATTGAAGAATCCGTAACGGGTCAGAAGGTTGTAAAGGTATTCAACCACGAGCAGGCTTGTATTGACGAATTTTCACTTCTTAACGATGACCTGAGAAACACCCAGATGAAGGCAAACTTCTTCGGCGGCATCATGGGTCCCGTAATCGGAAATATGAGTCAGGTAAGCTACAGCATCACCGCAGGTGTCGGAGGTATTCTGTGTGCTCTGGGTAAATTCGACATCGGCGGACTTACGGTATTCGTAAACTATGCAAGGCAGTTCTCTCGTCCCATCAACGAAATTTCAATGCAGATGACAACGGTATTTTCTGCTCTTGCAGGTGCGGAGAGAGTTTTTGCGGTTATGGACAAAGAGCCTGAGCAGACAGACGACGAGGATGCCTCCGATATGCCGAACATGAAGGGAGATGTTGTACTTGACAACGTATCCTTCGGCTACAATCCCGACAAAAAGGTGCTTAAAGGCATTTCGCTTTACGCAAAGCCGGGACAGAAAATAGCCTTTGTCGGCTCAACGGGTGCAGGCAAGACCACGGTTACAAACCTGCTCAACCGCTTTTATGACATTGATGAAGGTACAATTACAATTGACGGCGTTGACATCAAAAAAATCAAGCGTGACGTTCTGAGAAAGAACATTGCCATGGTGCTTCAGGACACCCACCTGTTCACGGGAACGGTTATGGAAAACATCCGTT
>JAZNIM010000077.1:0-17611 GCA_045577475.1 Eubacteriales bacterium | reverse complement strand
TATCGAACCAGGCATTTGAGCCCTTCTGTGCAAATGTATCACTTATCTTAGCAATTGTATCATCATTACAAATGATTTCTCCGCAATCCTCGCAGTAGAATACAGGAATGGGAAGTCCCCATTTTCTCTGACGGGAAATACACCAGTCAGCTCTTTCACGAATCATGGAAACCATTCTTGTTCCGCCCCACTCGGGAAGCCACTGAACATTTTCACAAGCCTTAACAGCCTCATCCTTGAAAGCCTCGACCGAGCAGAACCACTGAGGTGTAGCACGGAAGATGATAGGATTCTTACATCTCCAGCAGTGAGGATACTGGTGGGCAATTTCTTCGCTTGAGAACAGTGCACCACTTGCCTTCATATCTTCAAGAATTGCAGTGTTGGACTCAGTATAATGAAGACCTGCAAATTTACCTGCAAGTTCATTCTGATAACCTCTGTCATCAACTGCCACTTCAACGGGAAGACCGTATCTCATACCTGTAAAGTAGTCATCCGCACCGTAGGAAGGAGCTGTATGAACACAGCCTGTACCGCTTTCCATTGTTACGTATTCAGCGGTTGTGAGAAGGCTTTCTCTATCAAGGAAGGGATGCTGTGCAGTCATATATTCAAGCTCGCCGCCTGCAAATTCCTTAACGATTTCATATTCTGAAATACCGCCTGCGTTCATTGTCTTTTCGCTGAGAGCCTCGGCTGTAACATAGAAGTTACCGTCGCAAGCCTTGATAAGAACGTACTTTTCTCTGGGATGAACGGTGATGGCAACGTTACCGGGAAGAGTCCAGGTTGTAGTTGTCCAGATAATGAAGTATGTTTTGCTCTTATCGCAAACACCGTCAAACAATCCCTTATCATCCTTGAGAAGGAACTTTACATAAATTGATGTACATGTATCTTCAGCGTACTCGATTTCAGCTTCTGCAAGAGCGGTTTCGTCTGTGGGACACCAATAAACAGGCTTAAGTCCCTTATAGATATAGCCCTTCTTGAACATTTCGCCGAAAACCTTAACCTCTTTTGCTTCAAAGGAAGGCTTCATAGTGAGGTAAGGATTTTCCCAGTCACCAAGCACACCAAGACGCTTAAAGGAAGTCATCTGAATGTCAACAAAATTTTCTGCAAACTGCTGACATGCACTTCTGAATTCGGAAGCAGACATCTTTTTTCTGTCAAGCTTACTCTTTTTAATAATTGCACTTTCAATAGGCATACCGTGGTTATCCCAACCGGGAATAAACGGTGTATAAAAGCCCTGCATTGACTTTGACTTATTAATGATATCCTTAAGCACCTTATTCATTGCAGTACCCATATGGATATTGCCGTTTGAAAAGGGCGGGCCGTCATGAAGAACAAAGCTTGTATTGCCCTTGTTCTTTTCCAGCATTTTGCCGTATACATTATCATTTTCCCACTTTTCCTGAGTAGCAGGCTCTCTCTGAGGCAGATTTGCTCTCATGGAAAACTCTGTCTTGGGAAGATTAAGTGTCTTTCCGAAATCCTTTGACATAAAGAGTAGCTCCTTTATCTTTTAAATAGTCTTAAACAAATTGTTTTATTCACGCAAATATCGGCAAAAGCCGAAAACAGCCATGCCGACATTCACTATGTAATTAATTACTAATTGTCTTCTTCGGATGCGTTTTCCTTTGCACCCTCAGCTTCAGATGAAGTCATATCCTCACCCGCATCACCGACAACACCCAGCTTTTCTTCGGCAAGCTGAACAGCCTTTTCTTCAAGCTCATCATCGGTAAGATATGGAGTTTCGTCCTCATCCGGCATGATTTTATCAATCATTTCTATATGCTTTTTATATGCCTCATAAAGGCTGTTTTTGAATTCTGCCACTGCAAGCTCGCACTGAACAAGCTTATCTCTTTCGGATGCAACCTTTTCACGGTAAGCAAAAAGAATTTTATCGCAGCTATCCGAGACAGAGCCCTTGATCTCATTTGCCTTTTCCTTGGCATCTTTAACAATGGCATCAGCCATCTTTTGTGCATTTACAATTGTAGCCGAGATAGTACTCTCCTCGTTTTTTGCCGCATCAAGCTGACTTAGCGCCGCCTGATATTTTTGCTGAAGTGCCATAAATTCTGAAAAGCATTCATTATATTTAGCAAAAAGAAATTCGATATACTCATCAACCTCAGCAGTTGAATATCCTTTTAAGGATCTTGAAAATGCAGTTCGCTGTAAATCCTGAGGAGAAATCATTTTAATACCATCCTTAAATCATTTTATGTACTATCGTTCTGAGCCTGCCTTTTTTTGTAAGAGTACCGTGTTCCTTAAGGATAAACCTGCCGTACCCTCTTATGGATATAACATCGTCCTCAAGAACCTCGGCATCCGTTTTCAGCAACTCAAAGTGATTAACACTGACTAAGCCCGAGTTTATAATCTGTTTTGATTTTTCTCTTGACTGACCTGTACAAAGTGCAACTATGCAGTCAAGCCTGTCCGATGCAACCGTTCCCGATATAACGCTGTACTGCCGCTTTATTTCGGGAAGCTCTGAAATTGATATTCTTCTGACCTTTACCTTATCCCTTGCCACAAATTCAAGACTTTGTGCAACATAATCCGCCGCAACCGAAGTAAGGCACAGGTATGCGCTTTTATCATCAGGCAGATAAACATCACCGAGCACATCTCTTTTTATTCCGAGTCCCAGTACCGAGCCCATCACATCTCTGTGACCGAAGGAAGAAAAACCCGAGCCTCTGATTTCAAGTGCACAAATATCAAACATTTCCAAAAGCTCATTCTCATCATCAACATAGCCGTATACATCCTTTGGAAACACGCCTATCTGAACACGTTCTGCCTCGTCAAAGCCTCCATAGCACACAGAGAAAATGTCTGCGGAATACCCCGCAAACACTTCAAGTGCAACCCGCTTATTACGACCGTCAACAAACTCGGTAAAGCAAGGTGAATAGCTTTCAACCGCTCTGCGGCATTTTTCACTCAGTCTTTGTCTGAAAAGCACTTCTTCCCTGTTATCAGCCGATGTCATATAAGACTGCTCACCACCGATAACAGAATAAAGGTTACGAAAAACGGAATATCTATCACCGTAGGTGCATCAAAGCCCAAAGCTTCAAACAGTCCCCTTACAGGTGTAATAACCCATTCCGTAACCGTGAAAAGAAAATCTCCCAGTGAAGAATCGCTGAGTCCCGGGAACCATGAAGTAACGGCTCTCAAGAACATCATAAGCATCAGAACATCAAGTATCAGGCTGACCGTTGCCTGAACAACCGCCAATACAAGCATCATCAGAAGCTTACTGTATTATTCTCTTCAACCACAGGTGCCTGCTGCTGAGGCTGTGCCTGTGCTGCTCCTACGTTTTCTCTGGATACTGCAACGTTGCTGGGAGTAATTGCATATGTGTTATCAGCAACCTTCTGTACTCCGCCGCCAAGTGCATATGCTGCGCCTGAAAGGAAATCAATAAGTCTTCTTGCTGTTTCTCTGTTTGTGTTTTCAAGATTGAGAAGAACTGTCTTCTTGGAGAGAAGAAGGTCTGCAATCTGTGTAACTGTATCATAGCTCTTGGGAGTAACAACCTTCATCTCGATAGATGAACCGCCCATCATTGAAACCTGTGCGCCGCTTCTGGGTGCATACATGTTATCCTGTGTGTGAACAGGTGCTGTTCTGGGTTCTTCGTACTGTTCGTCTACATCAACGATATCAGAACCGTAATCTTCCTCCGCATCAATTGAGTTAGGGAAAAGCTTTCCAGCCAAATCTTTGAATCCCATGTTAAAAATCCTCCTATAAATAAAAAAATATTATAAATTAGTTTCTGCTGCCAAAAAGACCTCTTCCGATACGAACAATATGTGCACCTTCCGCTACAGCCTGTTCATAATCGTCAGACATCCCCATTGACAGATATTGCATATATATATTATCTAATTTTTTTTCGGATATGTCAAGGAATAATTTCATAATTTTCTTAAAAAAGTCCCGATTTTTGTAACTTATTTTTGAACACGACAAATTTTCACAAATTTCCCCGCTATCCGACTGCAAATTTTCTACTTCTTCCGTAGGAATACACTTAGGCGGAATTGTCATAAGTCCCAAGACTTTTATATTTTCAAGACAGGAGATTTCCCTGAGAAAGTCTTCACATTCCTCAGGCATTATTCCGCCCTTCGACTGCTCTGCACCTATGTTTATTTCTACAAGCACATTCATTACCTTGCCGATTTTTTTACACTGCTTATCAATTTCCTTTGCAAGCTTTACCGAATCCACCGAGTGTATCATGCTCACCTTATCGGCTATATACTTAACCTTATTTGTCTGCAAAGTGCCTATAAAATGAATATCGACGTTTTCTTTATTGATAGCATCATACTTATCAAGAAGCTCCTGAACCCTGTTTTCGCCGATACAGCTTATGCCGTTTGCAATTGCAAAATTAATTGTATCGGGGTCAACCGTCTTTGTGGCTGCAAGCAAAGTAACCTCGTCGGGATTTCTGCCTGCACTCTCTGCCGCTTCTTTTATTTTATTCTTAGCTTCAAGTATTTTTTCACGAACCTCATCATGTGAAAACTTACCGTCCAATGCTCTCTCTCCTATCCCACAATCTTTCCGTCAAACAAATCTTTTCCCGAAACGATAATATTATCATAAAGCGACAGGCGTTTGGATTTCACCTGATTCTCATCGTCCTCGGCAGCAAACGCATCTGCGTTCTTGCCGTAGCTCACAATATAATAATTATCAATTTCCTCAATAATGTCAACATGTCTGTAGTGAATAACGTCGCCTACAAGTATATACACGCCGTTTTCTCCGTCAACAACTCTGAGTGCCTTTTTGGGCACTGCAAGGCCCTTTGTGACATCAAGTACAATCTGAGCACTCTGACCTCTCTTATAGTTAAAGGATGAGGGCATAACGTTTGCACGGAACACGGCAAGTGCTTTTGCTGAGGTGTTTTCACCCACCTTCTTTACAAGCTTCATTGTTATTTCTTCATCCCTGCTTTCGGGGAATGTGATTTTGTAGCTTTGGTTTTCTTCAAGTACAGCTGCTCTGTCTGAGGAAACCTCGCATACAACATACCACACAAAATCGTTGATGATTTTCACAGCACCGCCCGAGGTAACATTTTCATCAGGGGTGGACTGTGTAAGCTCATAGAAACCATCAAGTGTAAGCTCATCCACCTTATCTACCGTAAATATTTCCTCATAGCCGTCAACATCGCCGTAAAAATAACCCGAGGACTGTGCATAAACCGAGCTTGAGCTGGAATCAATCTGAGCCTCAATCTCACGTCTTTGTGACATAAGACCCACTTTTTCATCGGCATAATCCTTGTTTGAGCTTACAATCAAATCACGTCTGTTAAGCTCAACAAGAAGCTCCGCCGCCCCGTCAATTGCATGTGCAATATCTCCGCTTGCACTTGAAGCGTAAATATCCGCAAAAACCTCGCCTATTTCATCATCAATTTTATCCAGATCCGTTACCACATACTGTGAATCAACGGTACTTTCATCAAGAATTGAGATTTTTCTGTCAATTCTGTTTATCTCATCCTGAAGAAGTGTATCCTCTGCATTGGGATATATATTTGCAAGCAGTTGTCCCTTCGATACTCTGTCGCCTTCCGACACAACTGTTACAATCGTACCCGAATTATTCTTTCCTACAACGGTTTCATCTCTGAAAATATATGCCCTTGATTCCACGGTATCATTGACAGAAACAAGCACCGCAGTTTCAGTTTCTATATCCGAGTCAAAATCACCCGTTGCCTGTATCCAAACATAAACCACAAGTCCGATTCCCAGAAACGCTCCGATAAGAACTCTTAAAACCTTTACGGGGTCGCACCAGATATTTTTAAATTTACTCATTATGCATCCTCCGACAGATATTTTTTCACCTGTGCCGCTGCTTCCTCAAGCACCTGCTTTTCCGTCATTTCATCCTTATAAATCCACTTGATGTCGGGATTTCGTCTGAACCATGTAAGCTGGCGCTTGGCATATCTTCTTGAATTACGCTTTAAAACCTCGGCACATTCTTCAAGGGAAGTCTTTCCCTCAAGATAAGGCACAAGCTCTTTATAGCCGATTGCCTGAGAAGCGGTTTTTGTCTTCAGCACGCCCTCATCAAACAGTCTGCGTGTCTCCTCAACAAGACCGTTTTCAAGCATAATATCCACTCTTTTATCTATTCTCTCATACAGCTTTTCTCTGTCGCTGTAGTCAAGACCTATTACAAGACAGTCCTTTTTAACGGCATTTTCCTTAGACCGTCTGTTCCACTCGCTTGCGGCAACACCTGTTGTTCCATAAACCTCAACAGCACGTACCACACGCTTTATATTATTCATATCTATGCTTTTGGCAGACTCGGGATCAATTTCCTTCAGTCTTTCAAAAAGTGCCTCTTTTCCGTTTTCTTCAAGGAATTTTCCAACTCTTTCGTGTACGGCACTGTCGTTTTCAAATTCCGAAAACTCTATACCGGAAAGAAAGCTTGTAATATAAAGTCCCGTTCCGCCGCAAAATATGGGAAGCTTCCCTCTGCTTTCGATGTCCATAACCGCTTTTGTTGCATCCTGCACATAATCCGACACCGAGTATTCCTCGCCGGGGTCAAGAAAATCAACAAGGTGATGTACTATTCCCTGCATTTCATCGGCAGACACCTTTGCAGTACCGATATCCATTCTCTTGTATATCTGCATTGAGTCACAGGAAACAACCTCTCCGTTAAAATCCTTTGCAAGCATAACGGCTATTTCGCTTTTTCCCGAGGCTGTAGGACCTACAACCGCTATCATTTTCCCCATCTTAATTCCTCTTTTTTTCGGGAAGCTGGGCAATGATTATTGCTGCAAACATGATTATACAGCCTACTGCTTCCTGAGGTGAAGGAATTCTTCCGAGTACCGCAATCTGGCTGAGAACAGCAAACACCGATTCAAGGCTCATGAGAAGGGACGCAATTACGGGCGGTGTGTTTTTCTGTCCCACAATCTGGAGAGTATACGCAATACCGCTTGAGCAAATTCCCGCATACAGAATAGGAAATGCTCCCTCAACAACGGCACCAACCGTTGGCTGTTCAAATATAAGCATAAGAACACAAGAAATTGTTCCCGCCACCACAAACTGCATAAGACTGAGCTTTACGCCGTCAACCTTGGCAACAAAATGGTCAACCACAATAATATGTAAAGCAAAGGAAAAGGCACAAAGGATAACAAACAAGTCGCCAATGCCGATAATGCTTCCGTTTTCAAGCTCGGAAAAATTAATACACAGCAAAAACAGACCCACAACCGCAAGACCAATACAGCCCCATATTTTTACGCCCACACGTTTTCTTGCAAAAAGTCCGTACACCGGCACTATCAGAATATACATTGCCGTAATAAAGCCTGCTTTTCCCGCCTGAGAGCCAAGCTGCATTCCGTACTGTTGAAGATTCATTGAAAGGCACAGCACAAGACCGCAGCATATACCGCCCACAACAAGATTTTTATTATCTGCAGCCGTAGGCTTTACATATGTTCCCTTTGCCTTTCTGAACGCTGTCATTATGCATATTACAACAAGCAGAAAAAGCGAGCCTACCATACTTCTAACGCCCTGAAAGGTGAAGGTTCCCACTGTATTTGCTTCCTGTGCAACAAAAGTGCTTCCCCATAGCAGTGCCGCAAGAGTCAGACTCAGGCTTCCGCCAAAGCTTTTATTATTCATTACATTTCACTCCGAAACTATTCCATTTTACAATTACCATGTATTATATCACAATATTTATTATTTTTCAATAGACAAGCTGAAAATTCAAAAAACATTTATGAATAATCACAAAAGGAGCAGCAGTTATTCTGCCGCCCCGTTGCTCATTTGAATATTATTGTAACGTTCTTAACATTAAAGCCTTTGAAGACAGTAAATTCTCCGTCATACTCGCTTGTAACATTTTTGGATGTGCTTTCTGCATAGCCTTCTACGGTAATTTCAACATAGCTTCTGTCCTCAAAGCTAACTACTGCCATTCCATCACCGTGCATCACCTTACAAGGCACATTGATGCTTGCAATATGAGTTTTTTTCTCTTCCCCGTTTTTTTCAGTTTTTTCCACCGTAACGTCTTTGTTCAGCGTAACCGTAAGAGCATCATCCTTATTAAAGAAGAAATCCGCATCCGTGGTATATTCATCTATGTTGTCATTTACGCTCACTTCAAAACGTACAGCCGTAGCATTTTGGTATGCAATGTCATAAAGGGGAAAATCCGTCTTTTTCTCAACCTGCCTGAAGGTTAACGTTCCATCATCATTACGCTTCACGGCAACATTCATGTTTGCACTTGCCGCAACCATTCTTGCAAGCTGATCCTCTTTGACAAATGACATTCCGTGACGTTTGGTATAATCCGCAACGTGCTTTACGTCATTCTCCGCTGCTTTTTCATTCTCATAAGCAAAGTCGCAGTGATAATATATTGACACAGGCAAGCCGTATTTTGCCGTTACATCAGTGATTTTGTCGTCAAGGTACAGCAGCGTTCCCGTATTAAATGCAAGCATGCCGTTATCCTTATCAATAAATGCAGGAAATCCCAGTACGTTTTCAGTACTCGACTGGGGTGCGGTTACACTTTGTGAGCTTTGCCAGCCGCTATCCCACAAAAGACCCGAGTTCTTTACACTTTCAAGAGTCTGGGCAGCACTGTGAGAGGAAGTGTACCATGTGTGCTGATTTACGCCGACGTCTTGTGTATCAATACCGTATGAAGCAAGAGCATTTTTATGAAGATCAAGCTCTGCAAGCTCACGCTTCTCTGTAGCAAAGGCATTGGTATAGAAATGAACTCCAAGGTAAAATCCATTATTTTTAATGTACCTTACCTGCTCGGCAAGCTCATCTCTGAACTGAAAATACGGGCTGTCTATGGGAACATTGAGTCCGTATTCATAAGAGCCGCACACAAGCTCATTCTCGCCGTCGCCGTCAGCATCGAAAAATCTCGGTGTGCTGTTATTTCCGAACTTTACACGGTTATTGCCCTTGTAGTTAGGCTCGTTTGCCATAATATAGCCTGAGGTTTTATACCCGTCGATTCCCGCAAGATAACGCTTGACATATCCCTGATATGTTCCTGCAAGCACATCATTCTTTCCGTCGGAATTAATATCGTATACACAGGGTGAGAGAAAGCTTTCATTCTCATCCTCAATGACAAGCTTTGCGGAATGAAGGTTACCTTTTCCGATTTCGTAGCTATATATTTTGCCGTTGCAGCTTCCTATTACAAGCTCATTCGTTCCGTCATTGTCAACATCTCCCAAAACAGGCATTGTTTCAGAAACGCTGAGAGTTGCTGCGGTTTTAGGAACATCATATGCACCGTTTCCCAAATTCTTAATGAATTTGATATTACCGTACTTATCACCCGACACAATATCCGCATTGCCGTCACCGTCGTAATCAAAAATCACGGGTGCGGAGTATTCTCCAACATCAATGTCATTTCCCTCTGCGTCTTTAATCATATAATAATCATCGCAGACCCATCTGCCGTCCACAGACTTCGTTTCAAACACATAGAATTTGCCGTCGCTGCTTCCGCAAATAACGTCACTCATGCCGTCGCCGTTAATATCGTATATGCAGGGAAAAAGCCTCTGCTTTGAACTTTTAAGGTCTACAAAATAGCTTCCCGTGTCTTCAATCTCTACGGTATACAGATTTGAATTTCCCGCAATTACATGCGTACCGTTTGAATATGCACCCTCATTAAAGTCAAGATTACATATATTTCCGTTGATATCAAGGTAGCTGAGGCTCTCATATCTTGAAAACCATTTATATGTATTTCTTATAAGTGTAAAAGACGGTACCTGACTGTATCTCTTACATATTTCGGAAAACAGAACACTTGCATTATTTTCAATACCCGTGATTTCCTCATAATGAAGCTGCCATGCTATCGGCTGTGTACCGTATGAACCGAAGGTTCGCTCAAGGCTGAAGCCATTTTTCTGCTTTGAAACAAAGGACGCAAATTCACCTTTAATAAGGCTGTTGGCTCCTGCCGAGGATGCGGCAAAGGGGCGCTGGGTATAGCCGCTGTGCTGTCTGTCAAAGCTGTTGATATTGAACACATTTGGCAGCAACGGATTTGTAATGAAAACATATCCCTTGCCGTAGCTGTTCATGGCATATACAGCTCTGCCGTCCTTATCCTTAACAACAGGCTTTGCAGTGGAAGTAACAAAGCTGTAGCCGAAATCCTGCTTTGCAAAGTAATCATAATCAGTATAACCCTCAAACAGCTTTGCAAAGTCGCACACAAGCTCGCCGAGAGTTTCCATATCCGTTCCCTTCGCAGCGTTTACAAGTCCCTTCGGCACGCCGTTAAGCTTTACCTTATCACTTATTCCCAAAAGCTCATTTGAAAAATATTCCGCAGCATCGTTTGGAAGAAATACACTTCCCCCGCCCTTGACATATTCTTCAAGAAAGCCTGCAATTGCAGTTCTGTACTCGAGTAACCCCACGGTTTCATCAACATATACGCAGTCGTAGCCTTCAAGGTTTCTTGGGTGAAAACCGTTTTGTATATCAAGACTCTCAATCTGCTTAGATGCAAAAAGGGAGTTTTCAAGATGATTCAATGTTTCCTCATAGCTATTTCCGCCGTAATGAAGCACAAGCTGACGGCTGAGAAATTCATCATCGACCGTTTCTTTGTCGGAAACAATTACGTCGGTTTCGGCTTCCTCTGCTTTATATACCCCGTTCTCCTGCGTTTTAACCGCAAGTGTGAAGGAGTTCTGTGCAACAAGCAAAGCCGTTATCGCAAAAGAAACAGTCTTTTTTACAAATAACCTGATATTCATTAAAACGCCTCGTAAATAAATGTTCCGTTGCCTTCAAAAAACACGCACACCGCCCCGAGCATTAACAAATACAGCAAAACAGTGCCGATTTTTTTTAAAAGCGAATAATTCTCTTTCATGGTTTCTCCTCATTTATTTTCAGCATGCCATGTATTTACAAGCTCATCAAACACCGCCGTAAATACAGGTGCACCCGTTTCATATTCGATATGACCCGTATCGTGGAAATACTTTACTTCAAGTCTGTCTGTAAGGTC
The DNA here is from genome assembly GCA_045577475.1 of Eubacteriales bacterium. Classification (GTDB taxonomy): domain Bacteria; phylum Bacillota; class Clostridia; order Oscillospirales; family CAG-382; genus UMGS1387. The sequence continues at coordinate 6,439 of JAZNIM010000077.1, read as the reverse complement.
ATATACTTCAACATCCGTTCCTTCAAGCACATCCCCCACCCTTGCCTTTAGTCTGTCGCAAAGCTCGGGGTATTTTGCATCCGGATTCCAGGGCATCCAGAACACAAACAGTTCAATGTTCTTCTTTTCACAGAATTTTACTATTTCACCAAGTGATTTTATATTCTTATCGAATTTTGAATCATCAAGGTTATAGTATCTTTCCTCGTAAACTGCCTCTTTTTCCGCAAGCTTATCGGGCGGAAGGTTTCCGAAATAAACTGCCTTTTCAAGTGGATACTTATAATAGCCGGTAAAGGGATACGGATGGTCTGCATCCATACGCTCCATTATTGCATCAAATGCCGAAATGATTTTATCTCTGTGGAAATATGCAGCAGGCTGATACCACTTCTTATGCCAGATATACGAGGGGTTGGTTTCAAACTCGTCATAAAGCGTCAGGTAGTTAATGCCGATTGCAAGCTCGCTTCCCACCTTTACATGCCCCTTTTCAAGCATTTTTTCAAGGTCGCAAAGCTGTCCGCAGTCAACACCGAGGTTTACATATCCGCTTTTTGAGGCTTCTTCAACATAACCCGATATTACCACCGAGTTTCCGTATAGCACCTTATCCCACACCTTTTCGGGGTGCTTATGCTGAGTAATCTCAAAGTCGTTAGGTACAAACATCTGATTTCCAACAAAAGGATTATTATATGTAATATATGTATCCACCGCAAAGAAAACTGCGGCAAAGATGGCAACAAAGCTAACCGAAGTAAGTGCACGTGTAGCCTTCTCACTTTTAAATGCAAGGTGAAACAGCACCGTCACGGCAAGCACACATATGATAGTAAGTGCCGTCACCGATACATTTGAAGTAAAGCCTGAAAGCACATTCAAAATAGTATCAAAGTCGAAAATAAAAATCATGCTGTTGATACCGAAAAGCAGGCTCACAATCACACAGCGAAGGTAAAACACAGCCTTATTCTTTCTTTTATCAGCCTTTGTAATACCGAATATGTTTTCTATTGCCAGCAGAAGTCCGTTATATACGCCGCTTACAACAAAAGGCATTGTAAAGCCATGCCACAGGGACATTACAAGCATTGTGACAAAGCCAATAACACCGCTTACGAATTTATTCAGCTTCTTGCCGTTGAGAACTACAAAAATATGCTCTCTGATAAAGTCGCTGAGAGTGACATGCCAGTTTCTCCAGAACACCGTAAAGGATGGAGAAAGCCACGGCTTCTTGAAATTTTCGGGCACATTTATACCCACAATTCTGCCAAGACCTATTGCGATATCAGAATATCCGGACAGGTCAAAGTACAGTGTCATATAGCTCAGGGCAATTACAAATAGTGTTGTCAGCAACGTAAATTCGTTAAGCACCTTTTCTCCGTCCACCAAGGTATACATCACTCTGTCAAGCACAAAGCTTACAACACCCATTGCTACCATTTTTTTGAAAAAGCCGCGTATTACCTTTTTTATACATTCCTCGCACAGCTCTCCGTCAACGTTTTTGGGACAAGCAAAGGTTGCATCAAAATCACGGTAGCGGAAAATCGGTCCCGAGGTTACCGTTGGGAAAAACAGTATGTAATTTGCATAGGTATACAAAGACAAACCCGTTTGTGTATAGTAAGTATAGTACAGTGCATCCACGGCTTTAAGCATATTATAGGAAAATCCAACAAGCACGAAAATCTTGGGAAGCACATCAAAAAATCCCGTCAGCCGCACATAGAAAAACGGCAGCGTGCATGCAAGGCACAGCAGTACAAACAGCGTCTTTCTCATTGCTTTTGCATGCTTCAGTATCAAAGTAAAGCCGTAAGTAATCAGGGTATAGCACGCGTAAAACAAGCACAGCTTCCAAGAAACAAAGCCTATAAGAAGAAGGTCTATGGGAAGCAAAAGATGCTTCATAACATTCTTGCCGAACACTTTTGTTGACACAATGCTTGTAAGCATAAGTACGATACATGCAACAACCATTCGGGAGAATATTCCGGTATCAAGAAACCACATATTTTATCCTTTCAGTAAAGCAAGGTCAGTTCTTTGACTCTACAACCTTTGCTATTTCATTTACCGTATTCATGGGGAAAAGCGTAATATCCTTCTGTGTAATCTTTACGCCGAATTCTTCTTCAACAAATGCGATAATTTCAACTGCACCCAGGGAATCCACAAAGCCTTCGTCAAAAAGGTGCACGTCGGGTGTATAATCGGGGTCATCACCGATATCAAAGTGCTCTCTTACAAATTCAAAAATCTTTTCGCTTACTGTCATTTCAGTTTTCCTCCGTTAATATCTTTTTTAATGTTACTCTGTCAATTTTTCCGTTTGGTGTATGGGGCATACTGTCAAGCAAATACAGCTTTGCAGGCATCATATAAGGCGGAAGCAGCTTTTTCAGTTCAAGGTTGAATTTTCTAAGATTCCAATCAATTTCGCTTTCGGCAAAGATTACAATCTCCTGCTTTTCGCTGTCATACAGTGCGCACACTGCCTTTACTCCGTTAACGCTTGCTGCTGCACACTCGATATCCGACAGCTCAATTCTGTTTCCTCTGTGCTTAATCTGGCTGTCGGCTCTGCCTGCAAACATCATTATTCCGTCTTTATAATAGCCTATATCCCCCGTTCTGTAAACACGTTCAAAGTATTTATCACCAAGAGGGCTTTGAACAAAGGCTTTATCCGAAACCTCTTTATTGTTCCAGTAACCAAGACCCACACCTATTCCGCCGAGGACTATTTCTCCTCTCACGCCTTCATCCTTAACTTCGCTTCCCTGTTCATCAACAATAAATGCTCTTGAATTTTTACAAGCAACGCCGATAGGAAGCGGCTCATCATCACGAAACGGCTTGTCCACCTTATAAATCATGCTGATAACCGAGGTTTCGGTAGGTCCGTAAAGGTTTGTAAAGGTACAGTCGGAGTGAGTTTTGCGAAGCACATTAAGGGTTGTATTATGCATTGCTTCACCTGCAAATATTACCGTCTTAACGTATTTAAACGGAACTTCATTCAGAATCCCGTCATTTGCAAGTGCATCAAACACCGTAGGTACCCAGTAAATGAGGTTAATATTCTTGTCATTCACATATTCGGGAACCATTTTTGGGAACATGAATATTTTATCGGGAATTATTACAAGCTCTGCACCTGTGCAAAACGCCACATACATATCAAAAACCGATATATCAAAATACAGCGGCGACTGCATGCCGATTACCGTGTTTTCATTTATATCAAACTCGCACAGCATACTGTCAACGTAGTCTATTACGCCTCTGTGGGATATTGTCACGCCCTTCGGCGTTCCCGTTGAGCCTGATGTGAACATTACATATGCAGGGTCACAGTCACAGCAAAAGCGGATTTTTGCATCAATTGCCTTATCATCACCGTCACCCGCAAGCAGTTCATCGGGAGTTACAACCTTACAACTGCAAAGGGATGCAATTCTTTCCTTATTTTCATCGTCGGTAATAACGCAAAGAGGCTCAAGGGTTTCAAAGGTAGCTTTAAGTCTGTTATCGGGAAGAAAGTAGTTCATGGGAACATATGCAAGTCCCGAATACAACACTCCCATATAGCACACAACGGGAAGCGTACCTCTCGGCAGAAAAACAGCAACGGGATTGATACTGTCATCACTGTTCAATGAGATAAGGCTTGAGCCGATGCTTCTTGCCTTACTCCGAAGCGATGTATAGGTTTCAGTTTCATCCTCATACCGCAGTGCTGTTTTATCGGGGTACTTTGCGGATGTCAATTCAATGTATTCGGTAAGATTTTTCATTTATTCTCTCCCGTAATATAGGTTTTTCTAAGAGTTACTCTGTCAATTTTATCGTTTGCTGTATGGGGTAGCTTTTCAAGGCATACAAGCTCGCTTGGAAGCATATATTTTGGAATATACTTTTTCAGTTCATTGTTCACTTTTCTCAGAACAAGCTTTTCCGAGCTTTCGGCAAAGAGAAAAATCTTCTCATTCTCAGCATCAAATATAGCACACGCGTTTTCAATTTCGGGTAAACACTGTGCGGCGTTTTCAATTTCTCCAAGCTCAATTCTGTTTCCCTTCAGCTTTATCTGGCTGTCCATACGTCCTACATACATTATAAGCCCGTCCTCGGACATATAACAGATATCGCCAGTTCTGTACAGTCTTTCATGATAGTAAGGATTCAGCGGATTCTGAATGAAGGCTTTATCGGTTATCTCCTTTGAGTTAAAATATCCCAATGAAACACCGCTGCCGCCAATACAAAGCTCTCCGTGTTCGCCCACCTTTGCTTTTTTATTATCCTCGGTAAGAATTACCGCCTTCATGTTTTCACAGGGTATACCAATGGGCAGCTTATCGTTATCCTCAAATTTTCTGTCAACAATGTAGTAGGTACACACATCGGTAATTTCCGTAGGTCCGTAAAGGTTTGCGTACATAAGCTCTCCCGCATCTCTTCTCCATACGTTAAGTGCCGAATTCGGCATTACCTCGCCGCAGAAAAGCACGTTTTTAAGGGAAGGCATCTTTACTTCACACAATGCTCCCGAATTTGCCACGTTTATCATCACCGTAGGCACCCAAAATATTGTTGTAAGTTCATTATCACGTATAAACTCGGGAAGCTTTGAGGGAAACATAAACAGGGTTTCGGGAATAATATTCATTTCTGCACCCGTAAGAAGGCAGGTATATATATCAAAAATGGAATTGTCAAAATAGAAGGGAGCCTGATTGCCAAACTTATCATTTTGTGTAAAGGCGAATGTTTTGCTTGTCCACATTGCATAGTCAACAACACCCCTATGGGATACTGTTACGCCTTTTGGTGTTCCCGTTGAGCCTGAAGTATACATCATGTATATAGGGTCGGTATCTACAACAGAGTCAAGTATCTTTGAAACCTTTTCTTCATCAGCCGAAGCCTGCAACAGTTCCTCAAAGGAAACGCACTTTACACCCAAATCCTTTGACAGAACATGTTCTTTTGTGTTTTCATCGTACACGATAAGTCTTGGATTTAAGTTCTCGGCAATCTTTTCAAGTCTTGGCAAAGGAATATCGCTTTGTGCAGGAACATATGAGCCGCCGCAGTACATAATTCCCATAAAGGTACAAAGCATCTCCTTGGACTTCTTCATACACACCACAACAGGCTTTACTCCGTCGCCTTCTTCAAGATAAGGCAGAAGTCCTCCTGCAAGCTTCATGGATTTTTCACGGTACTCGGCATATGTGAGCGAGCCGTTTTCGTCAGTAACAGCAATATTATCTTTATACTTTTCATTTGCAATATCAAGCAGCTTTACTGCGGAATTAAAAATCATGCCTTTTCACCCATTAACATAAAATATCATTTTAATTATATTACTTTACAGCGGCTTTGTCAATAAATATTCCTCCTTTATTTTATTACCATTATGTAACACAGGCGGTATTCTATATTTTTGTATTCCTTGCACGCAAAAAGGCAGAGCCGAAAAGCCCTGCCTCATCATCATTATTAACTATTAAATAAACTTCTTTGTATACTTATCAACGTCAACAACGGTGCCGTTAAGTCTTGCTTCCTCAGCTGCAAATACAATCATATGATTCTTGCAGGAAACCTCAATTTCGCTTACTTCCTTCATATCAACACTGTCGTTTACATATTCGTAAAGCACCTGAATGATGCCTGTATCTCCGCCGCCGTGTCCGCCTGCAATGGAGGAGTCTACGCCGTTGGCATTAAGAGGAAGCTTTGTGGTTTTTCCCGTTGCATAATCATAGAAATCCGCCTCTGTGTGCTCAACATTAGCCCACAGCTCACCCTTTGTACCCATAAGGCGAATCTGACGACCGAAGTTTGCAAATGCCGTCATTGTAAAGTTTACGGTAAGACCGTCTTCAAATTCCATGTTTACTATCTGATGGTCAACTACGTCATTATTGCACTTATACACACACTTGCCATACTGCTTGGTTGCAAGTACTTCATCAATCTGCTCGGGTGTAGGTGTTTTTGTATCTGCAATATGCGCCTTGAACCAGAAGCCGGGAAGATTTGACTTATAAATTCTATCCGTATGATACAGACATTCATCCTTATGAGGACATCCTTCAGCACATCTTTCGGGAGCATCCGCAGGTGCGTTTTCGGGAACAAAGTGTGTGAGTGAGCCAAAGGACTGCACTCTCTTACATTCCTTACCGATTAACCACTGAAGAATGTCAAGGTCATGGCAAGACTTCTGAAGCAGCATCGGTGAGCTTTCCTCGCTGTTACCCCAGTTACCTCTTACAAAGCTGTGACTCTGATGTGCATAGCCTACTGACTCAAGGTGGTTAACTGAAATGAGCTGACCCACATAGCCTTCATCAAGGTACTTTTTAAGCGAACGGAATGCACTTGTATATCTGAGAACGTGGCAAACCAT
>JAZNIM010000076.1:0-11232 GCA_045577475.1 Eubacteriales bacterium | reverse complement strand
TACCAACGCTCCCACTCCGCCACCGTCCGATAAAATCCTCGGTCAAGGTTGTCGTAGCCGAAGCGCTGTTTCAGATAAGAAAAAACAGTTTCCATTTGTTACCTCGTTTCTGTGGAAGGAGAAAAGCAGTTCAGCCAACAGCTCCAGGCGTATTCTTCCGCATCTGCCGTGTCTACGTCAGTACCCGTATATTTCCATCTGGGCAGATTCCGAAAGACTTGATTCCAATTTTGCAAAGCATTGGACAGGCAGACCTGCTCCCATATTTATGTCCCTTTCAAACGGCAAGGAGGAATATATCCTTGCAGGCTGTAATAGGTTTCATAATGTGTTTATCGGCTCAAAGCAGAAAATGGCGTACAGCTCTGTTTCTGTTTCACCTCTTTCCACAACCTATGTGTTTGAAAACGACAGCGTTAAGGCAACCGTGACCTTTACATCTCCGCTGCTTCTTGACAGACTTGACATTCTTTGCAGACCTGTCAGCTATGTTGCATATGAGGTTGAAAGCAAGACCGAGGAAAAGTTTGAATTCCACTTTGGTGTATCAGCCGAAATTTGCGTAAACGATTATGACAGAAAAGTAAAGTTCGGCAAAACTGATGTTTCCGGCTTTTGCGGAAATGCAGAACAGAACGTGCTTAGTTTCTCGGGTGACCCGGTGCTTATTGATTGGGGCTATTTGCACATTGCCGATAAAAACTGCTATGCAATGCAGAACACTGCAAGAAGCAGAGGTGTTATGGATTACGACAAGGAATATACTCCGTACACAGATGTTGTATATCTTGCTTGCGGAAGAAAAGACGAGAAGGGTGTAATTACCGTCGGCTACGATGAAGTTCATCCCATTCAGTATTTCGGCACAAAGCTGGATGAAGCATATAAAAAGCAGTTCGGGTCTTTTGAAGAAATGCTTGCTGATTCCGATGCAAGATACGAAGAAATCAAGGCTCTTTGCGACAAGTTTGATAGCGAGCTTACAGCTGAAGCAGGAAAGCTTGGCGAAGATTACAAGAACATTGCAATTCTTGCATACCGTCAGGCAATTGCGGCACATAAGCTTGTGCTTGATGAAAATGATAATGTAATCTTCCTGTCCAAGGAATGTGACTCCAATGGCTGTATCGGCACACTTGACGTTACATATCCCTCAATTCCGCTGTTTTTGAAGTATAACCCCGAGCTTGTTCTCGGCATGTTAAGACCCATTATCAGATTTGCAGAAAGTGATGCATGGAAGTATGATTTTACACCTCATGACGTAGGTCAGTATCCTCTTGCAAACGGACAGGTTTACGGACTTGAAAAGGCAACGGGCGAGCTTTTAGAGCACATGCAGATGCCTGTTGAGGAAGCGGGAAACATGCTTCTTTGCGTTGCGGCTGTAATGAAGTACGGGGGCGAAATCGGTAAGAAGTTTTTTGAGGAGAACAAGGCAATCCTTGGTCAGTGGGCTGAATATCTTACAAAATTCGGCTATGACCCCGGAAATCAGCTTTGCACCGACGACTTTGCAGGTCACCTCAACCACAACTGCAACCTGAGCTTAAAGGCTATTCTCGGACTTTACGCATACGGCGATATGTCGGGCGAAGAAAGCTACTGCAGTCTTGCAAAGGAATATGCACAAAAGTGGGAAAAGGATGCGGCAAATAAGGAAGGCACACGCCTTGCATTTGACGTAGAGGACAGCTGGAGCCTGAAGTACAACATCGTATGGGATAATCTTCTCAGCTATAACATCTTCAGTCAGGACGTCAAGAAAAAGGAAATCGAGCTTTACAAGACAAAGCTTAACCGTTACGGTGTACCTCTTGACAGCAGAAAAGACTATACAAAGATTGACTGGCTCATGTGGTCAACCGTAATCTTTGACGACAAGGAATACTTTGATGCCGTTTGCGACAGCATGATTAAAATGATGAGTGAAACAGGGGACAGAGTTCCCATGACCGACTGGTACTGCACCAAGAGTGCCGTTCACCACTCCTTCCAGAACAGAACGGTAGTAGGCGGACTTTACATAAACCTGCTTTCCCGCTGATAATACCTGAATATAACCCCGTCTGACCGACGTAAACAAAATCAGTCGGACGGGGTGTTTTACTGATGATACGGTAATGTTGTTATTTTATTGCGTTTTTTCGGAATGTTGAAAATTATGCTTGACAAAACGGCATAAAACGAGTATAATACATGAGTAATGCTGGTGTGGCGCAGTGGTAGCGCAATTGATTCGTAATCAATAGGCCATGGGTTCAAATCCCATCACCAGCTCCAAAATCAGGTGATACGCTTTGGCGTGTTGCCTGATTTTTTTGTAGGGATTGAACCCCAAGGGGGCACGAAGCGTTAAGAAATGGCTGTATCAAAACAAATTGATACAGCCACATTCACTATATAAGCCACTTGTTTATAACGGGTATTTTCGACAGAATAAAGTAACAACAATAAGATAAAGCAAAATTCAGTAACGCAACCAGCGGTATTGAAATCAGAGTAGGCAGGAAGCTGACGGTAATATTATGCTCCATGAAGAAGTAAATAATAAATACGTGGAATAAATAGATGCAAAAGCTTGCTTTGGATATTCTTGTGACGATTTTCATTGTTATGCCGTTTTGCTTGGGCGAAAGCCTTGTGCATACTCCGAATATGCCTGCTGCAAGAAGCGATACGCCTATAGACATGCCTTCAAAGAAATTCTGATACAGATAGCCGCTTTTTATTGACATGTAAACCGTAAGTCCAAACACCGATAAAAAGCCTAAAGCACCTACGGCAAACGCACTTATTGTGCGGCGGGGCGGGTAGCAGGACAGGTAATATCCCAGAATACCGTAGCCTATGGCGGAATATGTCATGTTCATTGCCCACTGTACGGGAATTCCCGTAATCATATTGAACGGCGGGTAAAATCTTATTGTGGGATAAACGATGCCAAGTAAAAACCATACTGCAAGGGCATATATCAATTCCTTGCGTGAGGCATTTTTTATAAATACTCGTGTGATGGGCAGAAAAACATATACAATAATTATAATGTGCAGGTAGTACAGGTGGAACTCCTGCTCAAACAGGAGCACCTGCTTCAGGGCGTGATAACATGCGGAAAGGCAGAGCGTCCCCGCAGTATAAAGATGATACACCTTGTAAGCCATCGCCCATACAATCATGGCAACCACAATTTTCAGCAGGTTTTTGGTGTATAGCTTTTTCAGCGACAGTTCCTTGTGAGGGTTGAGTAACAACGCGCCGCTGCACATGAAAAACAGCGGTACGCTTGCTCTTACAATGCTGCCCCAGAATACAGACGAAACCCAATCAAAGGACGGGATGGGATTAACATAGCCGCCGCTGCAAGTGTGTATAATTATAACTCCGATTATAGCAATCGTTTTCAACAGGTCAATGCTGCTGTTTCTTTCCATTTAGTTCCCCTCTCATAAAATGCGTTTTATTATGTCAGTACCTATTATTACAGAAAATCACTCATTTGTCAAGATATGACGGTGGTTTGCTTTCCACCGTATCAAAATGTTTACGGCTAATTGTAACACAAATGATTTTAAAAAGCAATAAGGCTTGACATGCTTGCAGCTTGGTGCTAAAATATAAATGTAAACAATAAATTCAAGGTAATTCCCTTCGGCATACCGATGGGATTTTCACTTTGATTTATACGGAGGACAGAAAAATGAAAGCTTTTTCACCCCTTGCAAAGATATTTATGCTTACTATTCTTGTATCCTTTCTTGTGCTCATGGCAAACGCTAAAGAAATCACGGCAATTGAGTTAACGCAACAGGAGCTTGCCAATATTCCCGATGAAGCTTACGGAAGTCTTTTTGAGGAGGATGACTCTTACGTTCCCGACAAGGACGGCTACGGAAGAAAAATGCTTGAAAAAATGGACAGAGCCGAGGAGTATCTTTATGCATACGATGAGCTTGAAGAAGGCATTAGGAACTTTGAAATAATAATCAGCCTTGTTAACGATGGCTCTTTTACCAAAGAGGAGGTTGATATGCTCCTTGAGGCGTATACCTCTGACCACCCCGAACGCTTTTGGTTTAGCGGTTCCTACGGTTACGGTGAGCCTTTGGACAGCATGACAACGATATACCCCATATACTCCCTGTACGAGGATGTACTCAGATGGGACACGGATTCTGCGGCGGCTGCCACCTTCAAAACGCTGATAGAAACTGACAGCGAAATGTTTCAGGATAAGGTTGACGGTCTTATAGAGGAAATGTATGAAAAAGTCTCCGAGAAAAGCACTGACTTTGAAACGGGGTATGCTTATGCTTTGTGGCTTCACGACAGGGTGTGCGATATTGTAACATACGAATTCGGTCCTAACCACCAGACTGCCTACGGTGCACTTGTTGACGGCAGAGCCGTTTGTGCAGGCTATGCAGAGCTGTATCAGTATCTTCTCCACGAGGCAGGTATTGAGGCGTGGTCAGTCAAGGGTGAAAGCTATAATCAGGCAAGAGATGAATATGTAGGACACGAGTGGACACTTATGTGGATTGACGGAATATGTCTTTACACAGACGTAACATGGGACGACCAGGGGCATGACACCTACCATTTGTATTTCGCAAGAGAGTATCACGATTTTGAGGCAGGCCACACACCCGACGCAGGCTTTTATGCCGACAGCCTTCCCGTTTGCGACAGAGAGCAATGCTCAGGCTACGGATATTTTGAGGTGGCGGCAACCGAACACACCATGACACCCGAGTATTCAGCCGACAAAATCGGTGCGTTGCTTTACGAAAAAATAGAGGACAGAGTATGGCATGCAGTTATGTATGACCCCACAAACGGCGATTTTCTTACATGGATGTTGGATAATAATGTGCTCGGAGCTCTTGTAGGTAAATACATTCCCTACGGAAGCCTTTCATACGGTTATTCCATGGCAGGAACGGAAACCTTGGGGATGGAAATTCACCTTACAATTTCACTCATAAATGACACCCACTTCAGCCTGACTCATTCCGACTACAGCGGACTATATACATTGAACGTAATCAGAGGCTATGAATATGCATCGCAGTACACTTCGGTTTACATAGTGTATTTTGACGAAAATGGAAAAACTAACGGCATTGAAATGAAGAATATAACCGCACACTTTACTGAGTACGATTTCATTCTTCCCAAGGACAGTACAAGCTTTAAAGCCTTTTACCTGCTTGACGGAAAGCTTATGCCGCTTTCGGACTTTGTAGGCAACAAATAAATAAAAAACGGGGCTGTATCAATTTGCTTTGATACAGCCCATTGTTGTCATTAAGGTAACCTTGCTGAAATTATATTACGCTTCAAGAAGCATCTGTCTTATTCTCATACACTCAAGAGTCTGCCAGCTTTCAAAGCTGCATTCTCCCGTTTCGTAGAAATTAAGAATGTCATCAATCAGGCAGGCAAAGAAGTCACCCGACATGCTCTTGGTAATACCTTTGCCTTCGCCGTCGTCCTGTCCTGAAACGGTAAAGCCGTAGGAGGGTGCGTAAATGAGGTTTCCGATATCGCCGTTTTCCATGTAAACGGTACAAATTCTCATTTTTCCGCCGTTCTGATTTTTTACTTCAACCTTCTGTGCTTTGCTGTTTGTGAGTTTTACCAGCATTTCAATCTGATGAACGCTGTATTCCTCAAAACTGCGTCCGCCGCCTGTAATGGTAAATACCTTTTTGCCTTTCAGTTCGTCAAACAAGGGAAGCTCACTTGCATATCTCAAAGCAGATGTTGAGAAGAAGGGCGCATTGTACTTCTTGCCAAGCTCGAATATCTCTTCTGCCTCTGCAAGATTCTGAGTGAAAGTCTTGTCGATATAGGTTCTCTTTCCGTAGGGCAGAACCTTTTTTGCGTATCCCAGATGTGTTTCGGGATTTGAAGGACACAGCACAAGAAGAACGTCACTCTTTTCGCATACTTCTTCGATGGAGGAGCATTTTTCAACCCCCATCTTTTCACACCACTCTGTTCCCGTAACACCGTCAACAGGGCTTACCTCTATTTCGCCGTAGGCATAGCAAACCTTGTAGTCAAGTCCAAGCTTTTCACATGCCTTGTCAATCCATGCAGGATAATTGTTTGCATGCCACTCGCTGAGGTAGTAGTCAATAAATCCAATCTTTTTCATAGTCTTATCTCTCTGTAATTGTAAGCTCATGTTCTACAGAAGCACTTTCGTACATCTTGTCAAGCACAAGCATGCTTTCCATAATTCTGTCAATGTGGCTTCTGTTCTTGATACCTGTTTCAATAGACTCGATGAATGCCTTGTCTTCGCAAAGGTACATGTTGGGAATGTCGTGCTCTGTCTTTACGGTTTCAAGAGTTTCGCCGTCAAACACCTGGAACTGACCGCCGTAGTTGAGTCTTGCACCCTTCTTGTCACCCAGGAAGTCTATGTACATTTCGCCGATGTCAAGGTTCTGTGCCCAGCATCCGTTTATGGAAATATTTGCCTTGTCTGTTCTTACATAGCCTGATACGAAATCGTCTACGTCGTTTGTGCCGTTTTCAATATCCTTTGTATCTTCAGCCCACATGCTTCTGTACTTATATTCCTTCATGTCCTTTGCCATTTCGCAATATGCATCGGCTGTTACATTCTTAACCTTTGCATCGCCGAGGATGTAGAGAATAAGGTCAACAAAGTGTACGCCCCAGTCAATAAGTGCACCGCCGCCTGACATAGACTTTGTTGTAAATGCACCGCCAAGACCGGGAATACTGCGGCATGCTCTGAAGGAGCAGTATACGTGGTAAATCTTGCCGAATTCGCCCTTTTCGTTCATTTCCTGAAGCAGCTCAACAGACTTGTGGAATCTGTTGCAAACGCCGATGTTGAGCATAAGACCCTTTTCGTTTGCAAGAGCCTGCATTTCCTTACTGAGTGCATAGCTTACGGTAATGGGCTTTTCGCAGAAAACATGCTTTCCTGCATTAAGTGCATCCATGGTTACGGTATAGTGCGCAAAGTTTGGGGTAAGAACGTAAACAACGTCAACCTCGGGGTCACTGAGTGCTTCCTTGTAATCTGTGATTACGTTTTCTACCTTGGGGTACTTTTCCTTGATTCTTTCAGCCTTTTCCTTGATAAGGTCGCATGCGTACTTGATTCTTACCTCATCCATCTGACTGAGTGCGGGAAAATGTGCACTGTCTGCAATTCTTCCGCAGCCTACAACTGCTACAACTTTCATTATAGTTACCTCCGTAATATAATTTGACTTTTGCTTTTTTCTCATTTTAACACAGTAATTGCCATTTGTAAATGCTATTTATTTGTATTATTTAATATTTTTTTGGATTTTTTCAACAAATCAAGTATTTACGGTTGATTTTTTTAATAAAATCGTTTATTATATTTACGGAGGCGGTTTTGTATGAACCATGAGCATATTCTCAATAAAAAGGAATTTGACGGTTTTGCAGAGGATGCACCCTTCAGACCCGTACAGGTAGGAAGAATAGTGTGCGGTGCAGGTTACGTTGTAGGTAAGCACACGCATCTTGACTGGTTTGAGCTGACGGTAGTAACAGATGGGGAGGGAATAATCGAAACCGACGGAGAACGGCTTGAAATTTCACGGGGCGACATATATCTGTCCTTTCCCTGTGAGGTTCATTCCATTATATCAAGCACAAAGCATCCGTTAAAGTACGATTTTCTGTCTTTTGTTCCCTTGCAGGAGGATATAAGAGCTGACTTTGACGACATTGTCAGCAAGGCATCTCATTTCAGCCACAGAAAATTCAGGCAAAAGCGTATTGCTTATCTTGTGGACGGCTGTATAGGTGCATATCTTGCCTGCTCAGGGGATGAAAACGAATACTTTACCCTTGCGGTAAGGCTTATTATAAAGGAAATTATCCGTCTTTTCAAAACTGCGGGAGTAGGTGAGCAGGGCAGTCACATATCGGGAGAGCAAGCGGTGTGCAATAAGGTCGCGGGATATATTGACACCCATATTTTCTCCCTTAAATCCCTGACGGTGCTGTCGCTTGTTTCGGGCTATAATTACAGCTATCTTTCAAGCATGTTCAAGCGGGTGACGGGTGAAACAATTTCAGATTACTGCAAAAAAACAAAGCTTGAGCAGGCAAAAATTCTGCTGTCGCAGGGTGACAGAAGCATAACGGAAATATCCCTATTGCTTGGCTACAGTTCTGTATATGCCTTCAGCAACGCATTCAAAAATGAAACGGGATATTCACCGGGCAAGTACAGAATGAGCCTTGAACTCGGTTGACAAAATTCTTTTATATGGTATAATTATATAAAAAGCTACGGAAAAGAGGATTACAATGAGTGAAGAAATAAGAATACCCACTCCCGAAGAAATCGCCGCCGTCAAAGGACTCGGCTTTCTTATAGATAAAACAACAGGTGCACACTTCAATGCAAGAGTGCTTACGGTAAACGGAAGAATTGACACGCAAAAGCTGCGTGTGATAGCACAGGCAGCCGATAAATTCGGCAACGGCAAGGTGGCTTTTACTACACGTCTTACCGTTGAGGTTCAGCATATTCCCTATGATAATATACAGCCGTTTATCGACTATCTTGCAGACAACGGTCTTGAGGTTGGCGGAACAGGTCCAAAGGTTCGTCCCGTGGTTTCCTGTAAGGGCACAACCTGTCAGTACGGACTTATTGATACCTACGGACTTTCGGAAAAAATCCATAATGAGTTTTATAAAGGCTATCACAATGTCAAGCTTCCCCATAAATTCAAAATTGCCGTGGGAGGCTGTCCCAACAACTGCGTAAAGCCTGACCTTAACGACCTTGGCATCATAGGTCAGAGAAGACCTGTCATAAACCTTGACAAATGCCGCGGCTGCAAAGTTTGTCAGGTGGAAAAGGCTTGTCCGGTAAAGTGTGCACGTCTTGAAGACGGTAAAATTGTCATTCCCGAAAAAGAATGTAACGGCTGCGGAAGATGCCGCACAAAATGTCCCTTCGGTGCAGTAGAAGAATACACGGACGGCTACAAGGTTTACATCGGCGGAAGATGGGGCAAAAAGAGTGCACAGGGCAGACCTCTTTCAATAATCCTTACAAGCGAGGATGAGGTTATGAAGGTGGTTGAGGGTGCAATTCTCCTGTTCCGTAATAAGGGACAGGCAGGTGAAAGATTTGCGGACACAATCGCAAGAATAGGCTTTGAAAACGCAGAGAAAATCCTTGTTTCAGGCGAGCTTCTCCAAAGAAAGTCGGAGATTTTAGCATAATGAAAAGGCTTTTTGCATTGCTGACAGCTGTGGTTTTAACTTCTTTCTTTATCGGCTGTGAGCAAAAGACTTGTACCGCTGAGGATGCTTCCTTGACGGTACAGGCAAAGGACTATCATGTAAGCTTTTCGGACAATTCGGGTAAAAGCATCACTCTTACGGAAAAGCCGGAGAAGATTGCGGTGTTGTTTTCCTCCTTTGCGGATATGGTGCTTCTGTCGGGTGGAAGCGTGGATATCACCGTAGGAGAAAGCGTCGAGAGAGGCTTTGCAAGTACGGACACGGCACTTGTTGACGCAGGGGCAGGTAAAAGCATAAACACTGAGCTTTTGCTGTCTGAAAGTCCCGATTTCATAATCGGATCATATGACATTGCCGCACACAGGGAAACAGCAGAGCTTTTGGAAAACAGCGGTATTCCCTTTGCACTTTTCAGGGTTGACGGTTTTGAGGATTACGACAGAGTAATGAGTATTCTGTGCGAAATTTTTGAGCGTCCCGATTGTTACGACAAGAACGTCACCAAGGTAAAAGACGCAATAGCCCAAGTAAAGGACGGCATTGATACATCGGGGGATAAGAAAAAAATTCTGTTTGTCCGCTGTGCATCCTCCTCAAAGGCAACAAAGGCTAAGACGAAGGATGAAAACTTTGTGTGCAAAATGCTGGATGAGCTTCACACAACAAACATTGCCGACACTTCCTCGGTGCTTTCGGATGAACTGAGCATAGAATACATACTTCTTGAAGACCCCGACTTCATCTTCTTTTCTCCCATGGGAGATGAACAGGCGGCAAGGGATTATGTCGGTTCACTTTTAGAAACCGACTTGTGGCAAAGTCTTACAAGCATCAAAACAGGAAATTACGCCTTTTTGCCCAAGGATATGTTCCAGTACAAGCCGAACAGCCGTTGGGACAAGGCTTACAAATATTTAGCGGAGCTTTTATATGGAGCAGAAACAACGCAATAAATCAACAAAGCTGTTTTTTATATCAGGCGGCATAGTGCTTGTTGCTCTATGCCTTTTATCGTTGCGTTGCGGCTCGGTTTATATTCCTCTTTCCGACTTCTTTACTGCACTTTTCGGAAAAACATCAACGCCTTACGGAGTTATTATTCACTCGGTAAGAATACCCGAAATGCTGGCAGCTGTTCTTGCGGGAACGGGACTTGGAATTTCGGGACACATTCTTCAGAGCATCACCGACAACAAAATGGCAAGCCCCAATCTTATCGGTGTAAGTCAGGGGGCAGGCTTTGGTGTGATAGTATTGCTGTACTTTTTTCCGTCGCTGTATGTGCTTACTCCACTTTTTGCCTTTGGCGGTGCTTTTTTGTCAACACTTGTGATTATTGCCCTTTCCCGTAAAATCGGACTTACAACTGCATCCGTTATTCTTGTGGGACTTGCCTTCAGTTCTGTGCTCACGGCAGGAATTTCCCTTATTTCCCTTCTGGACTCGGATGTACTTGTAAGCTATAACGGTTTTTCAATCGGCTCTCTTTCAAACATTCCGCTAAAACAGTTGACAATCCCTTTTATCATGATTTCCGTATGCTTTGTGCTGTCTGCGGCTATGTCAAAAAAGTGCGATATGCTGCTTCTCGGCGACGAGGTTGCCTCGGCACTTGGAGAAAAGCCGTCATCGATACGTGTTATTTTTATGCTTATTGCAAGCATGTGCAGCGGAGCTGTTGTGTCCTTTGCGGGACTTTTGGGGTTTGTGGGACTTATGTCGCCCCATATAGCAAGGGTGTTTGTAAAGGAAAACAGCCGAACTCTTTTGCCTGCAAGTGCTCTTACCGGAAGCTGTCTTGTGCTGTTGTCAAATCTTTTGTCAAAGGTGCTTTTTTCTCCCTCAAACATTCCTGTTGGAATTGTGCTTTCCTCGTTTGGGGCACTGTTCTTTCTCGGCATACTTTTGTTCAGAGGAGGAAAAGGCAATGCTTGAAATTAA
>JAZNIM010000075.1:0-4645 GCA_045577475.1 Eubacteriales bacterium | reverse complement strand
GCATCCTTTGAGGTTTTGTCACCCTTTACATCCTTGGCAGGTGCATCAGACGACATATGAATTGAGCTTGTCGTACTTACCTCGTTGTTTTTCTTTCCCGGAAGTGAAATCAGAAAGCCCTTTTTGGTAATGATATCGCTTTCCTTACCGTTCTGATTGTTATTGTTATTCATACAAAAAATATAATCCTTTCATATGACAGGTACAATATCTATCTTATACTCTGCCACAAATAACTGATGGTTGCATTAATATTGGCATATTCCTCCGCAAGGATATAGCCTTTTTCAAGTGCATCATACACTGCATGTGCTCTTCTCAGAGATGATTTTGCAACACAGCCGCTCATTTCGGCATCCGTCAAAAAGCTCATTTCGCTCTCAACCGAATTCTTTGCACGGCACAGCTCTGCCGTTACCAGCATAAACACCTGAAGGCAAAGCATAAGCTCCTCACGCTTTGCCGGAAAAAGTCTTACAGGCTGCTTTTCCTGACCGCTGTAAAACTTCACCGCAAGGTCTTTATACTGAAAAAGCAGGTTTTCATCAAGACTCTTTATATCTGTTTTGTCAAAGCACTGCAAAAATGCACCCACACTTGTGAGATTATCTCCCGAAAGTGCGGTCTTCTCCTTTTTTATCTGCTCAAGAATATAGCTGCCGCTCACATTGCTTACCGTAAGAGTACACACTCTTGAACGCACAGTGGGCAGAATTCCGCCCGCAGATGAGGCGGTAAATATAAATTTGACGTTTTTGGGAGGCTCTTCTATTATCTTCAACAGAGCATTCTGTGACTGCACGTTATACTCGTCACTGTTCCACAGCACGAACACCTTGCAGTCCCCCTCATTGGGTGCAAGATATGCCTCGTCCTCTATTGCTCTTATGTCCTCCACACTTGTTTTTGCACCTTTTCCCACATAGATACAATCGGGATGGGTGCCTGCATCACTCTTTATACAATGACTGCACACACCGCAGGGCACACTTTCCCCGTTCTTTTTGCCGCCGCACAGCATGCTTTTTGCAATTGCCTTTGCGGTTTCGGCTCTTTGCGTATAATCCGCTGAAAGTATAAGATAGGCATGAAGAAACGGATTATTGACAAAGCCTTGCGGCAAACTGATTTCACTCATGCTCTTGTGAACTGCTCTACATCAAGAACAAATATGGTTGCACCGCCCACAAGCACCTGTGCCTGATTAATATATCCGCCGGGCATCTGTCCCATGGTCACTGCGGGAACAGGCTGGGTTCTCTTTTTGCTGTAGCTTTTGATTACATCAATTACCTCGTCAACCTTTTCATCCTCAACACCCGAGATAAAGGTCATATTACCGGCTGCAAGAAATCCGCCCGTGGATGCGATTTTGGTTGTATACACACCTCTCTTATTGAGCTGTGCGGTTACCATTGGTCCGTCATCATTGTTTACGATTGCAAGAATCAGCTTCATTGGTTTTTCCTCCTTAGTTTAATCTTTTGAATATTATTTAATTCCGAAAAGTGCAGACGATGAGCTGTATATATGACATATCGCCGCCGCAAGAGCATCCGCCGTGTCATCGGGCTTTGGTTCTTCATTAAGCTTGAGCAGCGTCTTTACCATATACATAATCTGCTTTTTTTCAGCTCTGCCGTAGCCTGTAAGCGCCTGCTTTATCTGAAGTGGTGTATACTCAAATATAGGCACGTTATTTTTTCTCAGTGCCAATATTATTACCCCTCTTGCCTGTGACACATTGATGGCTGTCTTTTCGTTTGTGTTGAAGTACAGCCTTTCAACCGCCGCAGCATCCGGTCTGTAGGTCTTGCAAAGCTCGTCTACGTTTTCGTATATTTCAAGGAGTCTGTCCTCAACCTTCATGCCTGCTTGTGTAAGGACTGCTCCGTATTCAACCGCCTTAAAGTCACTGCCGACAAAGGACTGTACCACTCCAAAGCCTACAATTGCAAGCCCCGGGTCTATTCCCATTACAATCATCGACATTTCCCCCGATTTTATATTCAGGGTTATTATAACACAAAAATCACGAATTGTCAATTTGTTTTTGTCTTTTATTTTCGACTTTTATTCAATATTGAAAAATCCTATTGCAATTACATTCGGGGCATGTTATAATGTAACCACAGCAAGAATTTTCAAGGACGGTGAAAACAATGCCTCAGGCTAACTTTACTGCGGGAATTATGAAATACACCGACATTAAGCCTCTGTTCGCAGGCATGTCACAATGTAAAAGCAACCACGCCTACGGTCCTGCCATACGCCACCACTGCATAATCCACTACTGCGTAAGCGGCAAAGGCATTTTCAGAAACTCCGACGGAACACACGAAATAACCAAAGGCAAAGCCTTCATCATTAATCCCAACGAGGTCACCTTCTATCAGGCTGACGAAAAAGATCCTTGGTTTTACTGCTGGATTGCCTTTTCGGGAAGCATATGCGACCAGTTAAAAGACAAAGGAAGTGTTTTTCAGGTAAAAGACACCTCTGTTTTTGACGAAATACAGGCACTTGTTTCCAAAAACGTCTGCCTTCCCGAAAAATATCTCATTTGTCTTATAAAATTATTTGGAGAAATTATTCCCGCCTCTCCCGACAGCATGCCCGGATATGCTCTGCGTGCCAAGGACTACATAAATCTTCACTACATGGACGATTTGAGTGTTGAACAAATTGCAGAATCCTTCAACATTGACAGACGTTATCTTCTCAGGCTTTTCAAGAAGGAATTCGGCATCACCATCGTAAACTACATCGTCCGCACCCGTCTTAACGCTGCATACGACCGTTTACGTGAAGGTTATCCCGTAAACAAGACAGCCGTCATGTGCGGTTACAGCGATGCTTACAACTTTTCCAAGATGTTCAAAAAATACCACAACATATCTCCCAGCGAGGTTCTGCAAATGCAGGCTGCCGCTCAATCACAAAGCGACGAAAGAAACGCCTTTTTAAGCGGTTTGCAGGGCGAGGATGCGTAATTTTTAAGCTGATTTATACAAGTTTGTGAAAAATGCATAAAAAATACAGCAAAATTTGTGCAAATACATTATAGACTTATTGCTTTTTACATGTTATAATTTATTGTGTTGTTGAATGATGTTGATTTTTGTTAGGGTTGTTGTCCTCAAAAACAACACAAAACAACATTTATATCTCTCAAAGTCAAAGAAAAAACAACATTCGTGGGCAGAATTGCAAAAAAAGATGCAAGGCTGTCCGGTTTGTGCGTTATGAAAAAATCGGCTTTAAGGGAGAATTCTGCGTGTTTATAATTTAAGTTCACATATAAGAGATAGGAGAAAAAATTATGCTGGACGAGAGATACATAAGCGAAATCGTAGCAAGCGTGGTTAAGAACACCATGGGCAAGCCCAACAAGCAGAAAGGTGTGTTTCCCACAATGACTGAGGCTCTTGCGGCAGTAGAAAAGGCGTACAAGCAGTACAGAAGCTACTCCGTTGAGCAGAGAGAAAAAATGATTGCCAAAATAAGAGAGCTTACTCTTGCAGAGGCAGAAAACATGGCTGTTCTCGGTGTTGAAGAAACAGGCATGGGCAGAGTTTCCGACAAAATCATCAAGCATCAGCTTGTTGCCAACAAGACTCCCGGTACGGAAGACCTTCATCCCACCGCAATTTCAGGTGACGACGGTCTTACACTTATTGAAATGGCACCCTACGGAGTTATCGGCTCAATCACTCCTTCAACAAACCCCAGCGAAACGGTTATCTGTAACTCAATCGGCATGATTGCAGGCGGCAATGCGGTTGTATTCAACCCTCACCCCAATGCATGCAGAACGGCAAACTATGCGGTTGACCTTGTTAACAGAGCAATACTCGAAGCAGGCGGTCCCGAAAACCTTGTTGTTACAGTTGAAAAGCCCACCAAGGAAAGCTCAGACGAAATGATGGCTGCTCCTTGCGTTAAGATGCTTGTTGCTACAGGCGGCCCGGGCGTTGTTAAGGCACTTCTTTCTTCAGGCAAGAAGGCTATCGGTGCAGGTGCAGGTAATCCCCCTGTTATCGTTGACGATACAGCCGATATCGAAAAAGCGGCAAAGGACATCGTTGCAGGTGCTTCCTTTGACAACAACCTTCCCTGTATTGCAGAAAAGGAATGCTTTGCTTTTGACAACATCGCAGACAAGCTTATTGAAAACATGCAGAAAAACGGCGCTTACCTCATAAAGGGTGAGCAGATTGACAAGCTGGTTGCAACCTGTCTTGTTGAAAAGAACGGTAAGTACTGCATTAACAAGGACTGGGTAGGAAAGGATGCTTCCAAATTCCTCAAGGCTCTCGGTATTGAATCCGATGCAAGACTTGTTATCGCAGAAGTTCCCGAAAATCATCCCTTTGTATATGTAGAAATGATGATGCCTGTTCTCGGTATCGTCAGAGTAAAAAATATCGACGAAGCAATTGAAATGGCTTGCAAGGCTGAACACGGCAACAGACATTCCGCTCACATCCATTCCAAGAATGTTGACCACCTTACACGCTTCGCAAGAGCTGTTGAAACAACTATCTTCGTTAAGAACGCACCCAGCTACGCAGGTATCGGTGCAGGCGGCGAAGGCTATACCACCTTCACTATCGCAGGTCCTACAGGCGAAGGTCTCACCGCA
>JAZNIM010000074.1:0-12904 GCA_045577475.1 Eubacteriales bacterium | reverse complement strand
TCTTTCGGTAATGGAGGAGCACCCCGAATATCTTGCGGATATAAAAGGCATATCCCCAAAGCGTGTTAAGGAAATAAGCGAAAGCTTTGCAAATCAGTACGGTATGCGTCAGGTTATGCTTTACTTTGAAGGCATGCTGTCCCCCCGTCTTTCCCTGAAGGCTTATAAAAAGTGGGGAAATGCGGCGGTGGATATACTCAGGAACAATCCCTATCTTCTGTGCGAGGAGCTTGAGGGTATCGGCTTTGAAAAGGCGGATATGCTTGCACGTAAAATGGGCGTTCCCGATGACAGCGAGGAGCGTATTGCATCGGGTATCAAGTATCTGCTTACCCTTGAGCTGTCAAGGAACGGTAATTGCTGTGTGAGCTTTGATACCCTTGTTTCAAGAACAAGCACGGTGCTTGGTGTTCACGCCGAAAGCGTAAAGGCGGTTGCAGGTGAGCTTTCCCAAAGCGGAGAGCTTGTGGCGGTAAAAATCAACGACTGTATACAGGTATACTTAGAAAAGGTGTACCGTATGGAAAAATACTGTGCAGAGAAGCTGCTTTTGCTTGATAAGTCGGCAATAAGCATACCCATTGACAATATAGACGAAGAAATAGATAAGGTTGAACGGTTGCAGGGAATAGAGTTTGCACCCTTGCAGAGAGAAGCCGTGAAAAACTCGGTGCTTCAGGGTGTTGCCGTGGTTACGGGAGGTCCCGGTACGGGAAAAACCACGGTTATACGTGCGATTATCGAGCTTTTGCAGAAAATAGAGGTTGATTTCTGCCTTGCAGCACCTACCGGCAGAGCTGCAAAAAGAATGTCGGCGGCAACAGGCTGTAAGGCGACAACCATACACAGACTGCTTGAGTGCAGATTCGGCGGCGAGGAGGATGAAGCGTCCTTTGGCAGGGATGAAGATAACCTGCTTGATGAAGAGGCGGTAATCATAGACGAGGCTTCCATGGTGGATATTTTCCTTTTTTGCAGTCTGCTTCGTGCCATACGTCCCGGTGCAAGGCTTATAATTATCGGAGATGCCGACCAGCTTGCTCCCGTGGGTGCAGGGGATGCCTTCAGGGATATAATTAACAGCGGATGCTTTAAGTCGGTGAGCCTTACGGATATTTTCAGACAGGCAAAGGGAAGCAGCATTGTCACAAATGCTCACCTTGTGAAAGAGGGAAAATTGCCTGTTGCGGATAACAGCAGTGACTATTTCTTTCTTAAACGAACGGCAGGGCGTGAGCTGAAGGAGCTTATTGTACAGCTTTGCACATCAAGACTCCCTGCGGCTTACGGCTTTGATTCCTTGAATGACATACAGGTTATATGTCCCACACGTAAGGGGGATGCAGGAACTGTGAGTCTTAATATTCTGCTTCAGAATATACTCAATCCGCCTGCCGTAAATAAAATTGAACATAGACTGGGCGAGGTTGTATTCAGATGCGGCGACAAGGTTATGGCAGTACGCAATAACTACGACATAGAGTGGACTGACGAGGACGGTCAGAGCGGCTGCGGTATCTTTAACGGTGATATCGGTGTTATTGATGAAATCGACAGAGATGACCAAAGCTTTACATTGAGATTTGACGATGGGCGGTGTGCAATTCTTGACTATTCCTGCTTTGAGGATATTGAGCATGCATATGCAATAACAGTTCATAAGAGTCAGGGAAGCGAGTATAAATCCGTGATAATTCCTCTTTTTGACTGTCCGCAGGGACTTTTGTCCAGAAACATGCTGTATACGGCGCTGACACGTGCCGAAAAAATTGCCATTATAGCAGGCAGACCCGAAACAATGGCGGAAATGGTTTCAAATGAACGCACAAATCCCAGAAACACAGGGCTTGAAAATATGATTCGTGCGGTTTATAAAAAGGCAAACGGCATTTGATTGAAATATTTTAATTTGAAAAGAGATAAAAAATGATTAACACAAAAGAAAAATTAGAGCATCTTGAAAGAATAAAGCTTTTTACCCTTGACATGGACGGTACAATTTACCTTGATTCAACACCGCTTGAGGGGGCAATAGATTTTTGCAAAAAGCTTGACAGCATGGGTAAGCTTTGCTATTTTACCAACAACACTTCAAAGAATCCCATGGACTACGTTGAAAAGCTCAACAGAATAGGCTTTCCTGCGGAAAGACGACACATTATGACCTCGGGCGACGTTACAATTGCTTATCTCAACAAGTACCATAAGGGCGAAAGCGTGTATCTTCTTGGCACAAAGGCACTTGAGGACTCCTTTATTCAGGGCGGAATTACTTTGTCAGAGGATTCTAAAATCGTAGTTGTTGGCTTTGATATGACGCTTACCTATGAAAAGCTTGAAAAGGCTTGTACCCTTATAAGAAACGGTGCAAAGTTTTATTCAACCCATCCCGACATCAATTGTCCCACAGCCGATGGCTTTATTCCCGACAGCGGTGCAATTTGTGCGGCAATTCAGCTTTCTACGGGTGTTGAGCCTAAATTCTTCGGAAAGCCAAATGCCGAAACCGTTGAAATGCTTGAGCTTAAAAGTGGTCTTTCAAGGGATGAAATCTGCATGGTGGGCGACAGATTGTATACGGATATTGCCCTTGGCAAAAAGAACGGAATGCTGTCAATTCTCGTTATGACTGGTGAAACCACACAACAGATGCTGGACGAGGCGCAAGGAGATAATGTGCCTGACCTTGTGTTTGACAGAATTGCGGATATTCCCGTTAAATAAGGTTAAATCAAATTTAAGGATTGAATATGGAAGAGCTTAAAGGTCTTATTAAAAGCCTTGTACAGACAATGACTGTCAGCGGCTTTGAAAAAATAAATGCACAAAATATCCTGCGTATTTGCAGTGATTATACAAAGGGATTTTTCAATGAGGCTTACGTCACAAAAACCGGCTCGGTGGTGCTTGCAAAAGTCGGAAGCGGCGAAAACCGCAAAAGGCTTGCCTTTGATGCACACCTTGATACGGTAGGCTTTGCTGTGTCGGAAATTTGCGAGGACGGCTATGTAAGGGTGACAAATCTCGGGGGAATAGATGTAAACATCCTGCCTTCAAGCGAGGTTGTTATATGCGGTAAAAAGGAGCTGAGGGGAGTGTTTTCCTCTGTGCCTCCGCACCTGTCAAGGTCTGATAAGCTTCCCGAAATAGGACAGCTTTTGGTGGACACGGGACTTTCTTCTCGAATGGAAGTAGAAAAATACGTTGACATCGGCACGCCTTTGTGTATGTTTCCTCATTTCACCAGCCTTTTGAATAATCGCATCTCTTCGGTGGGACTTGACGATAAAATCTGTGTTGCCTCGGTTATGCATATGGCAAGACTGATGGAGGATGCCCTTGAAAACACCGATATTTACTGCTATCTCAGCAGCGGTGAGGAAAGAGGCGGTAACGGCTCACACCATATTCACCACGAAATAAATCCACATGCCTGTGTTGTCCTTGATGTTAATTTTGCAAAGGAAAAGGGCAGCAATCAAGGGGAATACGGACTTTTGGGCGAGGGTGCGATGATATCCGTTTCAAGTGTTACAAGCCCTACTCTTACGGCTATGTGCAGAAAATGTGCCTTCGATAACGGCATACCGTTTCAGCCTGTGGTTGAAATGACGGGAACAGGAACTAATGCGGATGTTTTGGCAAGAACGGGAGAGGGCATAGCTACGGCTGTGGTTTCCGTTCCCTTGAAATATATGCACTCAAGCGTTGAATGTGTAAGTCTTGAAGATGCAGTAAATACGTCACGTCTGCTTGCGGCAATTGCAAAAGAATTTGATAAAAATCCTGTAGGTATACCTGTATACTACAAGGGAGGTGCAGACTTTGGACTTTAAGCATTTTGACAAGGAAGGTCTTGCGCTTCTGGAAAAGCTGTGTAATTCCTTCGGCGTATCGGGATACGAAAGCGAAACGGCACAAATTATAGCGAAGGAAATCATGCCTTACTGCGACAGCGTTATGACGGACGGCGCGGGAAATCTCATTGCTATGAAAAAAGGCACAAAGCAGGGCGGTAAAAGAGTGATGCTGTGTGCTCATATGGATGAGGTGGGCTTTGCTGTTAAAAGCATAAATGACGATGGAACGCTTGAGATTGACGAAGTCGGAATGGTTACGTCGGTGCTTCCCTCAAAGCGTGTGGTTGTGGGAAGAAATAAAATAAGCGGTGTTGTAAGTGCACGTCCTGTTCACCTGAACAAGGACAAAACAAAGGCTTGCGGAGTGAGCGACCTTGTTATAGACATCGGTGCAAAGGATAAAAAAGAGGCAGAGGCTTTGGGACTTCTTGGAGAGGGAGCTTGCTTTGACAGCGAGTTTTGCACCTTTGGCGACGGACTTGTAAAGGCAAAGGCGCTGGATGACAGAATAGGCTGTGCAATTCTCTGTATGCTTACAAAGGAAAGCTTTGAAAATGACGTGTATTTTGCTTTTACCGTGGGTGAGGAGCTTGGCGGTGTGGGTGCTGCTGCGGCAACACGCAGAATAAAACCTGATATTTGCATTGTTGTTGAAGGAACAACGGCAAGCGACCTTGACGGCATCCCCGACAGAGATAAGGTTTGTAAAGTAAGAGGCGGTGCTGTTTGTCCTTTTATGGACGGCGGTACGCTGTATGATGATGATATGTATACCTGTATACATGATTATGCCAAAGGGAACGGCATTAAGGTACAGGTCAAAACAAAGATTGCAGGGGGAACGGATGCGGCAAAAATTCAGCGTAGTCTTGACGGCGTTAAGACGGCGGTAATATCCCTGCCCTGCAGATATATACACACCTCGGGCAGTGTTGCGGCAATTGAAGACATGGAGAGCATGTACTGCCTTATTCACGGTGCTTGCAAGGTGTGTGTGAAATAAGGGTGATAAAGATGAATTTAACCGAAAAAATATTGAATTGTCCGTCTGTTCCCGCAAGTACGGGAAAGATGACACAAATTCTAAAGGATGAGCTTTGTACTCTCGGATATGAATACACCGGCGATGCACTTGATAACAGCTTTTTTACAAAGCATATGGGCGAAGGAAAAAGCGTGATGCTGTGTACGGGAATAGATGTTGGCGGAGTTATTGCGACCTATGTTGAGGGAAGTAAAATTTACGTTGGTGCTCTCGGCGGCTCGAATGTTCAAAGACTTGCCTATTCAAAGGTGGTTTTTGAAGGAGTAGAGGGAATACTTCTTCCTCCCGACGGATATACTTCTTCGACGGCTGTTTCGGACTGTGTGGTGGAAACCTATGACGAGAAGGCAGGAGAAAAAGTAAAGCAGGGCGATAAGGGTTACTTTGATGTGAAGGTAAACTATCTTGAGGGCGGTGCATACTGGGGCGTGGGAGTCGGCGTAAAGTCATGCGTTGTAAGGCTTTGCGAAGCGGCAAAAATGCTCATGAGCGAGGAAGGCAGAAGGCTTCTTGAAGGTAAGGGAATAGGCAGCATAACGGTTGCTTTTCTCGGACAGAACAGCCTTATGTCAAGAGGTGCGTTTACTGCTTCCTACGGAGTAAATCCCGATGACGTAATTCTGCTGACAGGTTTTGACTGCAAAAAGAACTCTCAGATAAAGAGAGAGGACAAGGCAGTAGTTAAAATTCTTGACAAGGCATACGTTTCTGATGCTGAGCTTTCGGGGAAAATATGCACTTATCTTGAAGAAAAGGGTATTTCACACAAAAAGGCTGTCAATGCCGATGCAAGTCCTGCACTGAATGCTCTTGCAAGAGCAGAGTCTGTACCGAGGTGCGCAGAGGTTTGTATTCCCGTTTTTGACGGAGAACTCGTGTTTTTTTAACTATATTAAGAAAATAAGTTGCAATTATTGCATTTGTGTGTTATAATATTACGATTAAAGCTATCAAAGGTGAGAATCAATGCCCGAATTTATCCGTATAGAACCTGATGAAAACAGAATAAAGGACGTAGGGATAATCGAAAACTGCGTTCATACCCTTATGACCGCAAGGCAGAGAAAGAACCGTACCATGGCGTATCACATTATTTATGTACTGCTTACGGCACTTGTGGGATATATAAGCATTGACTGCCATGCTTTGGGCGTGGGAGGCTTTTTGGGATTGATTTGCTTGTTTGCTTACCCTGCACTGTATGTATATACCATGCTGTATTCACCCACATTTTTGAAGGGGTTGGGTGCGGCTTTGCCTTTGCTGGGGTACTCGATGAGATTTTGGCTGTTTCCCATTCAGGGCGAAGGCTTTATCGGCTTTGCTGAAGGAGCTATCGGATATTTTATGTGTCTTGCGGCGGCGGCGGTCATGTGCAAGGCGGCAACAGGAAAGCACACAAAGCTGTGGTGTATGGTAGCGGTAACATGCTGTGTGGTATTGACCTTCTGTGCACTGGGTGCCGTATATGCAATGTATTATCTTGGCGGAATAGATGTAGAGAAAACACTTGGGTTGTTAAATGACGGCATTTCCGCTTTTTCAAAGAGCTTTGGCGACAATCTTGCTTTACAGCTGTCAGACAGTGAAATGTTCGCAGCACTCTCAGCGGCAATTCCCGAGATTTCCCAAATGACACCCCAACAGGCAGGGGCACACTTTGAGGAGCTTTTAAAGACCTCGCTGGGTGTTATAAAAATGCTTATTCCGGGACTATTCGTGTTTGTGTGCATGATATATGCGTTTGTGTTTACAGCTGTATTTTCACTTACAGCAAGGCTTCAAAAAATACCGCTTTTTGTGTGCATAATGGATGTACGCTGGTGCTACAGAATTCCTGCAAGCTGTATAACGTTTTTTGATATAATTCTGCTTTTGCTGATTATCTCAAACATTTTCGGGCTGCCTGCAAATGTGGCTTTGACTGTGATAAATCTGCTTATAATTCTGCTTCCCGTTGTGACGGTGAGCACCTTTAAGGCAATTCATTTCTTTATCTACGGAAAGCTTCATTCAAAGTCGGCGGCGTATGTGATTTGTACCTTGATAGCTTTTGTTCCTCTTACATTTCTCGGAATGTGGGGACTTCTCCTTGTTTGCTCTGTGGGCGTTTCACTTGTGGCACAGAGATACAGAATTGAGGGCATGGCGGCAAAAGAAAAGATTAAGCTTGATACCGAGGCTATGCTTGTGCTTTGCGGCTGTAAAGAGCCGTCTGAGCTTAAAAATGTCTTCAATACTCAAGAGGTTTCTGATGAAAACGGCACTGTTCAGACATCCGAACAGAAAAATGACGGGGATGAAACCGATAACAATTCACAGCATAAAAACGGGGAAAATCGGTGATAAAATTTACACATACCTTTCGGGGGTGATATCTTGAAAAATTACGGCAAATTAATAAGCGGAATAAAAAAGCGCAGAATTGCACTTTATGCGGCACTTGTGCTTTTCCTGTCGGTGATAGCCTCTGCTTTTTTGGATAAAAAGGCGTTTGCCGTTAATGTTGCGGCGTTTCTTGTATATGCATTTCTGTTTTTATATACGGTTTTCAGAGAAGCTAAAAGCCTTCGTATGAATTCCGACAGTCCCATGCTTTCGGCAATGACGCTTGATTTTGTAACGGGACTTTCAAAGCCTGTGGTAATCGTAAACAAAAACTGCGATATCACATGGTATAACAAGCAGTTCCTTGAGGCGGTAAATGCAAAGGGAACTCTTTACGGCAAGAACATTTCCGATGAAATAAGCCACAATCTGAACCCTGCAAGGCTTTTCAGGGAAGAAAACGGCGAGTTTGAAATTACTCTTGGCGACAGACAGTATCACATCAATTGCAGTAACATTCTGTCCTCCCGCAAAAGCTACTGTGTAATGATGTGGAACGACTGTACCGAGCTTCATAAAACAAAGCTCCTTCTTGATTCAAGAGATACGCTTTGTGCATACATTGTCATAGATAATTTTTCCGAGGCAATGCAGTTTGTACAGGATAAAAGCAGAACGGCTTCCGCTGTAATAGGTGCAGCTCTTGATAAATGGTGTGCTTCAATCGGCGGTATAATAAAGGAATATGACAGAGAAAAATACATGGTTGTATTTGAGAAGGGAAGACTTGAAGACCTGCGGGAAAATAAGTTTGACATTCTCGATACAGTCCGTTCGGTAACGGTTGACGGTGTTGAAATGCAGTTTTCCGCATCCATAGGCATTGCGGCAATAAGCGGAACGCTGAGCGAAAAGGAGGCTGCAAGCCGTATTGCCCTTGACCTTGCACTTCAGAGAGGCGGCGACCAGGCGGTTGTAAAAACCGAGGCAACAACGGAATTTTTCGGCGGCAGAAGCCAGTCTGTCCAGAAAAAAACAAAGGTACGGAGCAGAGTTGTTGCAAACGAGCTGTGCTCACTTATCAAGCAAAGCTCAAACGTTATTGTTATGGGACACAAGTATGCTGACCACGACTGCATTGCTTCAAGCGTTGCGGTTGCAAGAATTGCAAAGCATCTTGGAAAGCAGGTAAATGTTGTTGTAAACATACACGACTTTAATCTCAAGGCTATTTTCAACAGCATGAGAGGAAACGCCGAGTACGGCGATTTGTTTGTTGACAGGGAAAATGCACAGGAGCTTATGAGCTCACAGACGCTTCTGGTTGTGTGTGACGTTAACAATGTGAATCTCTTTGAGGTTCCCGAAATATATTTTGCAGCATCAAAATTTGTAATAATTGACCACCACAGAAAGACGGCGGAGTTTACGAATGAGCCTGTCATTTCCTACATTGAGCCTGCGGCATCCTCGGTGTCTGAGCTTATGTGCGAAATACTTGAAGAGGTTTTAAGTCCCGGCGACCTTCCCGTTGTGGAGGCAAACCTTATTTTCTCGGGACTTATTCTTGATACCAAGCAGTTTACCAAAAATACGGGTGTAAGAACCTTCGGTGCGGCACTTTACCTCAGAGCAGAGGGTGCAAATCCTTACGATGCACAAAAGCTTTTCAGAACAAGTGCCGAGGATTTTATGAGAGAATCGCTGTTTGAAAACAACATCCAGATTTACCGAGATTCAATTGCAATTTCCACCTACGATGCTCCCGACGGAAAAGGAAGCGACAGAATAGCTGCTGCAAAGGCGGCAGACAGACTTCTGTCAATTGAAGGCGTATGTGCATCCTTTGTACTTTGCACCATAGGCGAGGAAATAAGCATCAGCGCAAGAAGCGATGGAAATATCAACGTTCAGCTTGTGCTTGAGGAGCTGGGCGGCGGCGGTCATTTTGATGCAGCAGGCGCACAGCTTAAGGATGCGGATATGCAGGAAGCTCTGCGCAGACTAAAACAATCCATAGACAATTATCTTAATGCAGCCTGATGACGGGCAATGAGAAAGAAGAAAAGAAATGAATACATGCAGAATAATATCCTTTGCCAACCAGAAGGGCGGCGTGGGAAAAACCACAACTGCCGTAAATATTGCGGCATGTGTTGCGGCTTTGGGAAAAAGAGTGCTTTTGTGCGACTTTGACCCTCAGGGAAATGCTTCAAGCGGTGTAGGTGTTGACAAGACGGGAGAATATACGATTTACGATGTGCTTATGGGTGAAAACCCGTATGAGGCGTTGGTAAAGACGGAGTTTGAAAACCTCCACTGTCTTCCTTCCTCCATGAGCCTTGCAGGTGCAGAGCTTGAAATTGCAGATGAGAACAAGAGAGAAGCAAAGCTAAAGACGGCACTGGATATGTTAAGACAGGATTACGACTACATATTTATCGACTGTCCGCCCTCACTCGGACTTCTGACAATCAACGCTCTTTGTGCCTCGGACGGAGTTATTGTCCCCATGCAGTGTGAGTATTTCGCACTGGAGGGACTCAGCCAGCTTATGAAAACACTGTCTATTGTCAGAAAGAAATACAACCCCAGGCTTGCACTTGACGGTGTTGTTGTTACTATGTTTGACGGCAGACTCAATCTTTCACTTCAGGTGCTTGAGGAGATAAAAAGACATCTTCCCGGCAAGCTTTTCAGGACACCTGTTCCCAGAAACGTAAGGCTTTCCGAAGCACCGAGCTACGGCATGCCAATTAAGTATTATGACAAACATTCCAAGGGTGCTGCGGCATATGATGACATTGCCAAAGAACTTACGGAACGGTTATAAAAAAGCTAAATAAAGAAAGGATGTACACCATGAAAAACTCTATTCTCAAAAAAATCGGAAGCTGCCTTGCGGCGGTTGCAATGCTTGTGGCTGTGTCTGGCTGCGGTGATGAAGATGCATTTGACAGATTCGGCGGCGGAGGCGGCGGTTCGGGATATATGGATATGATGTTCCCCGGTCAGGCTCAGATAGCACAGGGCCCCAATGTCAATCCTCTTACGGGTGAGTATTGCGAAGAAGATGTTGCAAAAACAAGACCTGTTGCAATTATGTTGAATAACCTCAAGGAAGCACTTCCTCAGGTTGGTGTTTCCGAGGCGGGTATGGTATATGAGGTTCTCGCAGAGGGCGGTATAACAAGACTTATCGGTATTTATAACGATTATGCCGGCATTAAGGAAATCGGTTCAATCCGTTCGGCACGTGACTATTGTATAGATATTGCCGATGCACACGATGCTATCCTTGTTCATGCAGGACAGAGCGAATCTGCAAGAAAGCTTATTATTTCAAGAGGCACAAACAACATCAACGGCGAGTTTATGTACAGAAGTGAAGAAAGACTCAAGACAATGGCTTATGAGCACACTCTTATGATGAAGGGTGAGGATCTTGCTGCAGGTATCAAGGCTAAGAAATACAGAGCTACCACAGAAAAGGCTCAGCCCTTGTCCTTCTATACATATGAGATGGTTCCGGACGGTGAGCTTGCAACATATATTGAAATTCCTTACTCTGTTGTAAAGACAGATAATCCTTACGCTGTTTCTTACTTCAACTTTGATACACACAAATGTGTATATAAGAAGGGTCAGTTCGGCGCAGACCATGTTGACGGCGATGACGGATTTGTGCTTGAATTCAAAAATGTAGTTGTTATTGAATGTGCACACAGCTTTGCTGACAACGAGGGACATGTAAACATCGGCTTTACAGGTACAGGTAAGGGTAAGCTGTTCACAATGGGTAAGCAGGTTGATATTACCTGGAAGAAGGAATCATCCACTTCCTCATATACTCTCTATGAAAGCGACGGCGAAACACCCATCGCACTTAATCCCGGTAAGACATACATCGGTGTTGTGCCTACAGGAACGGATGTAACAATCAAGTAAATTTTTCAGCAAACACATAGAACAAAGGATTTGAAAACATGAATGAAAAACTCTTAGTGGCAGAAAAGCTTATGGCTCTTATCCCCGATATGACAGCCGAGGATATTGCGGCAATGCTTGAATATCCTGCCGACAAAAAAATGGGAGATTTGGCACTTCCATGCTTTAAGCTCAGTAAAATTCTGCGTAAAGCACCTCCCATGATTGCAAACTCTCTCAAGGAAGGCATTGATGCCGATGAGAGCTGTAAGGGCATTTTCGACGACGTACAGAGCGTAAACGGATACCTTAATTTCTTCATAAGCAAGGGAAGCCTTGCAAAGGATTTGGAGGCTATTGCGTTTAACGAGAATTACGGCTCAAGCGAGAAGGGTAAAGGCAAGACAATAGTAATTGACTATTCCTCACCCAACGTTGCAAAGCCTTTTCATATCGGACATCTGCGCTCTACGGTTATCGGTCAGTCCATCAAAAATCTGCACAAATTCTGCGGATATGAATGCGTTGGCGTAAACCACCTGGGTGACTGGGGTACACAGTTCGGAAAGCTTATTGTTGCTTATAAAAAATGGGGCAGCAAGGACAGAATTGAAAACGGCGGTATTGATGCACTTGTGGAAATATACGTTAAATTCCATGAGGAAGCGGAAAAAGACCCCTCACTCAATGACGAGGCAAGAGCTGCATTTACGGCAATGGAAAACGGCGATGAGGAGTGTCTTGCACTCTGGAAGTGGTTTATTGAAATTTCCATTAAAGAATACAAAAAGACATATGCACTTATAGGTGCGGACTTTGAAAGCTGGAACGGCGAAAGCTTCTATTTTGACAAGACAGACAGAGTTGTAAGCGAGCTGCGTGAAAAGAACCTTCTCACGGTGGATGAGGGTGCTGAGATTGTAAAGCTTGACGACTACAACATGCCACCTTGTCTTATACTCAAATCCGACGGTTCTACAATATATGCAACACGTGATATTGCGGCAGCGATTTACCGCAAGGAAACATATAATTTTGACAAGTGTATTTATGTAACAAGCGCAGGTCAATCCCTGCATTTTGCACAGTTCTTCAAGGTAATCGGACTTATGGGCTACGAATGGGAAAAGGATATGGTTCATGTACCCTTCGGAACGGTAAGCATTGAAGGCGCAAAGCTTGCAACAAGAACGGGAAATGTTGTGCTGCTTGATGACATTTTCAAGACGGCAACCGCAAAGACGCTTGAAATCATTAATCAGAAGAACCCCGACCTTGAAAATAAAGAGGAAGTTGCAAGTGCAGTGGGTGTGGGTGCGGTTGTGTTCCATGACCTTTCCAATAACAGAATTAAGGACGTAAACTTCATGTGGGACGAGGTGCTTAACTTCGACGGCAACACAGGTCCTTATGTTCAGTATACCTATGCTAGATGCTGCGGCGTGCTTGAAAAGAACCCCGAGACCCTTGAATTCAAGCATGAAAACAACTTTGTAATAACCGAGGAAGCAGAGGCAAACCTTATAAAGACCCTCAAGCTTTTCCCGGATAAGGTTGAAAGTGCAAGAAAAGAGCTTGAACCTTCATTTATTGCAAGATACCTGCTTGACGTGTGCGCAGACTTTAATAGATTTTACCACGACTGCCCCGTTCTCAAATGCGAGGATAAGACAGTAAAGGACACACGTATTGCTCTTGTTAAAGCAACAAGCATTGTTTTAAAGAACGGACTTACGCTTATCGG
>JAZNIM010000073.1:0-6239 GCA_045577475.1 Eubacteriales bacterium | reverse complement strand
AGACCTGCAATCTTACCTGCATCCTTTGTTGCCTGACGCTGTGCATCGGAAAAGTATGCGGGAACGGTAATAACTGCTTCTGTTACAGTCTGTCCGAGATAGGCTTCAGCATCAGCCTTAAGCTTCTGAAGAATCATAGCTGAAATTTCCTGAGGTGTATAGTTTTTATCGTCTATAGCAACCTTTTTATCGTTACCCATATCTCTCTTAATGGAGATAATTGTTTTGTCGGGGTTTGTGATAGCCTGTCTTTTTGCTACCTGACCAACCATTCTTTCGCCTGTCTTTGAGAATGCCACAACGGAAGGAGTTGTTCTTGCGCCTTCCGCATTTGCGATAACAACAGGCTCGCCGCCTTCATATACCGCAACACAAGAGTTTGTTGTACCAAGGTCAATACCTATAATCTTTCCCATAATAATTTGTCCTCCAAAATTAAAATCTAAAATTAAATGAATTTAGTTCATTACTTTAACCATTGAATGTCTTATAACCTTATCCCCGATTTTATAACCCTTAAGAAATACATCGGAAATTGTGTTTTCCTCATAATCTTCGCTATCCTCATGCATCACCGCATTATGAAGCTCGGGGTCAAACTTTTCTCCCTTTGCAGGAATTTCCTCAACCCCCATTTTCCCAAAGGTTTCCGCCGCCTGCTCCAGTATTTTGACAACACCGTCAACCACGCTCTGAGCATCGGATTTAGATACATCAACCGCAGCCGCTCTTTCGAGATTATCCAGCACCGACAGAAGGTTTTCTACGCACTCAGCCTTTGTATCGGTATAGATTGCATCCTTTTCCTTTTGTGCTCTTTTACGGAAGTTATCGTATTCGGCAAGCATTCTGAGATATTTATCTTCTGTATCCTTAACCAGTGCTTCAAGCTCGGATATTTTTTTATCCTTTTCCTCAATTGTCTTTTCAAGCACCTTTTCTTTTCTGCCGCCGCATTTCTTTTCAGCCTTTTTATCGCACTTTTCTTTATCAAGTTCCTGTGCATCACTGCAGCATTCTTCTTTTTCAAGAACTTCTTCTTTATTCTCTGCCATTTCACACTGTCCTTTCCAATTTATTCATCCGATGCAGCTTTTGCCTCGCCGAGAGTCAGACGCTTTGTATCAATTGTATCCGCAAGCTGATGAAGTGCGGATATGACTTTTTTGTAATCCATTCTTTTTGGTCCGAGAATTCCAAGTACCGCATTTTGTCCGTTTCCGATTGGCAAACTGCAAAATACAGTGCTTGTGTCTGACAATTCCTCCATGCGGTTTTCTTCGCCGATATAAACCTTTAAGCTCTTACCATCACCGCTGTCATTATCGTCACCCTTCGGTTCAAGGAATTGCTTTATCTTATTCTGCTCCTTTTCAACAAGGGACAGTATATTTTTAACCTTTTTCACATCGGTAAATTCAGGATAAGAAAGAAGGTTTGTTATACCGTCAATCTTTACTGTTTCCTCCTTAGTTTCGCACACTGCCTCATATGCCGTTCTTACAACATTTGTAACAAGCGGCGAATATTCGCCGAAATCGTTTTCAAGCTTTATGATTACGGGCAGTGAAACATCGTCAAGGCTGACATTACACAGATGCGTGTTAAGTGAATTCTTTATGCACTCAACCCCATCCTTGTCAATATGAAACGCGGTGCGTAAGTGCTCGGTTTTGATGGAATCGTCAGGCATAACCATTACAAGCACAAAGCTTTTTTCGTCAATAAGCAGTGCATCAAAGCGTTTAACAACATGCTTTTTACTGCCGCCGGTCATGAGTGCCATTGTTGCACAGTTGGTAATTTCAGAAATAACCTTTGTCGCCTTTTCCACAAGCTTATCGGTTTCATCCATCTTAAAGCGGGTAAGCTCATTAAGAAGACTAAGCTCCTCAACATTCAGTCTGTAGCTTTCCATAAGCTGTTCCACATATATTCTGTAAGCAGCATTTGACGGAATTCTTCCTGCCGAGGTATGGGGCTTATCAAGGTATCCCATTTCCTCAAGCTCGCTCATCTCGTTTCGTATTGTTGCAGGAGAAAGAGATATGTTTCCGTACTCAACAAGATGCTTTGAACCTACAGGTTCGCCTCTGTTGATATACTCATCAACTATGGATTTAAGTATTTTCATTTTTCTTTCATTTAAATCCATTACCGTTCCCTCCTCCGCTTTTGCGTTTAGCACTCAAGATGGTCGAGTGCTAACTTCGATAATATTGTACCACGTATTTTCTTTTTTTCTTCAACAAACAAATATATTTCTGTAAACATTATATGAACCGAACAAACACATAAAAAACACCGCCCGACATTGAATCAGGCGGCATTGCCGTTATTTATATTTATAGCTGCACAGCTTTTCTTTTCTCATGGGACATTCATCGCACGAGGGATTTTTAGCTGTACAAACGCTTCTTCCGAAGTCCACAAGCATGTGACAGAAGTCGCTTTGCTCATCCTTTGGCACAAGCGGGTCGAGAGTGCGTTCAACAACCGATTGGTTTGTACTGTTGACAAAGCCGAGTCTGTTTGTAATTCGTATACAGTGCGTATCTGCAACAATTCCGCCTTTACCGAAATAATCACCGAGAATGAGATTTGCGATTTTACTACCCACACCGGGCAGCTTTATAAGCTCATCAAAGGTATCGGGAATTTGTCCGTTATACTTTTCTGTAATTTCAACAGCCATTTCCTTTAAAGACTTTGCTTTGGTTCTGTACAAGCCGCAGGTAAAAATAAGCTTTTCGATATTCTCCTGCTCTGCCCTTGCCATGGCATACACATCGGGAATTTCACGAAACAGTGTTTTGCACACCTCATTTACCCTTGCATCGGTACACTGTGCGGAAAGCCGCCCCATTACAAGAAGCTTCCAAACATCGTCCTCATGATTAAGTGAGCAGCGTGAGTCGGGAAACAGCAGCTTAAGCTGTTCTCTTACCTTTTGTATTTTAATTTTAGTATTCAAGATATTTCGCTCCGATTCTGTAATACTCAAGTATTCCCTCGGTTATTGCATCGGCACTGAGCTTATAGCTGCCTTCATTGATTGACCACTGATATTCTTCAACATTACATATAAAGCACATTTCAAGAAGAGTTGACGGAAATCTGTGGTTTCTGCAAACCGCAAGCTGCTGATACGCCGTAGGCTTTTGCAATCGTCCAAGCTCCTCGCACACAACATCCGACACCGTTTCTGCAAGCAGAACACCGCTGTTATTGGAATAAAGGGACATAAAGCCTTTTGTTTTAAGTGCATTTGAGCTTCCTGCAATAGAATTATGGTGAATGGAAATTACAAGGTCAGGGTTATTCTCATTGAAAAAGTCCATTCTCTGATACAGGTCAACGGTTTTATCCCCTTGTCTTGATTCAAGCACAGTTGCACCGAGTTCTTTGAGATTCTTCACAAGCTCATCGGAAATATATCTGTTGAGCATTGATTCGGGCAGCTCACCCGGTCCCGGTGCACCGATATCGCTTCCACCGTGACCTGCGTCCACAATAATCTTTTTGCCTTCAAGTGGTTTATCTCCCGCTTTAAGCGTCTGAGGGTTATTGAGCTTGACAATCATACAGCCGTTTTCATAAACTATGTTAAAGCCGTAGAAATTCTTATTATCCTTCAGCGTTACGGTATAGATAATCATATTTGCTCTTGTTCCCTTTTTTCCGCTTATGCTCTTTATGAGGGGATTTTCGGGAACGGTAAACTCGGGAATAATTGAAGTATCGGAATTATATATAATAATCCTCATTCCGCCGTTTTCACCGCGAAAGTCTACATCAACAGGGATATTCTCGGTAACACCGAAGCGTATATCCGTTGAATTGCACTTATTGTTTGTTGTATCGGTTGACACAACCTCAACGGCTGTTGTAAGAATGGTATTGAGAAGCAAAGGCTTTCCGGTTACAATTTTAACCTCGCTTTCCTTTACATAGCCGCCAAAGCGAAGCTTACAGTAGCCGTTGGTTACTGTTGTTACATAATCTCTCATTCCCTTTGAGGATGGCAGAAAATCATCGTAAAACGATGTGGAAGTGCCCACCTTTGTATGGGTATAGTCCTTGATTATCTCAGCATATGAATAGGAATCTTCATGCCTTTGACTGATAACTCCGCCTTCAAGAACAGCACTCTCACCGTTTCTCTCAGCCTTGAAGGTGAGAGTTCCGAGAGTAACAAGCTCTCCGTCCGATGCGAAGGTTGAAGGCGTAAAGCTTCCTTCATACTTTTCATACATATAACCTGCTTCATCGGGAGGATTGATTGTAGGTGTGAGCACCACCGTCATTCCCCACAGAGTTGCCGTTACAATACTTCCCGAAGGAGCACCACAGGAAACCTTCAGCGTATCACCCACATTAAGCCATGTTGTTGAAGCGGGATACGCATCCACTATTTCCATTTTTTCCATTTTCTTATAGGATGAACCGTCGGCAGGTTCATTATTTTTTGCACCGTAATTGATGACAAGAGTTTTCGTTTTACCGTTCTGCTTGAACTCAAAGGTGTTTTTTCCCGAAGAAAGCTGAACATATGCACA
This sequence comes from Eubacteriales bacterium, assembly GCA_045577475.1. Taxonomy (GTDB): domain Bacteria; phylum Bacillota; class Clostridia; order Oscillospirales; family CAG-382; genus UMGS1387. The sequence continues at coordinate 1,680 of JAZNIM010000073.1, read as the reverse complement.
GAAGTAACCGCCCGTTGTTTTCGATAAGGCTTGTCCGTTCATATAAATGGGATAAGCACTGTCCGCAGAGCCGAGAATATAGGTTTTGGAGGTATTTAGGTATACATTGTTTGACGGATAGCTGATTTTAATATCCTTATTATTGGAAACAGCATCTTTTCTGAAAATCTTATTCTTACAGATTTTCTTTATATCGTCTGCAACTCCGCCTACATTCTTGCAAATATTTTCATATCCGTAGAAAATGCTTCCCTTATAGCTTGACAGCGTACGGCACATATCGACCTGACGGTATATTTCATGCTCAGGATAGTCACCCGACTTATACGCCGCATGTCCTATATAAAGGTCAACACCCGTTCCGTCAAGATTAGCATTCCACCAGCGTGCAACATCATCAAAGGGTGCAACAACCGTATTCATGCTCCAGTAATCCTGCGGTGCAAGATAGTCTACATATCCTCCGTTTGCCCATGCAAGTGCATCGCAATATAGTGAATGATACGCTTCAAGTCCGTTTGTTTCACTGCCTACAACAGGAGTGTTGCTTCCCTTATTAGCCCATATTCCAAAAACAGAAACACCGAACTCACATTCAGGATTTATAGCCTTAATCGCATCATAGGTTTCCTTAATAAGGGTGTTTACATTCTGTCTTCTCCAGTCTGCCTTATCCATACCGCCTGCGTACTTTTCGTAAGAATCAGCATCATCAAACTCGGCATTTCCCGACGGATAAGGATAAAAATAATCGTCAAAGTGTATACCTGCAAGTGTGGGATAGTTCTCTACCAGCTCCTTTACGCCGTCAACTATCAATACTCTCACTTCAGGCTCACCGGGGTCAAAATATGTTTTTCCGTCGGCATAATCAACAGTATACTCGCTGTATTTTACTACAGGCGACAGAGAACTCAGCTTGGCTTTATCCGCAGTTGACATGGTTGCTCTGTAAGGATTTACCCAAGCATGAACATCAATATTATACTTTCCTGCTTTATCAAGCAAGTATTCAAGGCAGTCAAAGCTGCTGCCGGCTTCTCTCTGCTCACCCGTAAGATAAATGCTTGACGGGAATATCTCTGAATTATACAGTGCATCCGCAGCAGGTCTTACCTGAAAGAACAGAGATTTTATCCCCAGGCTGTGAGCGTTTGAAACAATATCGTCAAGCTCTTTTTTCAAAGCCTCATCGTCAAGGCCGCTCTTGGACGGAAAATCAATATTAACCGTTGTTGCAATCCACATGCCTCTCATTTCAAGGGTAGAAACCTCGGTGTAGTCGATGACAAGCTCTGTAGAATTGGAATTCGATTTATCATCAGCAACAGCAAAAAGAAAATCAAGTGCTCCAAGAGAAAAGAAGACTACCGAAAGAAAGCACAAGCAAAGCACTACGGCAGCAGAAGAAATTATGTACAAAAGACGTGTCTTATTCTTTTTTTCATTGCCGTCATTATCAAAATTAATTCGTGACACTTTATCCTCCAATGTTTATTTTAAAAGTTGAACATACTTATCAAGTGCTTCCTCAACAGTCGGAAGTGTGGGATGCCACTTCCTTTCCCATTCAAGTGAGAAATATCCGTCATATCCGTCCTTTTCAAGATGGTTGCAAATATCTGCTACCGGAATATCACCGTCGCCGATATTTACAAGTTTCCAAGGTGAACGGTTATG
>JAZNIM010000072.1:0-17305 GCA_045577475.1 Eubacteriales bacterium | reverse complement strand
CCTTTAAATTTTCCGACCATTACATATGTGCCGAGAAGCAGTATGTAAAAAAGTACGGCAATGTCACGCTTTTCAAGGCGGTAATTGGAAAAAGCAGTTCTTTTTCCCGTTCCGTAGCCCCGTGCTTTCATACTGTCGGCTGTATCAATTGCATTTTCAAGCGCCCACGTTACGGTTATCGAAAGTATTCGCAGGGCATTTTTGATTTTCCTGAAAACACCCTTTTCGTCAAGACCCTTACCGATGCACTTCTGAACTTCTGCTGTCTTTTTCAGTCTTCCAGAAAACAGTGGAACAAATCGGAGTGTCATGGAAAGAATAAGTGACAGCGACGGTATTATTTTGCCAAACAGGTACATAAATTTATCGCTTGTCATAACAGAGCTGAAACATATGAAAAAGCACAGCACCGACACAAGGCTTGCAGCGGCACAAAGTCCGTAGATTATGCTTTCCGAGGTTAGCGGATTTCCGTCAGGCAGATACCCGAGTATTGTCATTCCCTCGTGGTTGAAAAGAGGATTGATAAGAGAAGTCAGAATCATTGCGGGGAGCAGAAACGCAAGGCTGTGAAGTGCCTTTTTGCCGTTTATAATACACATATACAAAAACGAGCAGAACAGCGATGAAGCAAGCATCAGCGGATGCATCCCTGTACAGGCAAGACCTAAGACATACGCAAAGTATGAAAAATTCACCAATGGGTGATACATCTTAAATTCATTCATTGTCTTTTCCGTTTCTTTGTGAGTAATCTCCGCCGATGTCTCTGCCAAGGTCGCAGGTGTAAATCCATTCTACCTTGACGTGTTCCTTCAGTTTGTAACGTGAACAGCCGTAGTTGGGAAACCAATCATTGACCTTGTACATCCAACCCGACAGCTCACCGCAGTCGAATTCGTAGATGTTGGCAATTCCCTCAATGTAGGCGCTTTCGTACATCGGTACTTCGTTGAACTCCATATGTATACCGTTTTTCTTCATTTCACGGCGAAGAAGGTTGAACACTGTTTCTCCTTCGTAGAATACTACCTCTGTTTCACCAAGGATTACACCGTCTTTCGGTACAATATCAGACTTGTCCTTGTCAAAATCGGACATATTATCAAGGATTGTATCGCATCTTACCGAGAGAGTACAGGTAAGCTCTTTATCTGTTATTACTGTTTCCTCTGCTTTGACAGGCTCGGGTTTACCCTCGGGAACTTCTACAGGTACAGGCTCTGTATTGTCATTACAGGATGTTAAAGTAAATATTACAAGTAAAGTAAAAAATATAACTGTTATTCTTTTCATATACGTTTTGCCTCTTTCAATAAGTTATAGAGCATATACGCAATTTCTCCTCGTTTTACCGCTTCTTTAGGATTTATTTTAATTGCCGAATCGTCAAGAATTCCTTTGTCATAACAGAAAGCAAGTCCTTCATTTGCCCATGTGGAAACGGTCTTATAGTCGGTAAACTGCGACAGCTCATTTCTTACGGCACTTTCGTTATAAGTTTTATCAATACCGAGGATTTTTGCACTTCTCTTTACCATGACCGCCGCTTCTTCACGGGTAATTGTGCCGTTTGGATTGAACCGGTTTTCAGACACACCCTTGATTATACTATAATCATAAGCAGTTCCCACAAAACCGTAGTACCAGTCAGTTTTTTTCACATCAGAAAAGACATCTCTTCCTTTTGCTTCAAGTCCGAGTGCTCTAACGGTAATTGTGGCAAACTCTGCTCTTGTCATGGTGGAATCAGGCGAAAAGGTATTTTCAGTCATTCCGTTTATTATGCCTCTTTGACAAAGTGCCTGTATTTCAGACTTATACTTGTGATTCTCAATATCGATGAAGGTTTTATTCGGGTACTTTATCCCGATTTTGTCACCGCCCGCATTTTTACCCGATATAGAAATACCGTCGCTCATATCGAAAAGATTATTCTTTCCATCTTCAAAACGCTTCAGACTTATAAGGGCATAAAAACCTTGCTCTGTAGACATAAGGTTTGATTCTTTGTCAGACTTTGTGTGCTTGAAGCCTTTTCCTTTTATGTGAAAATTCATAAGTGCATCAACTGCTGTCTTTTCGTTCTTGACAAACCTTGAGTCTTTTGGTGATATACCAAGACTTGAAAGAGCAACAATCACCTGCGATGTGCTTTCGGAGTATTCGCCAAAGCTTCCGTCACTGTTTTGAATCATAGAAAAATACGAAAGTCCCTTATCAACTGCTGATTTCACCATGCTGTTATCCGTATAAGAGGATAAAGCCGTCAGCACCATTGCGGTGATATCCACATCAGCTTCCTTCACAGAGCTGTTAAGTGCCCAGCCTCCCGAAGAAAGCTGTCGGCAAAGAATAAGGTCTATGTATTTCGTTCTTATTTCGTCATTGTTATACTCTGCCGCATCAAGTGCAATAAGCGCCCATGAAGGACCGTTTATACCCTGCTTTATAACGCTGTCATAGTCAAGAATTGGTGTTATGAGATTATATCCGCCCACATTTGTCGGATCTTTTCCGATGGCACAAAGGGTAATTACAACTCTTGAATACTCGGTGTACTTATTTTTACTGAGTACACCGTTTTTGTTTTTTACGTATTCTTCTACGTTGTCATAGTAGCTTTCATAGTAAGCACTTGGCACATCAAGACCGCTTCGAGAGAGTCCCAGCACTGCCCATTCACCGCCGACAGAGCCGACAGCAGGCTCTGTTACGGTATTGAGAATGTAGTTTCCTATGCTGTTAATTTCGCTGTCATTTACGGCAAACACCTGAATTGTCAGAACAACAATCAGAAGAATGCCTGTTATTACTTTTTTCATTGAGCCTGCTCCTTTAAACTAAACCTCATAAGAATTGCCGCAAGCTGTGCTCTTGTTGCTGTGTCTTTGGGAGAAAGTGTTGTTACGCTTGTTCCGCTTATAATACCGCTTTCAATTGCCCATCTGAATGCATCAAACGCAAAACTGCTTATTTCATCCATATCGGAAAATTTTGAAAGCTCTGCCGAAACTTCAACATCATATCCCTTATATTTTGCGTAACGGTAAAGAATTGTCACCGTTTGCTCACGGGTAATGTTATCATTCGGTGCAAACTCTGTTTCGGTAACACCCGTAACAATTCCGTTATTCTTTGCCCATATTACGGCATTAGTGTACCATGTTCCGTCTTCGACGTCAGTAAACGGATTTTCGCCGTCTGTTAATTCTGCTTTTTCAAGCCTGTACAGAACCGTAACAAGCATTGCTCTTGTCATTTTTTCGTCAGGTTCAAAGCCGTTATCAGTACCTTGCATAAGACCGTTTTCGTACACATATTTTACGGCTTCATAATACCAGTCGTCTGATTTTACATCGGAGAAGGTTGTGTCGCTGAATACAGGCTTTTCGGTTTTATTATCAGTTTCTTCTTTTTCCGCGTCTGTTTCTTCTTTGTCTGTTTCTTTATCTTCTTTTTGCTCTTGCTGTTCTTCATCATAGGACGGTCTATAATCAGGCACAGAGTCTTTGTATGAAGTATCACCTATATCTTCGCCAAGCTGACAGGTATACTGCCACTTGATAACGTCGCCGTTTTCAACTTCAAAATCCGATGCACCGTATTTGATAAAGTCTTCATTCAAGGTTATCATCCAGCCGGAACCTGAGCCTGCATCAAATTCACCGAAGGAGTCGTAATCAATGCCTTTGTGGGTGAAACCGCCGATAGAGGCAAGATAAAAGCCGTTCTTGGTTGTGCCTGTGTGCTGATATGTGTAACCAAGACAGTCAAGCAGACGAAGTGTTACATTTGCAACGGTATCGCCCTTTGTAAACGGCACTCTCTTTGATGAAATAATTGTGCCTAGTGCCTTGGGATATGTTACGTTTGTTTCGTCTTTAACTCTCTTTCCTTTATCTGTAAAGCTTATATATACATATCCGTCAATTTCATCGTCCTCAATATCCCATTCGGGTGTGGAAGAACCTGATTCGTCTTGTGACTTTTGTTTGACACTCAAAGAAATGGTATGGATATCACTTTCAGAAAATCCGTCGTTTGCAATAAATGTGATTATATACTCACCCACATCTTCGGGAGTGAATGTGAAATACCCGTCTTCGACGTCTTTTTCATCTCCGTCACCGACTTTTGCTGTATATGTAAGACTGTCGCCGTCACGGTCGGAGAAAATCTTTGACATACTGAGAGCATAGGTCTTTCCGAGGGTAAGAGATGCTGTCCTCGGTGCATTTTCACGGATAAAGGGTGAGGTGTTTCCGCTTGGAAGAGTGCCGATTTTCACTATGATATCGGGAAGAATGCTTCGGGTTGTGAAGGTGGTTTTGTCATCTCTCGTACCGCAACCGGCATCGGGAATGTTTCTGTGGCTGTCGCCGTCATCGGAAAAGCCTTCAACACCTATTACACCAACGCCGATGTAGCCGTCGGTTAAAGTAAACTCGGTTTCTTCTGCACTTTCGGGAATTGTGAATTCAAACTCTGTACCGTTAAGTGAAAAGTCATACTGCACACCACGGCTTTTAAGCTCCTGTTCTTCAAAAGTATATCTGATATGTACTTTGCTGTCGCCGTCGGTGTTACCGCTGTAGCCTGGGTTGTATGTTCCCGAAATCTTGGGTATAGGAGTATGCAATCCCTCAAGCTTTATGCTGATTTTATCTCCTGCAGATAAAGGTTTTCCGGGATGGGTGATATTCTTTACAAAAAGCTCTGTTTTATCACCGCGGACAATTTTATATGCTATGCCGTTATCGGTTGTAACACGAATAATATTGTTACCCGCAGCAATAGGTGCAGTATACGCTCCGTCAGAAGAGTTTATAACGGTATAGGTTTTGCCCTTATCGTGGGAAACGGCAACTTCGGTTATGTCACCGTCTTGGCATACAGGCGAAAAACTTAGTTCTCCGCTGTCGCCGAAGAAGTAAAGTGTATCAAGCTCGCTGTCAAAGGGTTTTACATTTTCTTCGCTGTAGGTGGTGCTTCCTACACTTGTTTTAGAGTCTATTCCAAAGTCAACATCGGGTGTGTTTTCACCAACTGTAACAACAAACAGACCTGTTCTTGCCTCATCTGACGCGCCGTAAAAGCCGTCATATGAACCGCCCGATATTTCAATGGCATCGTATGTTACTTCAATTACGGCAGTTCCTTCACCGATGGCAGTAAGTTTACACCAGTTACGGCCTCCGTTGGTTTTAAGCTGGTTTTCATAAGGAGAAATGGATACAACATCATCGCCCGAAACTATATTAAAATGAAAGTCGGGCATTATAATGTGATTTAAATGATTATTGATTATTTCCCAGGCTCTGTATGCCTTAACTGTTTTAGTTTCGCCAACATTCAAGGACAAATGGTTATCCCTGTTAATATTAAGAAGCAGGCTGTCGTCTGCAACGGCAGAAGCATTTGTTCCTGCGATGCTGTAATCAACTCTGTCAGAGGGTTTTGCATCAACCTCTGTATGAAGCACCTTAACGGAATTTCCCATAAGCAGATATCCTGCCTTTGTGATTCTGCCGTCCATCGACACACGGTAGCTGAGGTTTCCGTCTGCGGTAAAATAGTGGGTGGAAGTTCCGTCACCGTTATCTATGGTTGCAAGAGGTTCTATCTCGGTATGCACATAGTAATTATTCTCATACTTGAAAAGCGCAGCCTTTGCACCCGTCGTTGTAATTACAGTCTTCGGATTCTTGTAGGAAACCTTGACAAAAATGGTGCTTGTATCTTGCGTCAATGTAAGCTTTTCCGAAGCACTGTTAAAGGCAGAGGTGTTTTCGGGAACGGCAGTAAATGTATATTCATTTTCGGGTATAAGAAGAAAGTTACCGTTTACACCAACTGCCGAATGACCGCCGTATGAAACGCTTACTGTACCTGAAATTTCTCTGTCTCCTAAATCAAGAATTTTTGTCTGCACCTTCTGAAGCTGTATCTTGCTATCAGCCGATGCAGGGAAAGACATACCGCCGAAATCCTCATCACGAACGGAAATTTCTGAAATGTTTTCGGGAACTGATACCGAGTAAGCAGTATATCCGCCGTCAGAGTCGCCCTTTACAAAGGAAAGCTCATCACCGAGTGAATCTGTTCCGTCTTCTATGTGACCGCAAGTGATATAGAATGACGGCTCTGTTTCATCGGGAACAAGCACCGTCATATTGTAGGTGTCATCGGAGTTTGTTACGGCAAGTATTACATTATACGATTCTTGTGATGTTGAAATAAAATCACTTGCAAAAAATTCAAGCTCATAAGTACCGCCGAGTGCGGGAGCAAAGCTGAAGTTCTTATCAGCAGTTACCGCATCGTTTCCGTTTATCTTTACGCTGTAGGTAAGCTCGTCGCCGTCGCTATCCATAAAAATGGGAGACAGGTCAAGAGTAAAGCTTTCGCCTGCAACAATTTCAGCAGTTTTTACTTCAGACTGACTTTCGGAAAGTATCGGAATCTCATTTTTTACAGCATAGCTTATAGTATAGGTTGTGTAGTTGTTGCTTGTGGCTTTGGGATGTGCATTATAAAGGTACATTGTTGCTTTTCCCTTGCCAAGTGACAAGGTGGTAGTATATACCTTTGTATCGTTTGAGCCGTTGAAGGAGTTTGAGGTTGACAGTTTCGGAAGTCCCTCGTTTTGCGTAAGATCAAAGGTTGCAAGGATTTTGCCGTTTATGTCATAGCTTCTCGGAACAGTAACAGAGATATTCTTATCTTCGAGTAAAGCCGTAAGTTCCTCAATATCTTGCCCGTCAGCATTTGTAAACTTCACGAAATTCACACTGCCGTTTGAGGTTTCAATACCAAGCCACAACCCGCTTTTAATTTCGGTTACTTCTACTGTTACCGTAACAAAATCGGGACAGTCGCCCGTATCATTGGACGCGGCAAAAACAAGTGTATATGTTCCGCCTTCATCAGTCTTGAATGTATAGGAATTGCCCTCTATGGGTATTTTTTCTTCACCGTTTACAAGGTAATAGTATTTTGCAAGTCGGAAATAATCACCAAGATTAATATCTACTTCTACGCCGTTATATGTTTCTTTACTGTCGGATTCTACAATTCTTTCGGGAACAACTTCGGGAGCTTCGCCGAGAGTAAAGTTTAATGTATATGTCACACTGCCTTTAAGAGAGCCTGCATATGTGCCTGTAAGGGTCATTACAAGCTGTGCTTGTCCGTTATCAAGAGTTACCTTTCCCGTATGACCGCTCATTGTGCATCTGTTAAGGGATGTACCGAACTCCACGGAAATTTCGGCATATGGACTTGTAGTGCCGTCAAGCACAATATTTACAACTGTACCGTCCTCGGTTGCTTTTTCTATGACAGCTCCGTCTATTTTTATACTCGTTGCCTTTGCGTAGTATCGGCTACCGAATGAATATACCGTTCTGTCGGTTATATCAATAATGTTATCGGAAACAGGGAGTACAGGCATTTCCGTTACTGTGACGGTTGCTATGTTACTTGTGACAGTAATGCCTTCGCAGGAGGCTGTCGCATAGTAGTATACTGTTCCTATTTTCTCGGTTTTTGGAGTAAAGCTATTCTCGGTTGCACCGTCGATTACTTCACCGTTTTCGGTACTTTTCTCGGTGCTTTTATACCATGTGTATTCAACCTCATCATCGGTAATGCCTGTGTACTCTGCATCAAATGTGAGAGCATTTGCCTGCTTTCCGACAATGTATTTAATTTCAGCATCACCAAGATTTGTAAGCACCTTCAACGACGGCTCTTGTACCGTTACGGTTGCTATTTTGCTTGTAGCTGACAAGTCTTCACAAGTTGCGATTACGTAGTAATAGGTCGTACCGATTTCATCTGTTGGCGGTGTGTAGCTGCCTCTGTCAGCACCTTCGATAACTTCGCCGTTCTCCGTACTTTTTTCAGCACTTTTATACCACTGATATGTGATATTGCTTTCTGTTTCATATCCCGCATATTCTGCCGAAACCGACAAGGGTGAAGCAGGTTTTCCTTTGACATACTTTAACTCAGTGTCGGAAAGATTCTCGGTAAATTTCACCGCAGGTTCTGACGATCCGCCGGTTGTGAAGTTAATAGTGTAATTGACGCTTGCCACCGGCTGAGGTCCCATTCTGACAAGAATTGAATACGTCATCTGACCTTTTCCGTCAGAAAGCGTGCAGATGTTTCCACTGTGCTGAAGCATACCTTGTCCGCTTCCCGAAAAGCCTGCCTGAAGCTTTGCTGACATATCTGTATCTTGTGACAGAACAATATCTATTGTTGTATCGTTTTGTTCTGCTGATCCTATGGATACAGGTGCATAAGAGCCTTGAAGATATACTTCAAGATTCTGCAATGTATAGGGGCCGACAGCTTTGTCGTCAATATCAATTTTATTTCCGTTTATGGGCAATTCTGCACTAACTGCAAAAGGCAGTATGCAGAAAATCATTGCTATACACAACAGTAATGAAAATATTTTTTTAGTGTGCATTTTTAACATTCCTTTTTCTATAATTTAATACTGTTTTTTCTATGCCAATACCGGGACATAGGCAATCACCTCCAAAATCAGGCAAAAGAAAAGCCGCAGTAACAATCAAGTTACTACGGCAGTTTTCCCGTACACCACATTCCGTTTTGGCAAAAAGGCAATGACAAACAAAGCCCTGAGAATTCCGAATAGTTCCAAGCAGAATTCAGTGCTAAACAGAAAACCTTTTCCTATGTAAAACACGTACGGAAAAAGCATCAAAGCAGGTCTTCTGACTTACATTCTCAAGCGAAACAAACAAGCCTTCTCAGTTTCCCAATGACCGGCTTTCGCCGTTGTTTATTTCTTGAATGCATACAGCGACTGGTATCGTCGCGGATTCTCACCGCGTTCCCTTTTCACCGACCGTACCTTTTTCTCTGCGGTACGGACGACACTTTGTGTGGATATTAAATTATATGGGTATTATAGCACGGATTTTTATATGTTTCAATACATAAAACAAATTTGTTTTTATAAAAAACGATTGGGATGCTGTTCCAAATCTTTGCTAAACTTCTATAATTTATGAAATTTTCTCAAACCTCACCGTTTTAACCGCATAAAAAGCTAAGTCCCACTCAACCATTAAATCTTAGCTCAGTGGGGTAATTAAATAAAATGATACTGGATGTGAAATGACTGGTGGGTGCAGCGGGAAAGAAACTTATCATTCCTTAAATTATAAGTGAATTTTAAGATTTGCATCAAGATAGATTATTTCACAGGTTACATATAAGTTCTGCTCTTTTTCAGTTGCACCGCCCAAATGCCGCCCAAAAAGATTGGCATAACTCCTTCTAAAACGGCACCGGCAGGGGAGTAAAAAGACAAAAAAATAGCCTTGGTGAGTACACTACCAAGGCTTAAATAATACCAAAAAAACAAAGCTATACAAGGAATGGGCATAAAAAACGAGAACCTCTTTTCAGAGATTAATCAAACATATTCTCAAAAATAAGCCAAAACGCGAGAACATAAAAAAACAACGCGCACCATAATTGGTACGCGATATTTGCTCGGCGCTTACGCCGTGGTTGCGGAGGCAGGATTTGAACCTACGACCTTCGGGTTATGAGCTGATGAAATGAAGTCTGACTTAAAATCCATTGACTCGACAAAGCACGTATTTACGCGGTTTTGCCGACCAAAACGCCGTCCAACCGGTTTACATAATTTTGTCGGCAAATGGGCGGCGAATGGGTTTTAATGAGCCTTTCGAGGTCGTTTTTTGGGACTAAGTTTGTCAGAGAAAATTTTCGTATGAAAACTTTATCAACGTTCTGCCTGTTCTTCGGGTCACAGGAATCAGTTTTGAAAGAGTGCCACCTGTCGCAAAGGTTGGTTTGGGTATGTGGGTCTTGGGAAAATCAGGGATTGCGGGAGGTGGCATTTGCCACTTTTTTGCTTGAGTTCATACATTCTATAATTTCATCTTTACTGCGGTAGTCCGCTGGAAATTTTGAATTTAACGAAACATAAGGGACATTTAAAAACTGCATTTCTACTCTATCATTATAATTGTAATTACACATATTACTTATTTCAAAACCAAAAGCATTATAATCATTTGGTTTATCAATATATAATGCAAATCCCATTGGATACAATGCCATTTCGCTTACGCATATTTGCTGTGCATTATTAGTTTTTATGATTACCGAAATGGGGCAATTACGAATCTGTCCTGGCGGAATTAAGTACATGTATACTCTATACTTTCGCACATCAAAATCAGTTGACTCCTTATTAAGTAAAAATGATTGAAGATTTTTATCACCTAAACACTCATTATTTATATCGCAAAATAGCGTCATAACAGCCTTGAACAATCTTAGTGGATATATTTCACATATAGTAAAAGAATATAAATTGCTCCCAGGTTCCAGGCTTTCTTTATCAATCATCACGTGCAAAGTTTTTGCCAACTCGCTATACTGCCTCATATACCAAGAACCGGTGTCACTATTACATTTTCTACATAAATAATACCCACCCATCCCTCTTTGCTGTTTTTTACCTTTTACACTAATAGCTTCCAATGGCAGTTTATTATCAGAACATGTCATTGAGGAAATCACATCCTTAAAAGGAAGAATTCTAACGGGAAATGAATTAAAAGCTTTTTCAGGTGGAACATGTTCAAATGTCATTTCACTAAAAGTTCCACAGAGTTTACATATGCCTGGGTGTTTAACTGCTTTCATATTTATCTCCTATTGTAAGTAATAATCAACACTTCTGTTTGGTATGTACCCTGTTGTAACCTCGTTTAATGGGTTCAAGAATTCTACTTTATACCAGTATTCGGAACTGCCTACTATTTCAACTTTATCTCCGTACAATAACCTACCAACTTTTTCACTATGAGAATTTTCACGGTCAAAAACACTTACATAATCGTCAATAACAGTTGTTATTTGTGGTTCGTTTGTAATCTTCGACTGTATGTTGAATCTGTTGTCGTTGGCAAAATTTGTCAAGCCATAACCTGACACAGCACTCAAGAGATAAGATATTATTGTGCTTATAATGAATGCAGATATTCGTTTTACATACTTGACGGCTCCCTTATCACCACTATTATTTGGTGCTTCATAAGTTGATAGCAAGATTTCGCAACAATCTCTATCATAAATTTCACACTCACAAAATATCTCAATATTTCCTTTTGTGGCAGAGAATGTGTACTCAAAACTATTATAAGAAATCTCATTGCTTAAAGCTTCGAAGTACAGTATAATGTTGGATATCGTTTCATCACTGACAATTGCAGCACTCCTTGGTAGCCTTTCAATCATAGTTCTTAAATCTTCAGCTACATGTGATAAAAGCATCTGAGGCTTAACGTGAAAACACAATTTAAAAAGTCTTGCGGTATCTGTAACTGCGTTGTCGTCTGCTTCCTTAATGGTTGTCACGCAAAACGTTTTCATGGTTTCTTCAAAAAACTTTTTCAGTCTTTCTTCAAGATCTCCCATGTCGAGTAAAAGTTCGATTTTTTCGTTCGAAGTAAAGAGATGTGTAATCTTGTTTTCCATTGAAAAACCCTCCTTATGGAAATCATTAATATTATACCACAAAACGCAATATATTTCAATTAATAGTGTATGAATAAATATTGACTACTATATGTAGCATGTGCAAAAAAAGAGTAGGTCTTATCGACACTACTCTTAACGTTATCATCTTACGCCTTCTTAAGCAATATATCATCCAGCTTTTCAGCCGCTTCCTTATCCATGTCAGGTAAGACATGAGTATATGTATTAAGGGTTATGCTTACATCCGAATGTCCTAGCCTCTGCTGAACAACTCTCGGATTTACACCAGCCTGTATGAGAGCTGTAGCATTGCTGTGACGCAGGTCATGAAGTCTAATGTCGGGAAGGTCATGTGAGGTAATAAACCTTCTCCATTTCCTTGTCATTGCATCCGGACTCATGGGCGAACCGTCTTTTTTCCTCACAATAAAGTTCAAGTCCTGAAAGCCTGCACCGTACATAATTTTATCAGCAAGATACTGTGTCTTTGCAGTCTTTAACGCCGTTATTACTTCGTCACCTACCTGTACATCGCGTATACCTGCTTCGCTTTTGGGAGCCTTGATAATATAGCCGTTTTCACCGTTAACCATATTACTCTTGATTGAGATAAGCTTCTTGTCAAAGTCAATGTGCTCCCACCTCAGAGCTAGCATTTCTCCACGTCTGAGACCTACCATAACGCATAGGAGTATTGGGATATACATATCTGTTCCTGTGGCTATGTCAAGCAGATTTTGTATCATTGGCAGGTCATACACCTTAGCCTTATACTTTTTACGCTTAGGCAGAACAACGCCTTCACAAGGGTTATACGGTATCATACGAAGAACCACAGCTTTCTTCATTGCCGCATTAACATTATTGAAAGTATCACGTATATTCTTGGGAGACAAGCCCTTTGACAGCATAAGGTTAACCATTTTCTGTACATGGTCTGCCTTTAACGACTTAAGCATAATATCACCAAGGTAAGGCTTGATATAACATCTTAGCTTTGTCTTGTAGCCTACTCTTGTTGTTTCTTCAACATTCGGTAGATAAGTGTCTATCCATTCGGTCATCCAGTCACCAACGCACTTATTACTAGCCTTGATAGTCTTACCTTTTTCAACCTCTGTTATGAGCCTGTGAAGCTCGGAGTTTGCCTCTCTCTTTGAGCCTTTTACCGTCTTGTATACGCGGTTACGCTTGCCTGTAAGAGGGTCACGCTCGCCTTCAACAGTAATTTGATAGTGGACTTTACCGTCCTGAGTCTTCTTTTCTCTGATGTTACCTGTTGCCATTTTTTACTTCCTTTCTACAATTTGGTATATAGGACGTGATTTGAATGTAAGCTTCGGCTGTTTCTTAGGGTATAGAAAGTCGTTAAACTTTCCTTCCGAAACTCTGTACTGCCTGCCGATATTTACGTATTCTACGCCGGAATACTTGATGAACTCAAGTGCCTTGTCGTACGAAATTTTCAGCATCTTCGATATATCATTAGCTGTTAAATACTTGTCTTGCATACTGTTTCCTCCTTCATAGTCATAATATATACCTACAAAACGAATTATTTCGGGTTCACGGTTATGCCACCTGCCTCAAGCATGGGTTTTCCTTTGTAAAGCAAGGAAATTCTTCACATTGCGGCAGGTGGCATAAAATTAATTAGCCTAAAACATCCTCGAGGGTAAACATGATGCCCATAAGTTGTTCATCACTTAAGTCATAAACCCCGACACCCTTCGGATCGTAGCCTATAATCACGACATCGCCGTAAATATCTTCTACAACATTACGGTAACCATCAAAGTACTCATGATGTAAGTTCTTTTTCTCGCCGTTAGATTTAGCATCTGCACGATAAATTGCATAGAGCTTGTCACCCACCTCAGTGAGCACTAAGTCATCAGTGCCAAAGAACGCTTTAATCTCTCCTTCAGAGTCAAAGCTTATCACTTTAGGAAAAGCATCGGGTTTTCTGAAAACAGTTCTTACAGCAATTGGCTGACTGTTAACTGAGTTACCCCTGAACAGCTCTTCAAGCTGTTCATCTCTCAAGCTCAGAAATTCGCCGGTTTCAGGTTCGAATCCTACAATAACAACCTTGCCGAAAAATTTAATTTCAGTATTGTTAATGTCATCTTCAACAGTAATCCAGTAATTACAGGGCTCTCTGTTAAGCTCTGCATGTTTACTGTAAAAGACAAACATCTTTTCTCCTACATGGTAGATACCAATATCACCATCACTAATATCATCTAAAAGGTTCTTAACTGAGTTGTAAAACTTCACCTCAGCGTAACCATCTTCACCTACATAAACTGCGCGTACTGCGCCTTCTTCATAACATTTTTCAAACTTCATTTTAATTTCCTCTTCTTTCTTAATTTTTAATAAGGTCTAGCCTTGTACCATTCGAGCCTGTTGAATCAAGATTCACCATAATACCCAATGACATAAGAGTAGAAATTTCTTTCTTGAGATTTCTGCTGAATATTGATGCCGAACCTCCTATAGCCTTTGCAGAGCCCGAATAATTTGCGCCGATTTTTTTAACATATCCCGATTCTTTTCTCTTGGCTCCAGGTCGATTCATGTACTCCACAACAGCATCTACTACAGGGTTAACGGTTCTTTGTTTTTTTAGTGCATCAATGTTGTTATCAAATATATTTCTGAAGTTTTCCTCTCCAACTCCCATAGCTCTTGCAATAGCTGCCATGTTTTCGTAAGCTCCTGCCATACGAGGAGGATTTCTCATATCAACAGTGTCAATTTCATTCATTGCCTTTGACAAGGTATTAAATATAGCACCGAGAATTTCAGGAAGATCCTTTTTGAAGTTCTCCGATAAATCCTTATCTGTGGCACGTACCTTTTGCTCAACACGCTTCATAGGTATGACAAGCATTCTGTCGGCAAGATCGCTCTCCTGCGGCACTATATCAACACCGTTGAGCATTATGGTATTATGCAATCTCAAAACAGCAAGGTCGCTATTTGTATAAAGCGCTCTCTTTACAATACCGGAACCTGTTACATCACCGCATAACACATCCGAAGAATCTTTGCTGATAGTTGCCATATTATCGAAGCAAACAAAGAAGGATTGTGAAAGCAACACACACAAGTCCTCCTTTTTATCAGGGAAATGCACAACACCCAAGTCAGAGGGGTCAATGACAGAACGAGCTATTTTTGTAACAGTAGACTTACCGCTACCCGCTTCCGCCATGAGAAGCAAAGCCATGTGTGAACAGTTACATAAACAGTGTATCAGCCACACAACGAACAGAACAAAGTTTCCTCCTGCAATATTTACGTATCTACGTAACATTTTTAAAGGGTTCTTCTTTGTTTTAACCGGACTTACCTGAGGAAGACTATCAGAGGGCACTACAAACTTTGATAACTTTTCTGAAACTTCCCAGCCTTCTTTAGAGACCTTCACACTTTCTTGATTTGACTTCTGAAGATCGTATTCTACACCTTTTTTAAGATCTCCAGCAATCCTTACATGAACATTAACCTTTTTGGGTTTTATATTTCCATAGGCTACAGAGCTCTTTAAGAACTTGATAGTTCTATTCGGCTCAATACCCTTGCCCTCATCATCTATAAGCATTGAATTTATATATATAAATCCCTCAAAAGCTTTAGATTCAACTGGTGCAAAAACAGTCTTTCCTGCTCCATTCAAGAACTCAGCGTAGATGTTGTTTTTGTTTTCACGGTCAACGTAAAATGTTACATCTTCCATGACTGCATCGAAAATTTCGATGAATTCCATTTTCATACTCCTTTCCGCTGATGCTCATTACAAACGGTTGTTCTTCCAACTTGTAAATTGCATCAGCTGTCTGTTAATCTTCTTTAATAATGAGCGCGAAGTGTAAGGTCCTTACATTTTTATTATAGTACATAATTTATTCCTTGCATAATAAAAACTTCCGTGTTATAATATTAATACTTCCAAATCAAATGCTGCTTTATGTCTTTACTTGGAAGCATGAGAATCATCATTAATTACCTTAAACACAACAATTATGAGGTGCATAATGGAATATCAGGATTTTATTAAAGCAACAAACATTACAGGAAACACTGGAGGAAAACTTCCACATGATTACACGCATTACATCAAAGAAATGTTTATAAGGGAAAAATGTACTCCCAAAACCCATAAAGAAATTGAACAATTATTAATAAAAGCTTATCCCAACATTATCGACTTTCAAAACATGGGTACTGGTACTATGTCAAAATGCATGAGAAAGCTGAAAAGAAGATTCTATGATAAAGGAACAAAAAAACATTATATAATTGAAAAAATCGGTGAAGATAAGAAAAGTTCCCATTATGAATTAATGGAAGTTGAAGGAAACTTTAATATTAGTTGGGATATATATAAAGATAAGCTGTTAGAATCAAGATGCTTGGTTTATGGGCAAATGTGTTGCGTTTCACCATCTATGTATATTTTTAAACTTAATGATTGTACTAAATACAGAAGAAGGAAAAATGAAACTGAAGAAGAGTACATAAAGAATTCAAAAAAATATGCAACTGATACTATGAAATCAAGAAGAAAATCGTTTGTCAACTTTATGCGCAAAATGATTACGAAAGAAGCTTTATTCGATATTGCAAAGATGGGCAACAGTAAAATGGTAGTTTTGATAAATCATAATTACGTTGAAAAATATGCACTTTTGTTTGAAGACTTATTTAATTAGGAACACAGTCTTTTACTGTGTTTTTCTATGACCCTACCTTGACTGGTAGGGTCAAAATTTCATTATTCAGCCTCCATCATATTGCTCAGGCTGACCTTTTCTACACGCCATGTGTTCCTAACCGAAGGGGTTAACGGATGGATTCCAAAGCGTACGCCGTCAGAAATTACATGAAGCTTATCTTCATACGGAACAAGAAGATTGAATACCTCGACTGCTCTTTCGGATATATGCTGATTACTGTCAGCAGACCTTCCCCATGCAAGTATAACCGTCTTGCTTTCTTCAGCGGCTTTTACGATGTAAGTATCATTTATCTGGTCATTGAAACTGTCAGCATCTTCTTCCTTAAAATTTAGCTTTGTCGTAAGCACAGAATACAGGTTCACTATCACCACGCCTCCATACTTCTCAAGCCTTGCAACATTGTTTACCACAAGGCTTGTTGTGGTATCGGTGATGATGTTGTAGGCAATACAGGGATTGAGCATTATTACACAGGCAATGGGTTTGTCCTTGTTCCAAACTCGCTTCCACAGAAATCTGTGTGTTCTTTCATCGTTAAATACGGATTCACATTTTATAGTGTCCTTTTCATTAAGCATTTTCATCGTTCCTTTCAATATATATTGTGGTGTCAATATAGTCATCGGCTGTAAGTATAATGTCGCTGTCGGCGTACATCTTTGCCGCCTTGGAAACAGCTTCGATGCAGTTGTCAGCCTCAACTTCAATAAGCCGAGATAATTTTTCTTCAAGCCTGACTGTTATTATCATTTCAAATCTCCTGACAGTCCTTCAACGGCTATCTGCATACCGAGCTTGAAGGAGTAAATAAAGATTTCGCATTCCGATACCATAGATAATTCATCCTTGCAGTCAAGGAGCTTTTCCAGCATTTCTTTCTGCTTGTCGGTAAGAGTGTCCACAAGTTCTTGGTAATTGCGGTCAATGAGCCTGCCAAGCTCCTTTGTTTTTGCATTTTGTCTGCATGCGTTTTCAGGCAAGACAAT
>JAZNIM010000071.1:0-5656 GCA_045577475.1 Eubacteriales bacterium | reverse complement strand
AAACATACACTTTAATGATAATGTGTTACCATTATATTTTTGCGTCAGGTATAATATAGAAGTTGAAGATGCAAAGGTGTTAGCATCAGATGATGACGGAAATCCTGTATTTTTAATGCGTGATTACGGAAAAGGCAAGCTCTTTTTCCTTATGTGCCCAATAGAAACCCACGTTTTTGCCAAGGCTGCAGCATTTGAAAATTATTATTACAAGATATATTCTGAAATTAAAAAACATATGTCCACAAAAAAGGTGGTCGAATGTGACAATCCGATAGTGGGTATTACAGAACATATCCTTGATGAAAATACAAGAGTATGTGTTGCCACTGCCTATACTGACCATAGTACGTCTGTTAAACTTAATTTGAAGAATGATTGGTATACAGACGATGACATTGAATTTTCTCTTGAAGGCAGTGAAACTAAGATTGTAATGTTAAAAAACAATAAGATTTGCTTAAAAAAAGACTATGAACCGTATTGAAGTTCATAGTCTTATATTTATTGAATTAGAATCTGAAGTCTCTCTTATTGTTATTTCTTATAGCTTCAATATTGCTCTTTGCAATTTCTCTTACCTTTTCCTTTGGAATGTTACCCAGTTCTTTTTCAATCATTGCATATCCAAGCTCTTTTGTATGGGGTGAAGCGTAGTCCTCCAGAAATTCAGCAAGAGTCATAAGCGCATTTGGATGGCAGCAATTGAGAATCTGTCCGGTTTTGCACAGACTCATAAATCTGTCACCTGTTCTTCCTTCACGGTAGCAAGCTGTACAGAAGGAGGGAATATGTCCCATTTCCATAAGCCAGCCCACAACCTCATCAAGTGTTCTTTGGTCGGAAACGGCAAACTGCTCTGAATCGTGCGGTCTTTCTTCTTCGGTATATCCGCCGACAGAGGTTCATGATGCACCGCTTATCTGGGATATGCCAAGCTCCAAAGCTTCGCCCCTTACCTTAGCACTTTCACGGGTTGAGATAATCATGCCTGTGTAGGGAACTGCAATTCTTATGCAGGCAATAATCTTCTTGAAAATTTCATCGGAAATACCGTTGTCAAATTTATCGGGGTCAATGTCATCAGCTCTTTTGAGTCTAGGAACGCTGATTGTATGAGGACCTACACCGTGAACGGCTTCAAGGTGCTCTGCGTGCATTATAAGACCTGCAAACTCATACTTGTAAAGCTCAAGACCGAACAGAACGCCGAGTCCTACGTCGTCAATACCGCCCTCCATGGCTCTGTCCATAGCTTCCGTGTGATAAGCGTAGTTGTGCTTTTGGCCTGTGGGATGCAGCTTTTCGTAGCTTTCTTTATGATATGTTTCCTGGAACAGAATGTAAGTACCAATTCCTGCATCCTTGAGCTTTCTGTAATTTTCAACGGTGGTGGCTGCAATGTTTACGTTAACTCTGCGGATTGCACCGTTTTTGTGCTTTACCTTGTAAATGGTATCAATGCTTTCAAGTATATATTCTATAGGATTGTTGACAGGGTCTTCACCAGCTTCAATGGCAAGACGCTTGTGTCCCATATCCTGAAGTGCAATGACTTCCTTTTCAATTTCCTCCTGTGTCAGCTTTTTGCGGCAGATATTCTTGTTCTGATAGTGATAAGGGCAGTATGTGCAGCCGTTTACACAGTAGTTTGAAAGATAAAGGGGCGCAAACATAACAATTCTGTTGCCGTAGAAATCCTGTTTTATCTGCTTTGCAAGACTGAACATTTCTTCATTCAGCTCAGGTATATCGCATGCAAGAAGAACGGAAGCTTCTCTGTGAGTAAGACCTACCGAGTGAGTGCCTGCTTCATCACGCTTTGGCTTTGCCTTTTCAAGAATTGAGCGGATAAGCTCTGCGTTGTGCTTGTTAGCCTCGGCATATTCAAGGGTTTCAAGAATTTCCTCGTGATTGATAAATTCTTCAGCTTTGAGTGACTTTAAATCAAATTTTGCCATAGTAAATATTCCTTTCTTATAGTCAGATAATAATCTTTCTGTCAGATTTGTTGTTTATAATCGCCTCTGTCGGTAACAATTTCATAACCGATTGCGGCGAATTTTTCTTTAAGTTGTTCCAGTGCTTCGGCACTTTCAAGACCTGTACGAAGCTTGTTATCATACAGCATATATTTGTCTTTCGCGGTTTCGGGGGAAAGGTTTGGCATAATTACATTTGCACCTGCGAGAATTCCCATTTCTCTGCCGCCCTCACGCAAAGTTCCAAGAGCCGTCGTTGACGGAAGCAGAATACTTGGCTTCATAATGCGTATAAGCGACAGTAAAAACAAAGTTAAATCAAACGAACCTTTTTCAAAGTCAGCAAATACAGTGTCTTTATGGGGAAGAAAAGGACCGATACCGCACATTTGGGGACTGAATTCTTCAATAAACTTCAAATCCTTTGCAATGTGTGACATTGTTTGATAGGGTGAACCCACCATTATTCCGCAGCCTGTCTGAAAACCGATTTTCTTCAAATTGTGAAGACATTCCATCCTGTTTTCAAGCGTAAGGTCAGAGGGATGAAGCTTTGAATAGTGTTCACTGTCGGCAGTTTCGTGGCGAAGCAAATACCTGTCTGCACCCGCATCATACAGTGCCTTGTAGCTCTCATAGCTTCTTTCACCGAGAGAAAGTGTAACGGCACAGTCAGGATAACGGCTTTTAATTTCACGTACAATGTCGCAAACCACTTCATCTGTAAAGTGATTGTCCTCGCCGCCTTGCATAACAAAGGTTCTGAAACCAAGCTTGTGACCGTATTCACAGCAGGTGAGAATTTCTTCCTTGCTTAATCTGTATCGGACACAATCCTTGTTGCTCCTGTTTATGCCGCAGTAAAGACAGCCGTTTTTGCAAAAATTTGAAATTTCTATAAGACCTCTGATATAGACCTTGTTGCCGTAAATAGATTTGCGTATGCTGCAAGCAAGATCTCTTGCATAATCGGCATCTTCGCGCGTAAATCCGCTGAGAAGCATCTCGTACTCTTTAGGCGAAAGTGACTTGTAATTATTCAGCTTGTCAATTAATTCAATAACTTTTTTACTCATTTGTAATCACATTGGAATAGGCAGTTTTTACGGTTATTCCCGAAAGTTTTCCGATTTTTCCCGAGAGTGAAGAAATAACATCCTGAGGTGCATCCATTGCAACCGACATTACATTTATATTCTTTTCTCGGTAGGGAATACCCATTCTGCCGATAATATAGTTTCTGTATTCATGAAGAAGTGTGTTCAGGCTCTCAACAGAATCAGAACAGCTTACAATGATAGCCATTACAGCAACTCTTGTTTCCATAATTTCTCCTTAACAAAAAATTCTGCATCCGAGCCTTTGTGCCGAATGCAGAAAACATAGCTATACCATTGTAAAACTAATTGTTTCGCATCCTGCTTTCAGAGTTTTTACATCTTCAGGTCGGAGTACTTTTTACATTGTTAATTATATCACAATCTTTTCGCCTTGTCAATAGTAATTTTACTCAATAGCAACTATTATTGCATCTTCAGGCTTAAAATAGTCATCGGAATTGCTTGAAAAACCAAAAGCCTTCCATGCATCATCAAAGGTTATATCCGTGCTGTTTGATAAAACGTGAAATGTGCTGTCTTTTTCAGCGTTATTCATTCTGCCCGTCAAAATTAATTTGTATTTATAAGAATAGTCATCCGTTTTCCAAGTACTGTCACTTAATTGATAATGAGTTGTTGTAATACAAAGACCATTTCCTATAAGTTCTTGCTTGTCGGCATCGGGGGACTCGAGATAGGTTTTAACAATGTATACCTCATCTGTGCCGAACTTTTCATCAAGCTCCTCTTTTTTAAAGTCAGGTTCAACGATTATCTTTTCAGGCTCAGGGGTTACATCGTTATTCTTTTTACTGCATGAAGCGAAAGTGAGTACAAGTAATGAAGCTAAAATAACAAAAGTAAGATTTTTCATATTCATTCTCCTTATTTTAAAGTTACAACGGTAACGCCAGAATCGCCTTCGCCGAACGTGCCAAGACGATATTCCTTGATGCGTGAATCTCGCTTGAAGTAATCCCACAGAGCTTTTCTAAGAGCACCCGTTCCTTTACCGTGGATAATTCTGACGTTTATGAGTCCTGACAAAACAGCGTCATCGAGGAATTTGTCAACAACAAAAATGGCATCGTCACCGATAAAGCCTCGCACGTCAATCTCGCTCTTTGCCTCCAGCATTTTACGTGGGGTACGGGCAGCATTCTTTTGCTTTGCGTCTTGCTTTTCGGTAATAAGTCGCAGTTCCTTAATCTTAGTTTTAAACCGAGCACTTCCAATAAGCACCGTAACATTTTCCCCGTCAATCTTGTCAATCTCTCCTTGCTTGCCAAGCGAAGCAATTGATACCTTATCACCCTTGACAAAATCACGTGGCGGCTTATATTCAGCCTCAATTTTTTCTCCTATTGTTAAATCTGCACTTGCAATACCGAGAGATTTTCTGACTTCTTCTTGAGATTTTGCAAGAAGCTCCTTGAAGTTCTCAGCATCCTTTTTCTTTTGAATTTCCTGAAGCTGGGCAAATACAAAATCCGCACTTGAACGTGCACGTTCAAGAAGCTCTGCAGCTTTTTTCTCAGCCTTCTGTCCTTCTTCTTCAATTCGCTTGTTGAATTCCTGACGTTGTTTTTCGCTAATGTCAAACATAGCTTGTGCTTTGTCTTTAAGCTTTTTGGCGTGAGCCTTGTTGGTTTCCATTTCAATACGGTCTTCCTCAAGCTTTCCGATAAGACCTTCAAAGGACTGGGTTTCGCTGCTGATTTTGCTTGTTGCCTTTGAAATAATACTTTCGGCAAGACCAAGGCGTCTGGCAATGGCGAAGGCATTGGATCTGCCCGGCATACCAATCATAAGCCTGTAGGTTGGTTTTAAAGTCTTAACGTCAAATTCGCAGGAGGCGTTGGTGACATTCTCGGTTTCCATTGCAAAGGCTTTTAATTCTGCATAGTGGGTGGTTGCCGCACATAATGCGCCTCTCTCTGTAACATTTTCGAGAATGGTCTGAGCAAGTGCCGCACCTTCAATAGGGTCAGTTCCTGCTCCAAGCTCATCAAACAATATCAGCGAATGTGCACTGTACCGTGACAGAATATCAACGATATTGACCATGTGAGCAGAGAATGTGGACAACGACTGCTCAATGCTTTGTTCGTCGCCGATATCCGCAAGTATTCCGTCAAAAACAGGCACACAAGAGCCGTCTTTTGCGGGAATATGAAGACCTGATTGTGTCATCATGGACAACAGCCCTATTGTTTTAAGTGTTACGGTTTTACCGCCTGTATTGGGACCTGTTATAACAAGTGTAGTGAATGATTTTCCAAGGTAAATGTTTGTTGGAATAACCTTATCTTTGTCAAGAAGGGGGTGGCGTGCCTCATTTAATCTTAAATATCTGTCCTTTGAAATAACAGGCTCACAGCAGTCGTATTCAAGAGAAAACTCGGCTTTTGCAAAAATTACTGCAAGAGTAATCATTGTGTTGTAGCTATCAAGTAAATCATGGGAAAATCTTGAACACTCACTTGTAAGCTCATAGAGAATTCTTTCGATTTCAGCTTTTTCCTCGCCGTGAAGTGTGCGAAGCTCATTATTTGCCTCAACAACACCCATAGG
>JAZNIM010000070.1:0-4314 GCA_045577475.1 Eubacteriales bacterium | reverse complement strand
GGGTGTAATGCGTTTGGCAGGTACTGCGTTGAATTTAATGTTACTGCTTGGGACACTATGGATATAGTAGTATTTTGTGCGTTGATGTTTTAGTATTAGAATACCGGCGGTGGCACACTCAGTCCAACGCAGAGAATGGGTGGATGTGTAAGCAGTAACTCTCCACCAACGCAGAAAGCACCACTATCCGCTTGGCGGTCTTAAAAAAAGCTGCCCTTTTCGACCATTATAACAACGATAAAATATCACTTGTGTATCGCAGAGAAAAAAAGACACCTCTTGCCTTGCCGCAACAGCAAGTCGCACCACACCCATAGCCTCCGCGGCGAGGAAGACCTGAAATCCGTAGGATTTAGTCTTCCGATGAGCGGGCTGTTTTGATACTTTTCCAGAGGGAAAAGTATGACTCGCTGTCCGCAGACAGCGAAACACCCCTGCCAAACATAAAAGTAACTCGACCTCCGCAGAGGTCGAAACTCCCTGCAAAGCATAAAAGTAACTCGACACCGCAGTGTCGAAACACCCCCTGCCAAGCAAAAAAAGAAACTCAACACCTTGTCACCGATGAAAAAATAACTACATCAATACCTCCCCCGTTTTTTTGGTTATTTTGGATGAAATAAAGTAGAAAATATATCCAAAATCACCATTGACAAAAATCAATGATTGTAGTACAATTAATATGTATATAAGTAATAAAAACAAAAAAGGAGGAAAAGCAATGAAGCAGAGCTATCTTGCGCCTGAGCTTGAGGTGGTAAAACTCGCAAAAGAGGATATCCTAAACGGAAGCGATGTACTCATCGACGGTTCAGACCTGTTCGGCACAACAGAAGGCTAATCCACAAAATTATTTCTAAAAGGAGACACTATCATGAAAAAGTTTTTAGCAATGGCGCTTGCTGTTATGATGGTTCTTTCAACAGTAAGCTTTGCAGCTCCTCAGATGGCTGATATCGCAATTGATGTCAAGGATATCTTTGAGGAAATTCCCGCAACCGAAGCTGAAGCTCCCGAAGCAGAGCTTGAAGCTGAATACCCCGGCACACTTATCGCCAAGGTTGACTTTGAAGCAGCCGCAGACGGCGATGCAATCGGCTCAGGCTCATATATGCCTGTAGAAGCAGTTGGTACAGTAAGCACTCCCGAAGGCTTCCCTACACTGTATCTGAGAACAACAGGCGGTACACTTAACGTCAAGGAAAACGATGACGGTACAATGTACGCATCATGGGACTACTACTCTGCAGGTCCCGGCTGGGCAAAGATTGGTATTTACACAGACGGTAATGACGAGGGCAACAAGTTCATGCCCGAAGGTCAGTACACCCTTGTTATGAACTACAAGTGGATTACATGTCAGGTTGCTTCAGGAGAAACAGACGCAGAGGGCAACCCTGTCCTTGTTGACAAGGCAACACCTTCTTTCTCTACTACATTCACTCCCAATATGCCCGACGGTACTTGGACTAACGGTGAAAACAACTACTGTCCCTCCACAAACAAGGTTGAAAATGCAGAAACAGGATACACAACAATAAATTCTACTGCAAGCCTTTACGAAGGACAGACTATCAACACCAACGAAAAAAAGAACTTCACCTTCAAAGGTTTCGGTAAGGCAGCGTTCTATTTTAACGCAGACACAACCTACTGGAACAGAGCAAGCCTTGCTGTTGACGACATCTGCCTTTACTACAAGGCTCCCGATGTAACGGTTACTCTTGATGACGGCGATGCTGCAACAGAAAACGAAACATTCAATCTCGTTGCAAACAGCCAGTCACTTGACCTTGCTCCCTTTGCACTTGCTTCTGACTCCACAAAGGTGTTCACAGGCTGGATGGTTGAAGGTACAAGCGATACAGTAACAGTATTCACACCTACCGAAGCAGGTAACTACACACTTGTTCCCGCATATAACTACTATGCACCCGGTCTTGGCTTTGAGGGCACAGAATTCAATGATGCTTCCGAGCTTGCAACAAAGGTTTGGTCACATACAGGCGAAAAGCCCACCAGCAAAAACCCGACCTTCACTTACGGTCTTGACAAGGATGCAGGTACCGTTCTTATCAATGTTGATTTTGATGAAAATAATCTTGTAGACAATAGCGGTAATGCTCTCACATTCCCCGTAACAACAGGCTTTAACACTCATTTATCCAAGCAGATAAACAGCAGTCTCGTTCTTAACACCAATGCAATAAAGGGTGTTGAATACAGATACAGACTTATTGCTCCCGAAGGTGCAGAAAACAGTGCAAGATATTTCACTTCCTCCTCAAATCTTGAAACCAAGGTTTACTTCAAGGTTAACTGGCCTGAAGGTGCTGAAGAAACCGAGTGCTACGGCGGCGAAGGCATTAACGGCTGGCACTGGGGCGAATGCGTAGGCTTCCCTAAGGCAATGGTAGCCAAGAACAATGACTATAACGGCGAATGGCTCACAGCTCAGTTTAACCTTGATTCATTCACTAAGTCTGCTCACGGCACAACAATTGCTCCCTGGAAGGATGCAGACCAGTGTCAGGACTTCAGAATTCAGTTTATTTCAACAACAGGTATCATGGGCGACTTTACTGTTGAAATTGACTATGTAAGATTTATCCTTGCAGACGGTCTTACAAATGTTACTCCCGAATATGTTGGCAGCGAATTCTATGATTTGAGAAAGGGTTATTTTGATGTAACCTTCGCAGAAGAACTTGAAGGCATTGAAGCTGACGAGGTTTATAACATCGTATACGGCACAGAATTTGTTGCTTCCGAGCTTATAGATACAGAAGACGGTGCTACCTACAGAATTTATGCAGGTACAAATCTTGCCGACAAGACTGTTTCATTCAAGGATTATGCTTTCACCTCTACAGGTGTTATTACCGCATCACCTGCCCTCAAGGCTGTTACACACAAATATACAGCAGCTGAGGCTGCCGACAAGCACGACGGTGAAAACCTGTTCCCCAACGGCGACTTCTCGAATCCTTACTATGTAGTTTTCGGTGAAAGAGTTTATCAGACTATCGCCATTGAAGACGGCAAGCTCAAGGTTACACTTAATGAGCTTGCTCAGGAATGGAGCACTCTTGCAGCTGAATATTTGATGAAGCTCAACCCCGACACACACTACTATGTAGATGTTGACGTTGAATTCACTAAGGACAGCGAAGGCGAGCCTCACGTAGCAAATCCCAATATCTATGATCAGACAACTCTTTACTTCCCTGTACTTGAAGGTGCAATGAGCTTCGGTCTTAACACACCTGATGCAGGTTCAAGAATCGGCACTTACAGCTACATTCCTTCAACACTTACTTCAATGAGTTACTACCACTTCAATAAGGACGCACTGGGTGCAGATAAACCCGGTATCACAAAGGTTATTGATGTTAAGAACAATGACTACTATGCAAATACCGACAACATCAATTTCTCAACTGCAGGTGCAGCAGGCTGGAGCAAGTGGAGCTCAACCTTCTTTGATAAGGCATCCCTCTATCTGCAGCCTTGTTTCACAAACGGCAAAAATGCAGGCTTCTACCCTGTAAATGAAAACAATAAGCTTCCTGATGTAGCAGGACTTGAATATGTTGTTAATAAGATTGTTGTTAAGGAAATGTTCCCCGTAACAATTATGGACGGCGAAACAGTTCTCGGCACATATTACGCAGCAAAGGACGTTCCGATAGTTCTTCCCGCAGCTACCGACCTTGTTTCCGTATCAGGTGAATCAATCGTTGGCTTCAAGCTCGGCGACGTTACCTACAAGCCCGGTTCTCAGTTTACTCTTACAACAGCAGGTGCAGTTACTCTTACAGTAGCAACAGAAAATGCTCCTCTTACAAGCAACGAGCTTTCCATGAGAACAGATGCTTACACAGGTATCCGCTTCAAGGCAAGCGTTTCCGTAAAGGTTAAGGAAGCTGAAACCACATCTGAATTCGGTTACGTTGTATCAAGAAAGGTTCTTCTTGATGGTGCCGGCGTTGCTGCTGACGAGTTCACACTTGAAAGCGACGTTATGAAGCTTACAGGTAAGACCTATGTTAAGGGTTCTGTTGACAAGGTATTTGAAAACGACGGCTTGTACAACTACTTTGCAGCAGTTCTCTACAACATTCCCGAAGGTCAGTACGACGACGTTCTCGTTGCAAGACCTTACCTTATCAGCGGTGAAACAGTAACCTACGGCGAACCCGTAGCTGCTTCCCTCAGACAGGTTGCAACTGCTGTTAAGAATTCATCCGAGTTCAATGACCTTGGCGATGATGCAAAGGCAGTTATCAACGGTATAGTTGGTTAATTCTGATA
>JAZNIM010000069.1:0-10927 GCA_045577475.1 Eubacteriales bacterium | reverse complement strand
GGGCTGTTTTGATACTTTTCCAGAGGGAAAAGTATGACTCGACCTCCGCAGAGGTCGAAACACCTGAGTGACATAAAACTAACTTCATAAAAATTAAGTGAGTGCACCTGAACCACTTTCTTATGAAAATGCATAAAAAATACGGGGCTGTATCAAAATGGTTTGATACAGCCCCGATAGTTTTAGCTCAGTAGAAAAGATTATGCTTTGTAAACCATAACGGTTGTTTCGTCAATAGTGTCGTAGGTTTCATTGTCTGAGATTTCAAATTCAACTTCGATTTCTTCAATTGCTTCGATGCCGTTTTCTTCAAGCTCGGAATCGTAGATGGAAATTTCAGTGAATGCCTTCTTGCCTGCAGGAAGTGTTTCAATCATAAGGGGATAAATCATGAAGCCGTTTACAGACATATCTGTTGCATCAATGAGAATAGTCTTGTCGCTGTTGTTTTCAACATACACGCCAACCTCGTAACCGAACCATTCATCGTATGTAAGACCTGTAGAAACGATTTTCACGCCGCCCTTGTTGTAAAGCTCTGTGCCTTCAACAACGTAGTCTGTGTCGATTGCACCAACTGCTGAGCTTTCAAAGGTAACATATTCGTCTACAATAATATCCTCGAGAGTTTCATCCTCGTAAACGTCGATGTACATTTCAAACTTGCCGGCTGCGGAAATAAAGTCCTCTGTTGTAAGAGAAACGCTTTCGTTGCTCTTCTTGCCTGCAAGAACAGAAGCGTAAAGTCCGTCAATAACAACAAAGTCGTTGATAATCATTGTGTTGTCGGAAACAATAATGTTCTTGTCGGAGTTGTTCTCAATGAGGAACTTAACAAGATTATCTCCCCACTCATCAACCTCATAGCCTGTAACGGTGATTTTAACGCCTTCTTTGTCAAGAAGTACCTGTTCTGCAATTGTAATTTCGCTTGGGTCAACAGCTTCAACTACGGGTGCTGTTACATCTTTGTCAGCTTCTTCAGCAGGCTGCTTCGGTCCTTCGGACTCAACTTCTGCATTGTCTACAACATCGGTGGAAACATCATCGGAATTATCTTCTGAGTCACATGCCACTGCAGTAGCAATAACGGTAGCACTAAGTGCTAAAAATGCGAGTGTTTTCAATAATTTTTTCATGGTCATTATTCCTTTCTTTTTTTTATTTGGATTTTGCTGTGTATATTATAACACAATATGTATGAAATGTCAAGAGATTTTGAATGAGTTAATTTTCAAAGCAAACGAAGGCAGAAAAACGGACGGCTCACACAAAATGAGTCGTCCTTTTTGTTTATATGCGGTTTTGTTACCTTCATAAAATCTGTTTGCAAAGTAACAGGGCAGGAGAAAGAAGCGACCGTAACAAGTGATACATAAACTAACCTTACGCATCCCTGAACTGCTGACTGTACAGCGTAGCATATGTTTTTCCGTTTGCCATAAGAGCCTCGTGAGTGCCTTTTTCGGTAATCACACCGTCCTCAATAACCGCAATTTCGTCTGCGTTTTTGATGGTGGACAGCCTGTGGGCAACAACGATGGTGGTGCGTCCCTTGCAAAGCTCGTCAAGAGCCTGCTGTATAAGAATTTCCGTTGTGTTGTCAAGTGCGCTTGTAGCTTCATCCAGTACTAGAATCGCAGGGTTCTTGAGGAATACTCTTGCAATAGACAGCCTTTGCTTCTGACCGCCCGAGAGCTTTATGCCACGCTCACCGATTTGTGTTTCGTAGCCGTCAGGCAGCGTCATAATGTAGTCGTGAATGTTGGCACGCTTTGCAGCCTGTATAACTTCATCGTCTGTGGCATCAAGCCTTCCGTAAAGGATGTTGTCCTTGATGCTGGCGTTGAACAGATATATGTCCTGCTGAACAATGCCGATATTTTTTCTGAGGGACTTTGCGGTGACCTTTGAAATGTCCTTGCCGTCAATAAGGATGCTTCCGCTTTCAACGGGATAAAAACGTGGAATAAGGTGGCAGATTGTGGTTTTTCCGCCTCCCGAAGGACCTACAAGTGCAAAGGTCTGTCCCTCTTTTATGTCAATGCTGACATTTTTAAGAACATCCTTGCTGTCATTGTAGCCGTAGGTAACGTTTTTAAGCTGAATGTGACCTTCAACCTTTTGTAAATCCTCGGCATCGGGTGCATCTGCTTCAGGCTCTTTGTCAAGGATTTCAAGAAAACGCTTAAAGCCCGTAAAGCCGTCCTGAAACTGCTCGGTAAAGGTGATGAGAGTCATAACGGGGGAGGTAAACAGCGTTACCGAAACCACAAAAGCGGAGTAGTCGCCAAAGTCGATGCTTCCGTTAAATAGGAACATACCGCCGGCAACAAGCACGATTACGTTGAAAATGTCGTTGATAAAGGCGGTGGCACTGTGGAAGCGTCCCATGGCATCGTAAGCCTCGCTTCTTGCCGTGACAAACATTTCATTGCCTGCCTCAAATTTCTTTTGCTCCTCGTCGGCATTTGTAAATGCCTTTGTAACTCGGATACCCGAAATACTGCTTTCAAGTGAGGCGTTAATCTCGGCAACAGCCTTGCGGCTTGCAAGGAAGGCAGAGGTCATTTTCTTTCGCAGAATTGCCGCCGTGAAAACAAGAAAGGGAACACATGCAAAAATAATGAGAGTCAGGTAAATGTTTATGGTTGAAAGATAGATAAAGGAAACGATAATCGTTATGGAAGAAATAATAAGGTTTTCGGGACCGTGGTGTGCAAGCTCTGTCACGTTCATAAGGTCGTTTGTCATGCGTGACATAATTTTGCCCGTTTCTTCCTCGTCGTAAAAGCTGAAGGGAAGCTTTTCAAGATGTGCGAACATGTCCGAACGCATCTGTGCCTGCATTTTTACGCCCATAACATGACCCTTATACTGTATAAAGTAGTTAAGAAGCATTTTTATGAGGTAGAGAAGAAACAGCAGCACGCCGAAAATTGCTATCATTCTGTAGTTTCTGTTTGGAAACAGGTCGTTGAGCAGCGTTCTTGTAATAATGGGGTAGACAATGCCTACAAGAGAAACAAGAAGTGAGGCTGCCATGTCAAGAATGAACAGCTTTTTGTGAAAAGAGTAATACTTTAAAAATCGCTTAATCATACTCAGTCAATATAGTCCTCTGCTTTAAGGGTTGCCGCCATGATGGGGTAGAAGTAATCGCGGTACTGTTCAACGTCAGAAAACTTGTAGCCGTTTTCTTCAAGGTAAAGGTCGATTGCTTCAACATCGGGTGTAAGACCCAGGCAGGCGTTGAAAAGGAGAACAGCATCCTTTCTTGTAAGAACCTCGGAAGGACGGAACTTTCCGTTTTCGTCGGGAACAATTATACCTGCACCGTAAAGGCGGGAGATGTAGGGACAAGCCCAGTGGTTTTCAATATCCGAGAATACGTTTATTTCCTCTGCATCCTCAAAGCCGAATACTCTTACAAGGATTGTTGCAAATTCCGCACGGGTAATTTTTCCTGTGGGATTGAAGGTGCCGTTAAGGTAGCCTGTGATGTATCCCTTTGAGCTGCAGAATGCAACGGCGTTTTCGTACCATGCTCCGTCCTCGCAGTCGCTGAAGGAGTGGCAATATCTGCCGTTTTCCTTGTAAAGGGGACTGATTCTTGAAACAAGAACCGCCGCTTCTGCTCTTGTGATGCCGCCGAAAGGCTTGAAGGTGCTGTCAAGATAACCTGTTATGTAGGCTGACTGCTTTTCAACGGGAGCATCGCAATAAAGGGCACTGAGCTTGATATTGTCGTAAATTGGTGCTGATAAGTCAAATACATTTTTGCCGTCCTCTGTCCAGCCAACAAAATACTTGTCGGCAGGCGGTGTAACGGACGGAGCTTTTGTAATATGCTCGCCGAAAAGAACCTGTTCTGATTTAACACCGTAAAGCTTGCCCTTATCTGCATCATAGGTTACTGTGTAAATTATGGGCTTTGGTGAATCGGAAACGTCGGTTTTAATATTACGAACGGGGGAACAGTAGGTCTTGCCTGATTTGGTGGCTGCGTAGAAGTAAAGCCTGTAATCAAAGCCGTCCTTGAGATTCTTGAAAACATAAGAGGTGCCTTCGGAAAACAAAACCACTCTCTTTATAACGTTGTATTCGCTGTCGCAGAGAACCGCAATGAAGTTTTCAACGTCTTTGATGAAAGAAGGAGCCTCCCAGGATAAATGAATTGTGTTGTCGCTTTTGGTATATTTCAGATCGAAATCTTCTTTGAAGGACGCATTTTCATCAAGCAAAGAATCTGAATCGTCGTCTTTGCCGTCATCAGGCTGAGGCTCGGGTTCAGGCTCAGGCTCAGGCTCGGGTTCAGGCTTTGGCTCGTCCGCCTCCTGTTTGAGGGTGTCAAGCTCGTATTCCATAATGAACAAATCGCCGTCCTCAACAGTGCCGTCAAAGTTGAACTGCTGCTGATTTGCGTTCATTACGACAATACCCGGGTACCAGCCGCTTACCTTGTCTGTGGTTTCATTGTCGGCAACCCAGAAAATATCCTTTTCAAATTCCTGATAGGATATGTCGTCTATAAGGTCAAAGGTGAAGGTTGCAATAAGAACCTCATTGCCCTCGCTTGCGCTTATCTTATCAATAGAGCCGGGAAGGAACCAGGCAAACATAAGATAACCTTCTTCGGGGTTTACAAGGTTTGGTGTACCTTTTCCTATGTCGGTAATTACAATTCCGTTATGAGCGGTGACAATGTCGGAAAGATAAATGTTGCCGTTTTCGCCGAATTCGGGAACGTTACCTGCCACAACGGGATTTGACTGTGCATCCTTTAAGCGAAGCACGCTGCTGTCATAGTTAAAGCTGCAGTATCCTACTATGGCTGTACCCTTTGAAATGTAAACGTCAACAAAAATAGTGTTGTCGCTTGGGTCATGGGACACAACAACCTTGTGCTGTGTAAATACGAAGTCCTCTGCAAAGCACACCGTGCCAAGGCAGAGCACCGTAAGAATAACTGCCGCAGCAAACAGCAACCCGAATTTTCTCTTTTTCATCAAAAAAACCATCCTTTCGTCGACTGTCGACCGAGTTTACTTTTCTTCAATATATATTCTACAATAAAACACACAATTTTTCAATAGTTTTTTCGCTTTTTAACACGGGTAATTTGTAAACATTATTGCATTTGGGAATAGATGTAAAAAATATGCAAATCATACTTGTGCAATACATTCTGAAAGGCGGAAAACTATGGAAAAGAAAAAGGTTTGTGCCGCAGTTCTTGCGGGAGGCTTCGGCAAGCGGCTTTCTCCTCTGACGGACGGTGTACCAAAGCCATTGATGAAGATTTTAAACAAAACGGTGCTTGACTGCACGCTGGAAAAACTCCGGAAGGAATGGGTTTCTTCGGTAGCGGTATCGGTTTTTTACAAATGGCAAATGATAAGCGAGCATTTGAAGGGCAGGGAAAACGTAAGTATAGTACATGAAACCGTTCCGCTTGGCACTGCGGGAGGTGCAAAGCTATGTATGGCAAGCGATGCAGATTATCTGCTTGTGCTTTCGGGTGACGGAGTGTGGGATTTTGACCTTGATAAAATAGCGGATTTTCACTTTGCCTCGGGTGCGGATGTTACGATAGTGAGCACACACAGCGAAACCCCCACAAGGTTCGGTGTAATACTCACCGATGAAAACGGGAACGTCACACAGCTTATTGAAAAGCCAAGCTGGAGAAACGTTGTTTCGGACGTGGTGAACACGGGAATATATCTGCTTTCAAGGCGTGCGATGGAGGAAATTCCCGACCGTGTTGCCTATGACTTCTCAGCACAGTTGTTTCCAAAGCTCATAAAATCAGGCTACAAGGTGAAAACAATAACCCTTGACGGCTACTGGTGCGATATGGGAACTCTTGACGAATACCTGTCATGCAGCATGGATGCTTGCTTTGGCAGAATAAAAACCCTTCCCAATACAGCCGATGCCAAGCACAGCCTGACACGAGTGGGAATACATGCAAAGGATGCGGTTTTTCTCGGAGAAGGTGCGGTTATAGGCTGCAATGTTGTAATGGAAGGCGGACTTGTGGCGGGAGATAACTGTGACATCGGGGAGAATACAAAAATTTCCCGCAGCGTAATGGGGGATAATGTAAAAATCGGTCGTGGAAGCGATGTTTGTTCTTCACTTTTGGGGGATGATGTAACGGTGGGAGAAAACTGCATTATAGCAGAGGGCTGTGTTATAGAGCAGGGGAGTAAAATTCCCGAGGGAACGGTGCTTGAAAAGAATACCACGGTGTACCGTACGGGTACTATGCTTGACAATTCGGGGATGCATTGTGAGAGCGTGCTGTTCAATGAGGACGGAGTTTTGTTCTTTACGGGAGAAAAGGCTTATGACAGCATAATGAAGTCGGCTTTTTGCCTTGTAAAAGCGTTGAATGAAGCCAAAGGCAGGCATACCTCGGTTGGAATTATATGCGACGGTGCGGATAATAGTCTTATGGATGGTTTTGCAAAGGTGTGCTCAAAGGGTGGAGCGGATGTATTCTGCTTTAAAAACGCACAAGCCTGTCAGGTGCAGTTTGCCTGTGTGTATTACCCCAATGATGTAACGGTATGCATCAGCCGTCTTGGCGAAGGTTATAAGGTGGAAATGTACGAAACTGTCACGGGGCGGCTGTCGGACAGTCTTGAAAGGAAAATCACAAAGCTGTACGGCAGCTTTACACAGCATGACGAAAATGAGACTGCAAAAGGAAAAATCACGGTTGTAGAAGGCTTTAACGGGGTGTACGGTCTTGTTCTGGAAGGGGCGGTAAGATATATGTCAGGCTCTTGTCCCTGTTTAAAAGGCATGAGGGTTAATGTGGTTTCCGAAAAAAACGGCACAGAGCATGTGCTTGAGGGTGTACTGCGGCACTTTGAGGACAAAAATACGGATGAAGAAAAGCAAGAGCTTTGGGTAAATACAGACAAGTGGTGTATAAAGAGCAGGGATGCATATGCAGATGCTTACCACATGTATGCCGCAGTGCTTGACAATTTGCAGTATATCGGTGTAAATAAAGGCTATATTGACGAGGACAGTCCCGATGCGTACAGGTATATTCTCACAAGAAGTGCAGCTCAGTTTGAGGTTGTTGCCGAAAACAGCAAGGTGACGCCGTTTGATAACCTTCCGGGACTTCTTTTGCTTCGTGACAGGTGCTTTTGCTTGGCGGCTCTGCTTTGTATTATGAGCGTAAGACGAATGAGCCTTTTTGAGCTTATAAGTGAGCTTCCGAGCTTTGAAATATATTCCGACACATTCCTTGCACAAAAGAACAGAGCAGCCTCAATGCAGCGGCTTTGCAGTCTTTACGGCATAGGCGAAAGGCTTGGAAGCGGCGTTACCGTCAAGCTCTCGGACGGAAATGTTACGGTTATCCCCGACAGAGTCAGAGGCTTTAAGATAATCAGCGAAGCACACAGCATGGAAACCGCAAGGGAGCTGTGTACGAGAATTGCAAAGGCTATCATGAAGGAGGATGATAAATAAAATGGCGAATATTGTAAAATAAAGTAGAAAAAACCGTTGAAACAATCCTGAAAGTATGATATACTGTAAGGTAAGAAAAATGACGGGTGCGGTGACATGGATTATATTGTACTTGATATGGAATGGAATCAGCCGGGATACGGTGATGCGGTACTGTGCAAAAACGGCGTTTGCATGAAAAATGAAATAATACAAATAGGAGCTGTCAGACTGAACGAAAACGGAAAAACAGGCGACTCCTTTTGCAAAATCATAAAGCCTGTAAGCCTTACCTGCATGAACAAGGTTATAAAATCCCTTACGGGAATTACCGATGAGATGCTGGATAAGGGCGAGAGTCTTGAAAGCGTAATACAGCAGTTCAAGGCTTGGTGCGGCGAGGATTATGTACTGATAATATGGGGCTACGATGACGTGAGAATTTTGAAAAGCAACCTTAAATTCCACGGTCTTGACGAAAAATGGATTCCGAAGCATTACAATGCACAGATGATTTTCTGCACCCAGACGGGACTTGAAAAAAGGCAGTATGCTTTGTCCTTTGCCCTTGAGCATTTTTCAATAAGCGTGGACGACGACCTTTTGCACGATGCGCTGTACGATGCAATTTGTACGGCGGCTGTGTGTCAGCGGCTTGATTTGAAGGATGGCATTGAAAAGCTAAGACTCATGCCTTCACGGGAGGAAAAGGGAGATAAGACGGGAAATGTTCTTATCAAACGCAAATTCCGCCACATAGCAAGTCGTGAGGAAATATGGGCAAACGGATATATCACCCGTCCCGTCTGTCCGTTTTGCAGTGAGAAAATGAAATTTAAAAAGCCTGTGCGTATCGGAAACAACAAAATCCATATTGAAGGACATTGCGACAAGGACGGAGATTTTCTCGGGGTGATAAAAATATCCGAAACACCCCAGAAAAGCTTTTCCGTCAGTCAGCAGCTTTACATACTCGACGAAAAAATGCGTGAATACCTTGAACGTCCCAAGGCAAAGCGTCCGAGAAAACGCTCGGGCACAAAGAGAAGAAGCTCAAAGGCTGGAAAGACGGTGACGGCAAATGAATAATGAAGCATTTACAAGATTTGCCATGCTTGCGGGACAAGAAAATGTTTCGCTTTTAAAAAGCAAAAGCGTAATAGTATTCGGTGTGGGCGGTGTCGGCGGCTATGTTTGCGAGGCACTTGCAAGAAGCGGCATCGGCAGAATTGACGTTGTGGATAACGACAGGGTGAGCACATCCAACATCAACAGGCAGATAATAGCCCTTACTTCCACTGTTGGAATGAACAAAACCGAGGTTATGAAAAGCAGAATGCTTGACATAAATCCCGAGCTTTTATGCCGTACCTACAACATGTTTTATCTACCCGAAACCGCAGATGACATTGACCTTTCGGTATACGACTTTGCCGTGGATGCAATAGACACGGTAAGCGGAAAAATCGAGCTTATAAAGCGTTGCAAAACACTTGGCGTTCCGATTATCAGTTCAATGGGAACAGGCAACAAGCTTGACCCCACAAAAGTCGTGCTTACGGATATTTATAAGACACGCACCTGTCCTCTTGCAAGGGTAATGAGAGAGCTTTGCAGAAAAAATTCAATTGACAGCCTTGATGTGGTGTATTCAGAGGAAGAAACCAAAGCACCGTTGTTTCAGCCTTCGTCGGAAAATGACAGTACACGGCGAAGCACCCCGTCAAGCAGTGCCTTTGTTCCGCCTGCCGCAGGTCTTACGATTGCATACGGTGTGATTAAGAAAATATTAAATTTGTGTTGACTTATTTGGAATACTGTGGTATTATTCTTATGTAATTTATTTTTTTGGAGGTAAAGACGTTGAAGAATATATTCGGGAAAATGAAAAAGTTGGCTTGTCTTGGTCTTGCTGTGCTGACGGTGGTTTCGGCTGCGGGATGTATGGTTAAGAAGGAATGGAAAATATCAAAGGCAGACCTTGCAAAGGTAAATAAACTTGCTAAAGAAACTTTTAACGAGGATTTCATGAAGGATTGCGAATCGGTGTATGTTGATGCTTTTCTGAGCGGTACCGATGAGGAATATTTGTCTGATCCCGTGTATCAGGTTGGCGATTATGACAACAGAACACCAAAAGCAATGCTTAAATCAGGTGTTCGTGAAAAGTGTCCATTCACAATAGATGAAATTGAGGTTGAAGACTGCAATAATTACAGCGAAAAAGAAAAAACCTTTGACGTTACCGTAAGGCTCAACGTTATTGATTTTACTGAAATTTTTAAAAAATTGATAACGGAAGGGGTTGTTGTGTTTAAGGACACCCATTCACCCGATGACCCCAATTCAAAAGACTTTGCATTCTATGATCACTACAAAGGCTTTTATGACAAAACATACTACGAAGTGCTTACCGACAACCCCGACATTGACAAGGGAATATGTGCATGTGGCTTTTTGATTGAGGCAATTGAAAAATCTGACAAGAAAAAAGACGAAAAAATTGCCGAACTGCTCAGTGATTGCGTTTTTCCTACGGAAATAGTGCTGAAGGTTAAAGAAGTAAAAGGCAAGTTTGAAATAGTTCCTTCAAAGGATAAAATTGATGAAGATGTCAAAGAACAGATAAAGCTTAAGTTCATTGACTAAGAATAACATTTCAATACATAAAACAAAAGGATTACCTCACCGTAACAAGTGAAGTAATCCTGTTTTTTTACCTTTTATCAGTCAAGCTCTTTTTTGCCTGTGTAAAGCTCGTAGTATCTGCCCTTCTGACTAAGCAGGTCGTCGTGATCTCCTCTTTCAACAATGACGCCGTTTTCAAGCACCATAATGGCGTTTGCGTTGCGGACGGTTGAAAGCCTGTGGGCAATGACAAAGGTGGTTCTGTCCTTCATAAGTCTGTCCATGCCGTGCTCGATGTGTCGTTCCGTTCGGGTGTCAACCGAGCTTGTGGCCTCGTCCAGTACAAGAATGGGTGCTTTGCTCAGAGCTGCACGTGCAATGTTAAGTAGCTGCCTCTGTCCCTGCGAAAGGTTGGCACCGTCACCCTCAAGCACCGTGTTGTAGCCGTCGGAAAGACGCATGATAAAGGAGTGTGCACTTGCGGTTTTTGCCGCTGCAATTACCTCCTCGTCGGTTGCGTCGCTTCTTCCGTAACGGATATTGTCCATTACAGTGCCTGTAAAGAGGTGAGTGTCTTGAAGCACCATTGCTATATTTTTGCGGAGGAAATCTCGCTTATATGACTTTATAGGCTTTCCGTCAATGGTGATTTCGCCTTGTTCAATGTCGTAGAAACGGTTGAGAAGATTGGTTATCGTCGTCTTTCCTGCACCTGTTGAGCCAACGAACGCTATCTTCTGACCCGGCTTTGCGTATAGGGAAATATTTTTCAGAACCGTCTTTTCGGGAACGTAGCCGAAGCTGACGTCCGTCATTACAA
>JAZNIM010000068.1:0-12906 GCA_045577475.1 Eubacteriales bacterium | reverse complement strand
CACCGCCAAGAGCCATGATGGGAACAATCTGGTCGTCGTTGCCTGAGATTACGTCAAGGTTGTCGCCGCAAAGGTGGATTGTTTCCGCAACGGATGAAATGTCGCCGTTTGCTTCCTTTGCCGCAACAATATTTTCGTGGTAGGAAAGCTCCTTGTAGGTTGCAGGCTGAATGTTCATGCCTGTTCTTGAAGGAACGTTGTACACAATCATGGGTTTGTTGACCTCATCGGCAATTGTTGTAAAATGCTTTACAATGCCTCGCTGAGTGGTTTTGTTGTAGTAGGGAGTAACAAGTAAAAGTCCGTCAGCACCCATTTCACAAGCATGAACCGAAAGGTCAATGGCATACTTTGTGTCGTTGCTGCCTGTACCTGCAATTACGGGAACACGTCCTGCTGCAGCATTTATACAGCATTTGATTAAATCTCTGTGCTCACTGTCGTTAAGAGTTGCCGATTCTCCTGTTGTGCCGCATACAACAAGTGCATCAATGTCGTTTTTTATCTGGTCCTCAACAAGGTTTTCGAAGGCGGTAAAGTCAACACTGCCGTCTTCCTTCATGGGGGTAATCAATGCTGTAATTGCACCCTTGAATGTGTTCTTCATAAAAAATATCTCCCTTCGGAATGTTGTTTAGCTGTATTTATTTGTTGGGATTTTGTGCAACAAAAAACGCCGAATTTGCTATCGGCGGTTAAAAGCTTTGAGAAACCCTTTTTAGGGTGCTCTTATCCGATAGCACAACACGTAAAGTAGCTCAACACGCACTTTGCTTACGTGACAGTTGCAGAACTGTTAATCCTGCACCCAGCTTTCGGACAGCCAATCCGACGCTTCGGCGTTTTCCCCTTTTGCTTTTTCTCCACGGGCTGACGCAGATTTTACCATGAAAAAGCTACTTTTGTCAAACGCACCTCTATCAACATTATATTAAATTGCACAAATACTTGACAAAGTACCGAAAACACACAGTACTTCTACATATGTAATATTATCACGTTTGTGCTCGTTTGTCAAGATTTTTTTAATAATTAGACTTATTGCACAGTTTTGAAACGAAAATATATGAATTTTTCATAAAAAATACTCCCTAACGTATTGACAAAACCAACAAAAAAAGATAAAATAAGATAGAATAAATACGTCCGGCGTCTATATGTGTAAAATAAACGGACGTTTTTTTGTGCAAAATATCCCGATGTTTTGTCGGGAACTGAAAGGATTACCCTATGTTTTGGATAGAAGCTGTGGTACACACAACCACTCAAGGCATTGATCCTGTCAGCGGTCTTTTGCTTATGAACGGCATAAACGGCTTTGCGGTGGAGGACAGCGAGGATTTCAACAATTTCCTTGAAGGCAAGGATGTGTACTTTGACTATATAGAGGACGACCTTTTAAAGCTCAAGGACTGTGAAACGACGGTGACCTTCTACGTTGCCGAAAATTCACAGGGGGTGGAAACACTTCTTGCAGTAAAAAAGGCAATGGACAAGCTGAGAAGCGAGGATACAGAAGGTAAGTTCGGCACACTGTGCGTTACTACCGATAAGAAAATTGAAGAACAGGACTGGGAGAATAACTGGAAAAAGTATTTCAAGCCCTTTGCGGTGGGTAAGAATTTGTGCATAAAGCCCTCATGGGAAAGCCTTTCGGAGCATCTTCAGGGAAAGACCGTTATTGAGCTTGACCCGTCCAGCTCCTTCGGAACAGGCTCTCATACAACCACAAGACTATGTCTTGAAATGGTTGAAAAGTACATGGAAAAGCTTGAAGGCAGAGCGGTTCAGGTGCTTGATATGGGCTGCGGAAGCGGAATACTTGGCATTGCGGCTTCGCTGCTTGGTGCAGAGTTTATTACGGCTGTTGATATTGACGAAAACTCTGCAAGAATAGCAGGGGAGAACTTTGCCGAAAATAAGATTGAAAACGGGAAATACTGTGTCCTTGCGGGAAATATCCTAAATGATATTGATTTCTATAATAAGGTATGCGCAAGAAAGTATGACCTGATTGCGGCAAATATTGTTGCGGATGTGCTTATTTGGATGGCACCTGTGTTCAAAAAGGTGCTTAAAGAGGACGGATATCTTCTTGTTTCGGGAATTATATCCGAAAGAAGCGGCGAGGTTACGTCTGCACTCAAGGAAAACGGACTTGCCGTTAAGGAGTTCTGCGAAAGTCAGGAATGGGCGGCGGTGGTATTATGCCACGATTCTTTGTAGATAAAAATGCCGCAGTGGACGGCAGTAAGATTGTGATTTCGGGAGAGGATGCAAAGCATATTTCTTTGTCCCTTCGTTCAAAACCCGGCGAAAGCTTTACGGTTTGCGACGAGGACGGCGTGGAGTATGACTGCGTTGTGTCGGAAATTACAAAAAATGAAGTTTATATGGATGTTGTTTCAAAGCAGATGAGCAAGGCAGAGCCGTCTGTTGAGGTGACGCTGTATCAGGCACTTGTGAAAAGCGATAAGTTTGAAAGCGTAATTCAGAAAAGCGTGGAGCTGGGGGTTGCGAAGATTGTTCCGGTTGTAACGGAAAGATGTGTTTCAAGACCGGATGATGCTTCACTGTCAAAAAAACTTGAACGCTGGAAAAAAATCGCAAAGGAAGCGGCAATGCAAAGTGGCAGGGGACGTATACCTGCGGTTGAAAATGCGGTGAGCTTTTCACAGGCTCTTGAAAAAATGAAGGGCGATGACTGCACATTTGTCTGCTATGAGGACTTGTCACATACGCCGCTGAGTGCGGTTGTGGCAAAATCGGGGGATAATGTCAAAAGTATATCCTTTCTGATAGGCCCTGAAGGGGGAATTTCCGATAAGGAAGCACAGATGTGCCGTGATGCCGGAATTGCTCTTGCAGGACTTGGACCGAGAATTTTACGCACCGAAACCGCACCCTTGTGCGTGCTGAGTGCACTGATGCTTTTGACGGGAAATCTTGAATAATTAAGTTAATAAAAATATTTAGATACGGAGTGTTTATTTTGTCAATTTTGAAAAACAGAAGAAAAAACGATGCAAAACGCCCCTTAAAGAAATCGGATATTGATTTCTATAAGATGACGGGAGTTTTTGCAATTGCCTGCATTTTTGTTCTGCTGGTGCTGAATATGGAAAGCACAAGCATGTTAAGTGCGGCAGGCGGTGAAAATCTCACATTTAACTTCTACAGGCTGCTCTCGAGTCCGTGGTTTGCAGTGCTCGGTGTGATTGCACTGGCTGCGTGTGTAGGCTGGTTTGTATACAGCAAAAAGAAGGCAGTAGATGAGTCGGGCAGAATTTTTACCAGCACCAATTGCCTTGCTCTTGCACTTTATCTGCTTGTGTTTGCGCTGTGCTTCGGAACAAATAAGGCAAGCGGAATGCACGGCTTCTTCATTACCTTTACGGTGGTTTGCGCAGTTGTTTATTATGTTTCAAAAATTTACAATGCGGATTTTACACTGTTCTCGGTAATTACGGCGGTGAATGTGCTTGCAGTATATCTTCTTGTGTACA
This sequence comes from Eubacteriales bacterium, assembly GCA_045577475.1. Classification (GTDB taxonomy): domain Bacteria; phylum Bacillota; class Clostridia; order Oscillospirales; family CAG-382; genus UMGS1387. Next base: position 9,400 of record JAZNIM010000068.1, on the reverse strand, counting down.
GATTCAGTGCTTTGTATGTAGTTGTCAAACTTGCACTTATTGCTGCAAGCGTTGCGGCTATAGTTATAGTAGATAAGAAAATCAAGGGCATGAAGCTTTCCAAAAAGCGCAAAAGCTCCTTCCTTATTTTCCCCGCATATGTGTCGGCGGCTCTGGGAGCGGTATTTATGTTTGTGAGATTCCTTACAACGCTGCCCGCTTATTATGCGACAGGTCTTTCGGAGGATGCACACGGTGTACCGGCTTTCGTACTGAAGCTTGCGGAGCTTGCAACCTCTGTTGATATGAATGTTATGTTTATGGTATTTCTTGTGGAATATATCGTTTTTGCGATTATATACACATTAAGACTCATTCGCGACTAAAAGCTTGCATAGAAAGGAATGATTATTTTTGTCTACCAGAGTATTTCAGAGTGTAATTAACCAGTTAAAAGAAACGGTTGAGAGAACTGTTGCGGTAATTGATGAATCCGGTACAGTGATTGCCTGCAGCGAGCTTGTGCGCATTGGCGAGAAGCATACCCATGTGCCTGAACTGTTTTCAGGGGATGATGAGGTTGTTGTGTCATCGGGCAACACCTACAGACTTATGGGCAGCTATGCAAAAATTGATAACATAATTATGGTTCAGGGTGAGGATAGAGAAAGTGCGGATATTTGTGCCGTTCTTGCGGTTTCCTTTACCAATATCAAGAACCTTTACGGAGAAAAGTACGATAAGTCAAGCTTTATCAAGAACATTATTCTGGATAATATTCTCCCAAGCGATATTTACATAAAGGCTAAGGAGCTTCACTTCAATGCCGAGGCGTCAAGAGCGGTATTCTTCGTGCGCTTTGCGGAAAAGGGTGAGGTAATTCCTTACGACATAATGCAGAACATGTTCCCCGATAAGAATAAGGACTATGTTATAAGCATCGGCGAAAACGATGTTGTCCTTGTTAAGGAAGTAAAGACGGGAGTTGACCCCAAGGAGCTTGAAAAGACGGCTCATTCCATCGTTGATACCATAAGTGCGGAGTTTTTCCATTCCGTAACAATCGGTATCGGCTCGGTGTCGGAAAATATAAAGGATCTTGCAACGGCTTTCAGAGAAAGTCAGGTTGCCATTGAAGTGGGCAAGGTTTTTGATACCAAAAAGAGCGTTATCAGCTATGAAAATCTGGGTATCGGACGTCTTATTTATCAGCTTCCCACAACTCTTTGAGAAATGTTTCTTCAGGAAGTGTTCAAGAAGGGCTCTCTTGAAAGCCTTGACCATGAAACACTTATGACCATTCAGGCGTTCTTTGAAAATAATTTGAATGTTTCGGAAACCTCAAGAAAGCTGTTTGTACACAGAAATACCCTTGTTTACAGACTTGAGAAAATCCGTAAGATTACAGGACTTGATCTTCGTGAGTTTGAGCATGCCATAACATTTAAGGTTGCACTTATGGTTAAGAAGTATCTTACCTCAAAGCCGGTAAAATATTAACTACAGGAGTATACTATGATTGAATTTAAGAATGTGTCCAAGACATATAACAACAAGGACTTTGTCCTGAAAAATGTGGACTTGTATATTGAAGACGGCGAGTTTGTTTTTATAGTGGGTCCGTCAGGCTCGGGTAAAACTACCCTTACAAAGCTTCTTCTCAGAGAAGAAAAAGTAACTGAAGGAAGAATTGTAATCAACAACTTCCGTCTTGATAAAATGAGAAGCGGTAAGGTGCCTTTTCTGCGCCGTGAAATGGGCGTCGTGTTCCAGGACTTCAGACTGTTTCCCAAAAAGACAGTATATGAAAACGTTGCTTTCGCAATGCAGGTAATCGGTGCACCCTCAAGCACCATTAAAAAGAGAGTTCCGTTTTTCCTTGAACAGGTTGGACTTTACGATAAAATGAAATCGTTTCCCACACAGCTTTCAGGCGGTGAGCAGCAGAGAGTTGCCCTTGCAAGAGCACTTGTAAATAATCCCGAAATCATTATTGCCGATGAACCTACGGGTAATATCGACCCTGAAATGAGTGTTGAGATTATGGAGCTTCTCATAAAGCTCAACGAAAAGCTTGGAAAGACCGTAATTGTGGTAACTCACGAGCAGAGCCTTGTTGACCGCTACAGAAAGAGAGTTATTACAATTAAGGACGGAGAAATTGCCAGCGACAGAATAGGAGGTATGTTCGATGAGTAAGTTCAGAATTTTCACCTTCTTAAAGGAGGGCGGTAAAGGCGTTGTAAGAAACGGTCTTATGAGCGTTGCTTCCATTCTGGTTCTCTTTTCAAGCCTTCTTCTGATAGGCATTTTTACAACCCTTATTAAAAACGTAAACTATAATCTTGATAAGATGGATGACTTTAACGAGCTTGTTTGCTATATGGAGCTTGAAGCGGATGATGCCGTTATAGAAAATGCAGAGGTTGCTATCTGGGAGCTTGATAATGTTTCCAACGTTGTTTTTGTTTCCAAAGAGGAGGCTCTTGAAAACGAAAAGGCAGAGTACGGCGAAGAATATGCATTTTTATTCGATATGTACAATACAGAAAGAGCAAATCCTCTGCCGGATGCTTTCAGAATTGAATATGAATCGGTAGGAAAGCTTGATGCGCTTGAATACCAGCTTGAAAAAATTGAAGGTATCCAGCATATAAGAAACAGCAGAGAAATAGCACAGAATATCGAAAAGTTCAAGAATGTTATTACCATCGGCTGCAGTTGGCTTATGGCACTTCTCATAATTGTTTCGCTGTTTGTTATTTCAAATACAATCAAGCTTACATTCCATGCAAGAGAGCTTGAAATCAGTATAATGAGATATATCGGTGCAACAAAGTTTTACATAACCATGCCCTTTGTTGTTGAGTGTGTTATTATTTCACTTATTTCTTCGGCAATCGGTTACGGTCTTCAGTGGTATATCTATACCTTCCTTGTTGAAAAACTGTCATTGGAATATAACGTAATATCAATTATTCCGTTTTCTGAACTCAACGGTCTGTTCCTTATTATATTCTTCGGAGCAGGACTGTTTATAGGCGTGTTTGGCGGAGCCATCTCTATCAGAAAGTATATGAAGGTATAAAATATCCAAGCATTGCTAAAGAAGGGGGATTGTTCTTACATAATGACACGAACAACAAAACGTATATTTATGTTTCTGTGTGCACTGACGGTAATCAGCTTTGCGGTTGTAGGTAAAATGGTGTTTGATTCCGCAAAGGTTATAGCTAATACGGCAGACAGAGATAAGGCAATATATGAGCTTGAAACAAAGCTTGAAACCATGAAGGGTGAACAGACGGACATCCAGGGACAGATAGATGCGGATAAAGGCGAAATTTCTTCCATAGAATCGGAAATCGTTTCTCTTGAAGAAGAAATGTCAATTCTTACCGCACAAAGCTATGTTATCACTCAGCTTTATAATGAATGGCTTGCGGTTTCTCAGGAAACTCAGCTTGAAAAGCAGAAGCTTGAACAGCAGAAGGAAGATGAGCTTGATGCCTTTGACAGTATGCTGAGAATGGCGTACATGCACGGCGATGATACTTATTTTGAAATGATTTTCGGCTCGGAGGATTTGGGCGATTTTCTTTCAAGAACGGATATGCTTGCATATCATTTCCAGGCAAATGACAATGTGCTTTCAAATCTTGCCGGAACAATCGCAAGTCTTGATGAGGCAAATGCTCAGCTTGAGGAATCAATGACAAAACTGGGTGACTTTGAAACACAACAGACAAATATTCTTGCAACTCTTGAAACACGTTCCGCCGATGTAGCGGCACGTAAGGCTGAGCTTCAGGCTAATGTTGAAACCAACGAGCAGAAGCTTGCCGATAAAAAGGCGGAAATTGAAAAGATTGAGGCGGATATCAAAAAGCTGAACGAACAGCAACCCCCTCAGTCCCAGACACCTCAGGGATATCCCGGTTCTTCAACCACGGATGACGGAAACGGTATGTTCTGTATTCCTACTAAGAACTATCATATTTCATCTGAGTTTACATACCGCATAAGCCCCATTACGGGAAAACCTGAAAGCCATAACGGTCTTGATATGGCTGCACCCTACGGAACTCCCATATTTGCAGGTGCGGACGGAACCGTTATTGATTCAAGATATTCCTCCTCCTGGGGAAATGTTGTTCAGATTAACCACGGAAACGGCTTTGTTACCCTGTATGCACATTGCAGTGCAAGACTTGTAAGCACCGGACAAACCGTGAAACGTGGCGAAACCATTGCACTTGTAGGCTCAACAGGCTGGTCTACGGGAAATCACCTGCACTTTACAGTATACAAAAACGGTGTTGCTGTAAATCCGAGAGGCTACCTCAGCGGAGTATAATCGGCATAAAACATTACGGCGGCTTTTTCTGTCCGCCGTGTGTTTGTTTATAAACATAAGGCTTTTTTGTGATAAGGAGTGATGATGTGAAGAAGAATTCAACGCTTTTTTCTGCGTTTTTGTTTGTTGCGGTGGCAGCATGCTTTTTTACGTTCCAGATAACATACCATAAAACAGACAGGATGTGGCGTGAAAATGTTGATGCAATGATAAGAACGGATGCAACAAGAATAAGCGATAATATTTCGGCACTCAATGACTCTGTTTCATCAAGCTATCTCTATAATGTCAACGAAAACACGCTTGTTGACGGTATTATGAAGGGGTACGTTTCAGGACTTGACGATAAATATGCAATGTACATGAATAAAAAACAGTATCAGGATTATATAAAGAGTACCACCGCAAGCACCGCTGTGGGAATAGGTGTAAATATTTTGTATGATTCTACACTTGACGGTCTTTATGTTATTAATGTGTACAAGGATTCTCCTGCACAGCAGGCAGGAATTGTTCCCGGTAATATTATCACTCATATAAACGGAGTGCACGTGAAAAGCTACGGATTTTACGGTGCTGTGTTAGAGCTTGGATACGGCAAAACCGACGACAGTATCGCTGTTACCTTTAAAAAGAAAAATGGCGAAGCAGTAAGCACTTTTATATCAAAGAGCATGGTTAAGACAGAAAGCATAGCCTATGAAAGACTTGGAAATAGTATAGGTCTTATTACAATTATAGGCTTTGAAGAAGGCGGAAAAGAAGAATTTGTCCATGCAATGGAAACACTTATTGCATCGGGATGTGAAAAGTTTGTGGTTGACGTGCGTAATAATTGCGGCGGAAATCTTGAAACGGTAACTTCAATTCTTGACTTTTTGCTGCCCTCCGGAACGCTTGTGTCTGTAATGGATAGGGCGGGAACAACAAACTCGGTGAATTCCGATGTCAATGAGTCCCCGTATCCTGTTGCAGTGCTTGTCAATAAGGGGACTATCTGCGAGGCAGAGGTGTTTGCGGCGGCAATGAGAAAACTTTCGGATGCAAAGCTTGTGGGAAACACCACCTACGGAAAGGCTTCAAGACAGTCTGTTTTCACACTTCCCGACGGAGGTGCGGTGTGCTTTTCAACCTCGGCATACGTAATGCCTGACGGTGAAAGCTTTGATAAGACGGGATTGACACCGGATATTGCTGTCAATCTTTCGGATGAGGCGGCAATGAATTTCACAAGCATTGATAAAAGTGAGGATGCACAGCTTCAGGAGGCAATTAATTACCTGAAGGGTGTTAAGGTGGAAAATATTACATATTGATAAGTTTTTTTCAAGTTAATGCATTTTTCATCAAAATCCTCTGTACAAAATGCAATTGTTGTGGTATAATATATGAAACGTAGATTTGTGTTTGTGAAAAGGTAAGCTGTATGAATAAAAAATTCGATAATAAGTTTAAGAATAAACAGGGTTCTTCTTCATTTGGAAAAGGAACGAAAAAGCAAGGCTTTGACAAGAATAAAAGATATAATGACGGCAAGGGCAGAGAGGATTTTGATGAGGAACTTTCCAATGGCTCAATCCCCGGAAGAAACGCCGTCAGAGAGCTTTTGAAATCAGGCAGAGCTATTGAAAAAATATATGTCCGTGAGGGTGAGAGGGAAGGCTCAATCACCGTTCTTGCGGCAATGGCACTTGAAAGAGGTATTCCCCTTATCGAAACGGATAAGGCAAAGCTTGACAGACTTTGCGGCTTTGAACAGCATCAGGGAATTGTTGCAATCGCCTCTGAAAAGGAATATGTGGAAATTGAGGATGTTCTTGAAATTGCAAGGGAAAGAGGCGAAAAGCCGCTTATAGTAATTGCCGATAATATCTCTGACCCCCATAATCTGGGTGCTATAATAAGATGTGCCGAGGGTGCGGGTGCTCACGGAATTATTATTCCCAAAAGACGCAGTGCATGCATTACTCCTGCCGTTGCAAAGGCAAGTGCGGGAGCAGTGGAGCATCTTGCGGCGGTAAAGTGTACAAATATTACGGATACAATCAAAAAGCTCAAGGAATACGGACTTTGGATTGTTGCGGCGGAGGCTGACGGAGAGGATTACACGGGAATTGATTATACGGTGCCCTGTGCAATAGTTCTCGGCAGCGAAGAAAACGGCGTTTCCGAGCTTGTCAGAAAGAACTGCGACTATGTTGCGTCGCTTCCCATGAGAGGCAAGGTTAATTCACTTAATGTGTCAACAGCTTCTGCGGTGCTTCTGTATGAAGCAATCAAGCAGAGAGGATATAAATAAGAGGAGGTAAATTTGAATGCAGGAAAATAAAGAACGTCTTGAAAATAAAGACGAGCTTGTTCCGAATGAGGAAGAAAAAATCTCCGAAGTACTGGAAAATCAGGCAAACCTTTTTGAAGGCGACGAGGTGTTTACCGAGGCAATGGTGGTAGAAAAGGAGCAAATCAATGTTGATTCATCCGCTCCCGAAAAGACAGGCTCCGACAGCCACGGCGATACTGCGATTTTTACATTTGCAAAGGATAAGCAGAAGGCACCCGAAATAAGCCACGATGAGCTTACTGTTTCCGATATAGAAAGCAGTGCAAAGGAGTACTATAACGCAAATCATGCAGATGATATAGAGGATAAGGTACAGCAGCTTTGCAACCTTGCAAACGTGGAGTTTTCCGATAACGGTCTGCCGTTTGAAGAAGTGCAGACCTTTGAAGAAGTTCCGCCTGAGGACGACGAGGCTGAGTACGAAAAAAAGATGAAGAAGAAAAAGAAAAAACGCGGCGTGGTTTCCAATGACGATATGCTTCTTCTTTCTGACGATGCTTCGGGTGAAACACTTCACAGTGCGGCTGTTAATGACAGTGCTGCATTTACCACAAATGCTCCCACAGGCGAAGAACTTTTAAGCGAGGATATCGACCTTTCGGGCATTGAGCAGGCAATTGAAATGAAGGCTGAAAATGAAAGAGCACAGCAGGAAGCGGCAATGGCGGCTGTAAATGAACAGCAGGCTCAGGAGGGCGTGCTGGAAGAGGCTCCGGACGAGGTGCCTGCGGAAAGCACGGATAGCGAAGAAAAGCACCTGTTTGAAGCACTGGGAACACAAGAGGCGGATGCTGAGGAGTATCTCAGAAAATATGAGGATATGTATGCCGAGGATGACGTGGAGTATGAATATACCTCCAAGGAGCAGGATACGGATATATTGTTGATGCTCAGGAAAAAGGCGATGGGCTCCGTTGTAAGTATTCTTCTCACACTTGTTGCGGCAGTAGCTTGTATTTATTTTGAAATTGCGGCTGTAACAAAGCTTCCCAATCCCGCATTTCTTGAAGCGGGAAAATTCGGTGTTACATACGCTATGACCATGCTTCAGATTATGTTTGTTGCAATTATTTTCAACTTTGACGGAATGAAGCGTGCGTTCAAGGGACTCAGACCGTCGAAATCGTCTGCCGAAGCATTTACGGCAGTTGCGTGTATTGTATGTACACTTCACACGATTGTTTCTTCACTTTTGGTAGGAAATGATCCTTCACTTCGCTCATTTTGCTCAATCGGATGTGTTTCGCTGCTGATGCTTTCCTTCAATAGCTTTTTCAAGGCACAGACTGCTTTGCGTGCATTCTGTATTGCGGCATCCAAAAAGCCTAAGCTTTCGTGTGCTTGTCTTGAAAGAACCTCTGATGAAGCGGTTGCGTTTGAGCAGTATCTTGATGGGGATTCTACAATCATCTCTGTTGAAAAGAGCAGCTTTGTTGAAGGCTTCTTTAAAAAGCTTCAGCGTGTACCGGCTGCTACAAAGCACAGCTTTAAGAGAGCGTGCATTATGCTTGGTGTTGCACTTGTGGCGGCAGTTGCGGCAGGTTTACGTTTTTCGGATGTATATGCAGGTGTTGTTACATTTACGGCAGTTTCGCTTACAGCCTTGCCTGTAAATGCTTTGATTATGACATCCCTTCCGTTTTTCAAGCTTTCAGCAAAGGCGGCGGAAACACAGACGGCTTTTCTCGGAGAGGCTGTTTGCGATGCTTACGATGATGCAAGCGTTATCTCATTTGATGACACAGAGGTATTTCCTCCAAGAGGCGTAAGAGTTTCAAGCATTAAGACGTTTGAAAATAACAGAATAGATAAGGTTATTCTGTACATGGCAAGAATCTTTGACGTGGTAAAGGGACCGCTTTCATATGTTTTTGCAAACTCGGTTCATGATATTGATGAGGCAGTGGGAAACGCAGAGATTAAGAGCTTCTACTGCGGAGGTATAAACGCTGAGATTGACGGAAAGAACATTCTTGTTGGTCAGGCTGACTTTATGCGTCTGAATGAGCTTGTGCCTGTAGAGGACAATGTTGATGAAACCTTTATCCAGTCAAACGGAAGCATTATGTATATGGCTGTTGATGGTGCGGTTGCAGCAAAGTTCTACATAAAGTACGGTATAAACAACGAGTTTGAAGGCATGCTACGCTCCTTCTATGATGCAGGTATGTGCGTTGCAGTCAAGACTCTTGACCCTTGCATAACAACCCAGCTTGTACAGGGCTTCCTCAAGGGTGCGAATTATCCCCTTGCTGTTGTAAATAAGGGCTCACAGGGTATTCAGATGACTGAGGTTTCCGAAACTACCGACAGTACGATTATTTCTCTTGCGGGTGTGCACAGCTTCCTTAAAGGCTTTATCAAGGCTGATAAGCTGAGAAATATTTACAGAACAAATTCCGGCTTCAGTCTTATATCAATGATAATCGGACTTGTGCTTTCAGCGGCAGGAATTCTGGTGCTTGGAACTAATACGGTGGGCGTATTGTTTATGCTTGTGTTCCAGCTTGTTTGGTGCTTGCCTGCACTTCTGGTTTCATCATTTACAAGGTAAATAAAACAAACGGGCAGTCAAAAGACTGCCCTCAGTCTGTATCAAAACCCCATTCCCGCAAAGGGAATGGGGTAAAATAATGTAAAAAAACAGAAACAAGAGGAAATTTGAGAAAAAGCAATTCTCCACCGAACCTATGAATTGCATATTTTTTGAGATTCATGGCAAC
>JAZNIM010000067.1:0-2233 GCA_045577475.1 Eubacteriales bacterium | reverse complement strand
ATCTTTTTTACCATCTGTCCGCCGACGGAACCCGCCTGCTTGGATGTGAGATCGCCGTTATAACCCTGCTTAAGGTTTACACCTACTTCTGTGGGTGTTCCCGTCCCATATTAAAATGAGTTTTTCAGCCGATTTGTCTTTGTTCTTCATCGGCTATATTTCCTATGAATTTGTAATAGATTTTTATTTCCTGTGAATAGCTTTGGTTTCTGTGTGTTACCATTTTCGTTCCCGGCGGAAGTATCTTTTCGCCGATTTCAATTTTTTCAATAAAGGTTGTAAGAGTTTCTCTGTCAAGAGTTTCAATATTTGAATAACGCTTTGCCGCCGCAAAGAATCTTTCAAAGCTGTCCTTGATTTTTTCTTCGTGGTTTGATGCCTCTGCCTGTGCAAGAGTCGCCTTGATTTGTGCGGCTTCCTTTTCGTGTTCGCTGACCATTGTAAAAAGTCGCTCGTCTGAAAGTCTGCCCTCGGCGTTGTCGGTGTAAAGTTTGGTTATAATTCTGTTTATGGTGTCAAGCCGTTCGTTAAGCTTTCGCTTTTGCACCGCAGAATTTACAACTCCGCTTTTCGCATTTTCACGCCTTATAAGCTCGCTTGCAATTTCTTTCACTTCTTCATCGGAAAGTGCCAACAGTTCGTTAAGGTCACACCGTACCACTTCAAGTAAGTCCGCATATCTTATCCGTGTGCCGCTGCAAGGCTCTGTGATGTCCTTTCGCTTGTTGATACAGGAAAGATACCAGTACTTCTCTCGTTCGCCCTTGTAGACCGTTCCTGCCGAGCAGAGAGCGTGTCCACACTTCTTGCAGTAGACAATCCCCGAGAAAATGCTCTTTCGTACATTGTCGTAGCTTTCGTGCTTCATAGTGCCTTTTCCCATGTTGATTTTTGCCTGCTCGAAAATTGCTTCGGAAACAAGAGGTTCGTGAGTGCTCTGGGTGATTGCCCATTCCTTTTTGGGAATCGCCATCTTCTTTTTAGATTTAAGGCTGACCTTTTTTGTTTTTCCGAGAATTGTGTGACCGAGATAAACGGGATTTTTCAGTATTCGCTTGACGGTGGTATAGTTCCACAAGTCAGAAGCTCTTGCCGCACCTGCTTCGCTGAAGTCATCGCGGTATAAAACTCTGTACTTTAGCGGCGGTATTATGCCGTCATTGTTTAAGTCCATAGCAATTTTCCTTGATGAATCACCGTTTGCCGCAGCCGCAAAAATACGCTTTACAACCGGAGCTGTTATCTCGTCGGGAACAAGCTTATTTTTGTCTACATCGCTCTTTTTGTAGCCGTATGGCGGACAAGCACAGTATTGTCCGTGCTCACGCTTGTTTTTTAAAACCTCTTTGATTTTCTTTGAGCCGTCACGAATATAAACGTCGTTCATTGCGTACATAAACGGTGCATAAACGAATGCATCTTCTGTGTTGAAGTTGTCAACAACCGTTACAAGCTGAACTCCCATTTCGGGCAAAATCTGCTCGGCATAGTCGCTAGCTCCGTTCATTTCTCGTCCGAATCGTGATAAATCCTTTGTGACAACGGTGTTGGCAAGCCCTTTCTTCAGTTGTGAAATCATTTCCTGAAACGCAGGTCTTTCAAAGCTTCCGCCCGACCAGCCGTCGTCAACGAACTCTCTTACAAGCGCAATTCCGTTTCTTTCGCAAAAATCCTGAATAATCACTCTTTGGTTCTGAATACTCGACGATTCAGAGCCGTTTTTGCTTTCCTCTCTTGACAGTCGCAGATAGGCAAATGCTATCCTTGTTTTATCGGTTTGCATTCATGTCCTCCCCAACCGACCCATCTATATTATACATTACATTCGCACTTGTTGTCAACAAAGGCTCGTAATTTCCGTTATTTTCCTTTGCTATGCTTTCTGTTATGAGTTGCTTTACAGTGTTTTTTCCATAACATCTTTCAACCGTATAAAGTACAGGACTGAACTCGTAATTCTTTTTTGTCAAATAAATCACCACGCTTTCTTTTTGTGATTTTCAATAAGGGGCTTGCCCCGTCATTCAACGTGGCAAGGTGCGGTTTTGCCGCACTGAAATCAGCGGAGGATTGCACTCCTGCTGATTTCATAATGTCACCTGCGTGACATCTTGCCTGAGTTATCTTGCCCAAATTTACGGTAAATTATCAGAATTGAAGAAGCAAAGGAAAAAAGGGCGAAGAAAACAAAAAACACACATAGGTATCCTAAAAGAATACAAAATGTGTGTTT
>JAZNIM010000066.1:0-14304 GCA_045577475.1 Eubacteriales bacterium | reverse complement strand
CTACCCACCACTTGCACTTTCCCCATCGAGCGTAAGCGAGCGACTTGCCGAGCTTTGTGGGCGGCATCCTAAGTATCCTACTGTCAGTAAGCCGCCACGGCGTAGGGAAACCTGAAATCCGTAAGGATTTAGTTTCCCGATGAGTGGAAGCGTTTTTTGTGATTTCCCAAATCTTTGATTTGGTTGAAATCTCGAACTCATGGAACGAAGTGACAGGAGTTTCCCGCTTGACGCTTCGGTCAAAAGAAGGTCGGCACCGCAGTGCCGAAACTCCTGCGATGCATCAAAGTAACTTTAAAAGAAGAAGACTGCATCATCAACCCCAATGATGATACAGCCTTTTTTACGTTATTCAATATTACTTTGAAAAGGTAACAGAACCGTTTACAATTTCAAACCTTCTGTCAAGAATTTCCGCGAATATATCAGCAGGAAGCATGGGAAGACCGTCGGTGAAGGATAGTTCTCTTTCCATTTTCCGCTTTTCTCCGTTTCTCAGATAGGTCATTTCTCCCTTTATGAATTCGTATTCATGCTTTGCCTTTATAATAAGCTTTTGCTCTGACTCAACCCATTCGTGATAAATGCATACAAGCTCGGTAAGAGAGCTTACGGGGTCAAAAGGAAGGTAAGCGTTTCCACCTTTGTCAAACTCGGGGAATATAGGCATGTCAACACTGTTGCCGTCAACAATGAATTTGTATTCAGGTTTGAGGTCAAGAAATTCCACGCTTTCAAGCTCAAAGTGCCCTGCGGCATATACAGGATGAATTTTTATGCCGGTGATTTTTCCCTCCCAAGGCATTCTGGGAATGTTTACAACCTTGTATTCAAGAGGAGCAATTCTGTCGGGAACGGAAGCACTGTAGTAGGTTTCGGGATGGAAGGTGCCGTCGGGATTTCGTGAAAAGCCTACGCATACACAGCAGATTTTTCCATCCTCCTTGTAAGTTCTGATGTTTACCCTTATTCTTACAACCTTGCTTGCATCGAAGGGGAGAAATTCGTCGTCATGAAGTATCATCACAGGACTTTTTTTCAGCGTTTCGCCGTAGAGGATGCCGTCACGAAGCTCGTACTTTGCAACTCTTTGGAATTCCCATTTGTCAACATCAGCCTGTGTTTTGAATTCATACCTTTTTACCACGCTATATTCGGGTGCTTTTCTTTCCTTGTCAAGAGAAGCAAGCATTTTTCTGTCGGTGGGGAAAAGATTGCAGATACGGTTCTTTTGCTTCTCTGTGGGTGCAACATCAAAGTGAGGTTTATCTTCGGTGAAAACACGTCTTACTGCATCAAGATAGCCGAAGCGGTTAAGTCCCGACGGCATCATATACGTGCCTTCACCGTACTCGTTCCAGGTGGAAAGCATAACAAGCTTTGACTGCCACGAGTTTTTGTCGTACTGTGTCAGAACATCATCTCTTATCCATGTAAGACACTTTTCCATATCCTCGGGACTCATCTGGTCATGTCTTTCTCCATGCCATGCAACGCTGTTAAAGCCTGTGCTTACGGTGGGAACAACGTGAGTTCCGCCTTCCTTTTTGGAGCTTGTGCTGATTCTGTCCTTTGTAAATTCGGGGTCTGCTCCTAACGTTCCCCAGTTGTATGCGTGAACGGCGTCAATGCCGTACTGCTTGTAGATGGGGTCATTCTCTCCGCAAGCCATAATGATAAGGTCGTCGTAGCCCAGCTCTTTAACCTTGCCTCTGAGATAATTCATTTCCACCACAAAAGCCTCGGGGGAGCCGAAGCATGCCATGAGCTTTTTGGGTGCATAAATGGACATAACTGCCTTGTTGTCAACAGACATATATCTGTCATCCGAGAAGAAGTAGTCAAGCCAGTTGGGAACATATATTTCACGGAAGGTCTTGGAAGAAAGCACATATGTACCGTTTGCTTCAAACAAAAGTGCAAATTTAACCTTGTCGCTGTACTTTGCACTTAAATGACCGTGGTAAATGGCAGAAGGTGATGAGTTTCTTACAAAAGGCTTGTGGTCAAGGGTGGGATACCAACAGTAAAGCTGAAAATCTATGCCGTGCTCTGCCATGAACTTTAATTCCCAGTCGCTTGTTTCGGGATTGCCTTCGTCATAGAAGCCTAAAAGGGGCTTGTTTTCTTCAAAAGGAGAAATGCATCCCCAGCCTCTGTGTGTTCCCGTTCTCCAGATTGAGCATATGTTCATGCCTACATAGTAGTCCCATTTTTTCTTGGGAACAAAAGGCTCGGGAACATAATCCTCGGGTTCTGGAGGCTGAACGTATGCAACAAGGTCGGTATACCAAAGCTCGGATGCCTTGTCAGCGTCAAAATCAATTCTGAAGCCGTCAAGAAAATCTGCATCACCCTCAAAGCCGACAACCGAGGTTTTCTTTCCGTTGAGCCACACAAGTGCGGTTTTGTCCTTTGTGTTTGCACATATCCTGAGGGTCTGCCACACATTGCCGTTGTGCTCGCGTAAAACCCCGTCCTTGCAGCAAAGTGCCTTGTATTCGTCAAATACCGACACAACCTTTTTATCTGCACGGCAAAGAGAGAATGTGACCTTTGAATTTTTCTTTGGCAGATAGTATCTTGCTTCAAATACCACATTTCCACTCGCTCTTTGAAATTTTCTTACAACATTGGTGGAGGACTCGGCAGAAGCCTTGATTTTGTAGGCATAAAGCTTTCCCGAATAATCTCTCCATTGATGCTCTTTGTTGTAGTAATCGGCATATTTAACGGTAGACTTTCCTTTTTCACATGTGGCAGTATAGTCGTCGGACAGCTCTCTTTCGTGATAAAATGCACACCTGTCAACGCAAAGATAGTTCTTGTAAAGTTTTACATTGTGCTCAAGATGAGCTTCGCCTATATCCTCTTTTCCAAAGCCGCATATAAAGTGAGATACACTTTTTGCATCCCCTGTAAAGGCACATTTGCCGATGTATTTTCCGTCGGAGCAGTATTCCACAATGCCGTTGTCGATATCAAGCACAAGTCTTATAATGTGAACACCGTAGCCGATTTTGAAAAGCTTTTGTCCATTTGCCGAAAAATAACCGTCACGGTAAACAATTTTGAACATCTCGCTTGTTTTGTTGCCAAATTCAAAGAAGAAGCCGTTACCTGAAATAAGATTATACTCCACTTCAAAGGTGAGCTTTCCGTCAAACTGTTCATTTATCTCTCTCTTTGCGGTTGTGGGATAGGTGTCAAGAATGCTTGTCAGCTTTCTTCTTGGTCCCATATCCTCCTTTTTCCAGCCTCTGCCTGCACCGCGATAGTCTATGTCCCAGTCGGTAAGCTTGTTTCCCCAATACCATCCGTGAATGTCGTCAATGAGGTATGTTGGGTGTAAGGTGCGGTTGTTTTCCAAAATATCCACTTCCTTTTTGCATATTTATGTACTGCTTAAATCTTAACTTACATTTTGGAAAATGTCAATGTTTTTCAGCTATTTTGTGCATTTATTGCTCAAAAAAAGAACTGCCTCAAACAGAAGCAGTCCATTACAAAATTGTGGGTATTAAATTTATACAGCCGGCTGTTCGGCATCTTCAAAGGTTGCAAGGTATTCCTTGTAATCCTCGTGCCATTCAAGGTATTTTTCATCCTGAGAACGGTCGGGAATGTTATAGTTTTCTTTAATCATTTTGCCGTAATACCGTGTCACCTTTTCTGCACCGTATGCATTTATGTGACTCCACTCAATCATGTCGGTGGAAAAATCAAAGTTCATTTCATCCAGATGGTGAAGTGCGTTGAAGTATTCAACATCCCACTGCTTTGCAAGTTCTTCCACGGTGTTGTACATCTGCTGCTGAAGAATGGCAGAGGTGTCGTTGTTGTCAATGTCTGCTCTGTAAGGAATTACGGTTAAAAGAAGCTCGGTGTCGGTTTCCTTGCAATAATCCACAATCTTTTTCAGATATTCAAGGGGAATATCCGGCACATCCGCCTTGTCATAAACGGGGGTGAAGGGTTCGGGATAAGCGTATCTTATCATGTGGTGCTGATACTTTTCGTGGTATTCGTCGTGCACCTTGTAATCGTCCCTTGTAAGCTCCTTCCAGCGATTATGATACAAAAGATAATTGATGAGGTATTCCGACTGACTTTCGTCTGCAAGGTCAAGTACCGCCTCTACCTTTGTGGGGGATAAGTTGAAATTGTCAATCGCCTGATGAAATCTTGCGGGAGCAAAGAAGTTCTCGGGGTAGAAAAGGCAGAACAGGTCAAGCACCACAAGCTCGGGGTCATGCCTTTCAACCATTTCCTTTATAACATAGTAGGTGGTGGGAATTGACTGTGCGGCGGTGGAGGTGTTGCAGGAGGCAATGCCGAATTCGCCGAAAAGCAGCGCAGGCTGAACGGCATACTGCATATGGCTTGGACCGCAAAGAATGACATCATATGTGTCGTTTGGTTGTTTCATTATAACGCCCAGGGCTTCCGATTCACTTTTGTTTCTCAGCACTTCACGGGAGTAGCCGTAAATCACAAGAAAGAGTGCTGCAAAAAGAAGGAGCTTTGCCGTCTTTAATGTAATTTGCTTTATGTTTAGCTTTTTCATAATGCTCCTCCTTTATCAGAACTGGAAGTAAATAAACGATGAATCATCGTAATTTACGCCGTAAATACCGAAGATAAGCACCGTAAACAGAGCAATGAGATATACCGAGTATCTGAACCATATGCCCTGATTGCAAAGCCACTCACGGATTTGCACCTTTTTGTACTTTGCAACGCTGACAAAAAAGAGCACCAGCAATGACACGAGAAGAACAAACATGTCTGCGCTGTCAAGACCAAGACTGAAGAGTGTTCCGTCGGTGAGAATCCAAGGGTTGAATTCGCTGAATATGCCCTTTATAAGCGTAAAGGCATCGAGAGTTCTGTTTGCTCTGAAGAATATCCATGAGAAGTTGATAAGAGCAAATGTGACAATAACCTTAAACAGCTTTCCGCTGAAATTATCTCTGTTCCCGAGAAGGGTTGAAACTTTTTTGCGTAAGCCTTTTGTAATTTCGCCGATAACCTGATATACACCGTTAAGCATACCCCAGATTACGAAATTCCAGCTTGCACCGTGCCACAGACCGCTCACAAAGAAAACAACAAGAAGATTGAAGTATTTTCTTATTTTACCTTTGCGGTTGCCGCCGAGAGGTATGTAGAGATAATCCCTGAACCAGGAGGAGAGGGAAATGTGCCATCTTCTCCAGAATTCGCCGACGGATTTTGAAAAGTACGGAGTATCGAAGTTCTTCATAAGCTCAAAGCCCATGACCTCTGCCGCACCTCTTGCTATATCTGAATAGCTTGCAAAATCACAGTAAATCTGGAAAGCAAACAGCACCGTTGCGATAACAACTACAAGACCTGTGCTTGTATCTGCGGCGGGCGAATTGTAGACGCTGTTTACAAAAAGTGCAGCTCTGTCTGCAATAACGAGCTTTAAAAAATAGCCCCACAGCATGAGCATGAGTCCTCGAGCGACTCTCTTTGTATCAAAGCTGTGCTTCTCACGAAGCTGATGAATGAGGTTTGAGGATCTTTCAATAGGACCTGCAACAAGCTGAGGGAAGAAGGATACGAAAAGTGCATAGCGAAAGAAATTCTTTTCATGCACCACATTTTTTCTGTACACATCCATTGTATATCCCAAAGCCTGGAAGGTATAAAAGGAAATACCTACGGGAAGCAACACATCAAAGTTGGGATTGAGAGGGGATGCACCCGCAAGTCCCAGAACTGCATTGAGATTGCTCAACATGAAATCAAAGTACTTGAAGAAGAACAGAATTGCAATGTTTGATGTAAAGCTTATTGCAACGCATAGCTTTTTCAGCTTTGTTTTTTGCTTTGCATCAAACTTTTCTATAAAATACCCTGACAGATATGTAATGACAGTGGATGTAAGCATAAGAAGCGCATAAGCCGCATTCCACTGCATGTAGAAAAAGTAGCTTGCTGCCAAAAGCCATAGGTATCTTATCTTGTGAGGGATGATGAAATATACCAAAGATACTATGGGAAAAAATAAAATGAATTCAAGTGAGTTGAATAGCATATAAATCCCCTTTGTTTTAATAATCCGAGAGATTGAAAGGCAATAAAGGCTTTGCGGCTTTACATTTTATCGTGTATTTGCTTTTTTGCGGAAAAATGCTTGATTAAGACAATGCATAAGCATACACCTATAATAATGCCTACCGTGTCAATGAATACATCCGTAACACGCCCCGAACGTCCTTCGGTAAGCGTCTGGTTGTATTCGTCGCCTATAGCAAGAAGAACACATAAAGGAACAGCGAGCTTTGCCGCAAAAAAATGTCCCTTTGAAGTACCCGTAAGACTTCTTACGGTGAGAAGCATAAGAAAGCTGAGAGCAGCATACGCAAAAACATGTGCTGTTTTTCTTGTTATGCTGTCATAAAAGCTGTCCCTGCTTTTTGGTTCTACCTTTTCCGGCATTTCGTAATCGTGGTCAATGACTCTGACAACCTTTTCCGTGATGCCTCTGCTTTGAGTAGAGGACTTTTTTCCTTCAGTGGATGAAAACCCGAAAATCACAAATATCCATGCTGTCGTCATAAGAATCAGTACCGATGACAGTATTATCCTTTTCAGACGTGTACGCTTCAAAACGTTGTTGTCTGACATGATTATGCCTCAACCTTATAACCTTTATTTTCAATTGCACGTACAACGTCCATGACGTATTTGCGGCATATAGCTTCACCCTTTGCCTCTGCCATAACTCTGATAACAGGCTCAGTGCCGCTTTTTCTCAGAAGAATTCTTCCTTCATCTCCGAGCTCTGCCTTTGCCTTTTCAAACGCAGCCATAACATCGCTGTCATCAAGAACAGCCTGCTTGTCTGCAACTCTTACATTTACAAGAAACTGAGGATACATGATAAACTTTTCGCACAGCTTGTTTGAGGGAAGCTTGCTTTCAATAAACACTTCCATGATTTTAATTGCGGTGATGATACCGTCACCTGTGGAAGCGTGCTTGCTGAATATAATGTGTCCCGATTCCTCGCCGCCAAGCTTCAGACCGTCCTTCACCATTGCTTCGTATACATACTTGTCGCCGACATCTGTTTTGACGTATTCAATGCCTTCTTCGTCAAGAGCCTTGAACAGACCGATGTTTGACATGATTGTAGCTGCAACGGTGTTCTTTGAAAGGCTGTCGTTTGCCTTCATATACTTTGCACACAGATAAATGATGTGGTCGCCTGTAAGAATGTTGCCGTCGCAGTCAACTGCAAGACATCTGTCAGCATCGCCGTCAAAGGCAAAGCCGATGTCAAGCTTCTGGTCAACAACAAGTTTTTGCAAGCCTTCAATGTGAGTTGAGCCGCAATTTGTGTTTATGTTTACACCGTCAGGCACGTTGTTGATAACGTATGTAGTTGCACCAAGTGCATCAAATACGCTTTTTGCAAGCATCCACGCACTTCCGTTTGAACAGTCAAGACCAACCTTTATGCCCTTGTAGGAATTGAGTGCAAGAGATATGAGATAGCCTGTGTATCTGTTTCTGCCTGCGGCAAAGTCTACGGTTCTTCCGATGTTTTCTCCCGTTGCAAGAGGAATCTCATCAATTCTGCCGTCGATGTATGCTTCAACGTCGGCGATTACAGCTTCGGACAGCTTTTCGCCGCGGCTGTTTATAACCTTTATTCCGTTGTCGTTGTAAGGGTTGTGGCTTGCGGAAATCATGATACCGCAGTCAAAGCCTTCGGTTCTTACGACATAGGAAATACTTGGGGTTGTGGTTACGTGAAGCAGATATGCATCGGCACCTGATGCCGTAAGACCGGCAACAAGGGCATATTCAAACATATAGCTTGAACGTCGGGTGTCCTTGCCGATTACGATTTTACATTTATGCTCCTTGCCGTAGTACCAGCCAAGGTATCTGCCCACCTTAAATGCATGCTCAACGGTAAGTGTTTTGTTTGCTTCGCCTCTGAAGCCGTCTGTTCCGAAATATTTTCCCATTTTGTTCCTCCGTAAAAAATCAATCTATCAATAGCGGTTTGAATTCAAGATAGTCGCTTGAGGTAAGAAACATTTTTATTCCGATGTATTCTTTATCAAGCTGTGCTTCTCTTACGTTGTGAAGATGACCGTAATATACTCTTTCAACGCCGTATTTGTAAAGCAGGTCCACGATTTCATAGTTGATGAATTCTCCGAAAACCGCGGGATAATGCATAAACACTATCATTTCTGCGTCGGGATTTTCCCCCTTGAGCTTTTTGCCTGCTTCGAGGGAAAGCTCAAGCCTGCCTGCTTCTCTTTTGATAATTCTCTCGTCCTCGGTCTTTACGCCGAACTCGTTAATCCAGCCCCGTGTTCCGCATAAGATTTTTCCCTCGCACAGGTATGCGTTGTTGTAGAGAATGTCTATTGTATTAATGCCGTTTTCCGTGAAAAACGTATTCATTTTGTTAGCTGTTGCCCACCAGTAGTCGTGATTGCCCTTGAGGATGATTTTTCTGCCGGGAAGGGAGTTTATGAACAGCAAATCCTCCTTTGCTTCTTCAAAATCCATACCCCAGGAGATATCCCCTGCAATTACAACGGTGTCATTACTTGTTACTGTTTTCTTCCAGTTTTCCTCAATACGCAGAGCATGATTGTCCCAGCTTTTGCCGAAAACATTCATGGGCTTGTCGGTAGTGAAGGAAAGATGTGTGTCAGACAGACAGTACAGCATGCGCCTAAATCAATCCTCTCCCAATGATGAAGCAAGAGCTTTGAAGCGTTTGCCCCTCATTTCAAAATTTAAAAATTCGTCAAAGCTTGTCATGGCAGGTGACAGAAGAACGATATCTCCCTCTTCGGCGTATTCGCTTGCCTTCTTAAAGGCATCGTCAAAGCCGTGACAGCTTTCAAAATACAGCTTTTCGCCGTCGTATTTTTCGCTGTTCTTTATGGCGTTTTCAACCTTTTTCTCCTCGGTGTCATGAGAAATAAATACAGCCTTTGCCTTTGTGCAAACAACGTCGGCAAGCTCGGTAAAGTCAAGATTTTTGTCCTTGCCGCCGAGAATAAGCACGATTTTTCTTTTGTATTCGCTGCCGAATGCACTGAGTGCGGCAAGAGTTCTTGCAGGTGAGGAGTCTATTGAGCTGTTGTAATACTTTACGCCCTTGTACTCTCTTACAAATTCCAGCCTGTGCTCAACACCGCCGAAGGTGGTTGCAACCTGCTTTACGGCATCGGGGGTGACAAAATCGTATGTAGCACCGATTGCCGCCATGTAGTTTTCTATGTTGTGTTTGCCGGGAAGAAGAATGTCGTCCGTGTCAATTATCTTGTTGATACCGCAGAATATCTCATTTCCCATAAGGTGAAGATTGCCCACATTGTTTTTAGCCGAGAACATTCTTGTCTTAAAGCCGTTTTTCTTGGCTTCCGTACCGAAATTGAGTGTGATGTCATTTCCGCAGTTTGTAACAAGCACGCCTCCCTCGGGCATGAAGGTGAATACTGCCTTTTTGGCTTCAATGTATTCGTCCATATCCGTATGCCAGTTAAGGTGATTTGGCGACACGTTGGTAACAACCGCAACATGCGGAAAGGACAGAGCTGCAAAGGGCAGCCCCTTGTTTTCAAATCTGTTTACGGTATGAAGCTGGAAGCTTGACAGCTCAAGCACCGTGAAGTCCTCGGGGGTGATTTTGTCAATTTCGGCAAGAAGGGGCTTTCCTATATTTCCGCCGAGAAAGACTCTTTTGCCTGCCGCTTCAAGAATTTTTGCAATAAGCGTAGTTGTGGTTGTCTTGCCGTCGCTTCCCGTAACCGCGATAATCTTTGAAGGGCACAGCGACAGAAAGGCTTCCATCTCGCTTGTGATGATGCAGCCGTTTTCAACCGCCCTCATGATTTTTTCGTCGTCAAAGCGTATTCCGGGGCTTTTGAAGATAATATCCTCAGCAAGGTTGTCAAGATATCCTTCGCCCGTTACGAATTCCGCACCCCTGTCACGCAGGTCTTTTACGGCAGAGTTAATTGAGCAAAGCTCATCGAAGGATTTAAAATCCCTTGCTACAACCTTTACGCCGCTGTCAAGAAGAAAGCCTATAAGCGGGATGTTGCTTATTCCAACACCGATAACCGATGCACTCTTGCCGAGAAGAAATTTCTTGTATTCGGCAAGGCGTTCATTACAATAACTCAAGTATGTATCTTCCTTTCACATAACACTACAGCATATATTATACAACTATACGGAAAAAATAACAACGTTTTTCTTGAAAAATTATCGGGATATTTACAAAGATAGCTCAAAACAAGGTGTTTTGTTGTTGATTTGCCGGAAATTTGATGCTATAATTGAAGCGGATGTATTATATTAGCTTTACTTTGTGATAAAAAAGGAGAGTTCACCGTGTTTTATCGAGTGTTCGGCGGCTTTGGCTGCGGAAAAACCGAATATGTTCTTGGTAAGCTTAAAAATTGCGTGGAGAATAAGAAAAAAGCTTTTCTTGTTGTTCCCGAGCAATGTGCGGTAGAGGCTGAAAAGCAGGTTATCCGCAGACTTTCGGGAATGTCAAATCTGTATGTAGAGGTTATAAATTTCAAAAGACTGTGTAACAGGGTGTTCCGCACTCTCGGCGGTCTTACCTCGGTGCACCTTGACGACGGAGCAAGAAAAATGCTGATGATGGGCGTGCTTGATGAAGTATCGCCGATGATGAGAGAATATAAAAACGGTGCGGAGCTTGACAGCTTTTGCGAAAAGGCTCTCGGTACATATAATACTCTTTGTGCATGTAAAGTGACACCGACTGCACTGGAAAAGGCAGCGGAGGAGATTGAAAAAATGCCGTCCGGTAAAGACTGTGCTTCAAAGCTTAGGGATGTGGCTCTTATTGCCGAGGCGTATACTTCGAGGCTTGATGAGGCTTGCGGCGAAAACAGGGATATGTACGAAAAGCTGTGTCAGAAGCTGAAGGAAGAACCTTTTTTTGAGGACTGTGATGTGTTCTTCGACTCCTTTTACGGTTTTACGACTCGTGAGTTTGAGATAATTTCCCTTATAGCCGAGCAGGCGGATAATACATATGTCACCTTTGCCTGCCGAATGGATGAAAAAGACCGCATGTTCAAGCGAAGCATTGAGGGGGCAAAAAAATGCCGTAAGCTTGCTGAACAAAGCGGCTGTGAAATATGTGATGTTGACCTTGGAGAAAACCTCAGACATAAGAATGCACAGGCACTTGCCTTTTTTGAAAAAGCCTTCCGTTCGGAAAAGCTCGGAGGCTTTGAAACAGCAGAGGTAAGGGATAATTCTCTTGTGAGCGTGCTGTGCCCGGATATTCACGGCGAGGTAAAATATGCTGCCAAAACCGTGCATGAGCTTATAAGGCAGGGCGTAAAATACAGAGATATTGCAATCTGTGCAAGAAACACCTCTGACTATTTGGGGATTATTGACACGGCATTTGAAAAGGCAGGTATTCCCATAGGTATAGATATTCCCTGTCCCTTTAACCGCAGTGCTCTGTATGAGCTTGTTCTCAGTGCTCTTGAAGGAGCATCGGGCTTTGCTTGCGAGGATGTCATAAGATATATAAAAACGGGACTTTCGGGACTTGATGAGGAGGAAGCGGACACCCTTGAAACCTATCTGAGAGTGTGGAATATAACACCTTCCCACTTTAAGCGTGATGAGGATTTCACAATGAATCCCGACGGTTATGTTGACAGCACACCCGATGAGTATACGCTGAGGGTGGTAAACAGTGCAAGAAGCAAGGTGTTTGTGTGCCTTGATTCCTTTAACAGAAATCTTGCAAGGTGTGTGCAGATAAGGGATTACTGTACGGCGGTTTATAACCTCCTTGAGGATATAAAGAATATCGGTGAACGGGAAGAAATTTATGACGGAGCTGACGGTGAGGCACTTGAGCTTTTGTGCGGTATGCTTGACAGCTTTGTGAATTTCGGCTCGCAGGAGCGTATTACAAGAGAACGCTTTACGGCTCTTTTTAAAAACTGCTCGGGAAGCTATGAATACGCCCACATTCCCGCAAAAAGCGATGAGGTCCGCTTTTCCGATGTTACCCTTATGCGCTCATCGGGCGTAAAGCATATGATTGTTCTCGGTGCCAACAGCGGCATTTTCCCTAAGGGCTCAAGTGATTCCGGACTTATCAGTAACAGCGAAAGAAGAATGTTAAAGCAAGCGGGTGTTGACCTTGGCGAGGATGAGAATGATGAGGTTTTTGATGAACTGTTTCTCGCCTTAAGTGCAGTTTGCTGTGCTTCGGATAGCTGTCGGATTGTATTCAGCGGTAAGAACCTGTCGGGGGAAAACCTGTATCCTTCGGTAATAGTTTCGGCTGTGGAAAAAATAACGGGCAACAGTCCCGTTATGTTCAAGGATGACGGGGCGGCATGCTCCTTTGCGGGGGATGAATACCTTTTTGATGAGCTTTCAAGCCTTCCCGACGGTGCAAAAAGAAATACACTTATTAAATATTTTGCCTCCAAAGAGGAGTACCGTACACGTCTTGACAGCCTGCTTAATTCCTTTACGCAAAAAGAACGGCTTGATGCTGAAACTTTGCGGCTTATTTACGGAAATACGCTTATTACCAGTTATTCAAGACTTGAAAAATTCCGTGGCTGTCCCTTTTCACATTTTTGTACTTATACTCTAAAATTAAAGCCTGAGCCGGTGGCGGCACTCGGTCCGTCTGAGGCAGGCTCGGTTATGCACAGCGTTCTTGAACACCTTGTTCCCCTCCTTTGCAAAGAGGATGAAAACGGCACTTATCCCGATGAGGAAAAGGCGAAGGAGCTTGTGAAAAAGCTGCTGTCGGAGCATTTGGGTAATATTTCTCAGCAAGGCTCGGACAGCTTGCCTAAGCGTTTTGTTTATCTTTATAACCGCCTGTCACGACTGCTTGAAACACTTGCTTGCAATATAGTAAGAGAACTCAGAGTGTCACGGTTTAAGCCCATGGACTTTGAGCTTAATATCTCGGCAGGCGGTGATATCAGTCCTGTTCCCATTGATATAGGAGGCGGTTGTACGTTGTATATCGTGGGACAAATTGACAGAGTGGACGTTTACGAGAAGGACGGAATGCGCTACATTCGTGTAATAGACTATAAAACGGGCAAAAAAGCCTTTAAAATGAAGGATATCGAAAAAGGCTTTAATTTGCAAATGCTTTTGTATCTTGAAGCAATCCGCCAAAGAGGAAGTGAGCGTTACGGCGGCGAAATTGTGCCGTCGGGAGTGCTGTATTCCAATGTTGTTTCAAGCTTGCAAAATCTATCTCTCGGCGAGGATATTAAGCAAGCAGCGGGCACGCTTACTGCTCCTGTTTCAAGCGGAGTGTTCCTTGATGATGAGGAAATCCTTTTTGCCATGGATAGCTCGGAAAACAGAATATATCTGCCTGTTACCGAAAAGAACAGCACCGAAACTTTGCGAAGCCTTGAGAAAATGGGAGAGCTTCTTGATTTTGCGTCTGTTACGGCGGCATCCCTTGCCAAGGAAATACGTTCGGGACTTAAAACGGCTTCTCCCTTTGATGGCAAACGTGAAGGGTTGGATATTGACCCGTGTTCTTACTGTGATATGAAAACGATTTGCGAGGTTTAGATTAAGACAGGTAATTTCTGTTTTGAAGAAATAGTTAGTTTTATGTGCCGCAGGGTGTTTCGGAGTCTGCGGACTCCGAGTTTCTTTTGACCCGAAACAAAAGGTTAGTTTAAAGTATCTTAGGAGTGTTTCGACACTGCGGTGTCGACCTTCTTTTATCCCGCGATAAAAGAAGGCAAAAGCGCTCCACTCTTCGGCACGACTTTTGAGGTCGTGCCTGAGCCGTGGAGGCTCTCTGACAGCAGGAGACTGAGGATGCCGCCCGTAAAGCTCGGTAAATCGCTCGCTGTCGCTCGATGGGTTGCAGTGCAAGTGTTGGGAAATGCGTTGCAATTGCTCTCTGCTTGGGACAAAAAGGAAATTATGGGTTTTCTACGTCATATAAAGTAAAAACGTCCGCCGTGGTTTGGTGGACGTTTTGGCTATCTGTGCATCTGTGACACAGTTTTATTCTGTTATTCCGT
The DNA here is from genome assembly GCA_045577475.1 of Eubacteriales bacterium. GTDB lineage: Bacteria > Bacillota > Clostridia > Oscillospirales > CAG-382 > UMGS1387. The sequence continues at coordinate 199 of JAZNIM010000066.1, read as the reverse complement.
TGGTGTCGCACTTAGTTTGACCGCTTGGATTTATGGCGGTCAAAAGGACTTCCGTTCGGGCATCAAAGATAGGACGTAAATCCACGGCATGGTCACGTCATCTTTTCTTCTTGCTTACTTCTTCTTTTCAGCAAAGAAGAAGTAAGAGGTCAAACGGGACACAGGTCGGGCATCGATGATAGGACGTAAATCCACAGCG
>JAZNIM010000065.1:0-15256 GCA_045577475.1 Eubacteriales bacterium | reverse complement strand
AAAGCAACAAATAATGTCCATGCACCATATCACGGGGCATGGACTGCTTTTTAGTAAAGTAGGTTCACATCGGCGACAGCCAAAATAAAGTTCTTTGACCCCCTTTCTTTCAAGAAAGGGCGGCGAGATCCCAAAGGCGTGAAGCCTTTGGTCGGCACCGCAGTGCCGAAACACCCTGCCAAACATAAAAGTTAGTTAGTTAGTTAGTTAGTTAGTTTTATGTCACTCAGGTGTTTCGACCTCTGCGGAGGTCGAGTCATACTTTTCCCTCTGGAAAAGTATCAAAACAGCCCCCTCAACGGAGGGATGGCTCGGTCGTGAGGGAATTCAGGATGTAATTGTCTTTTCACGTCGGCAAGTCTTTTCACTATTACGGTTCACTGCCTTACGACGTGAAAAGGTACACGTAAAACTACAAGCACGTCACACACGACACTCCGCTGATTTCCCTCCTCGGCGGGGTGCCTTCCTTCCTCGTTTGGCTATAGTGCGAAGCAGTGGGAAAAGAGTGAATTTTCATCTTTTCCAAACCCCATTTCTGTGCAGAGAACCCATATTTCCTTTATGTCCCTCGCAGTGAGCGATTGCAACGCACTACCTTAACCCCCGCACTGCAACCCATCGAGCGTAGCGAGCGACTTGCCGAGCTTTATGGGCGGCATCCTCAGCCTCCTGCTGTCAGTAAGCCTCCACGGCGTAGGCGTGACCTCAAAAGTCACGCCGATGAGTGGAAGCGCTTTTGCCTTCTTTTGACGCTTTGGTCAAAAGAAGGTCGACACCGCAGTGTCGAAATACTCCTGCCAAGCATAAAAGTAACTCGACACCGCAGTGTCGAAACACCCCTGCAATCCATAAATGTAACCATAGGAGGAAACATGGAAACAAAACGCTTTACAAAAAACGATAACGGCTTCATATGCGTAAACTGCGGCTTTGAGGTGCAACCTTTAGGAAAAACCAGTAGAAACCATTGCCCAAGATGCCTGTGTTCCCTTCATGTGGACGTGCTTCCGGGGGATAGAGCAAACGAATGTAAGGGCGTTCTTCGACCTGTTCGTGTGTTTCCCGACCCGAAGAAGGGGTATGTTATCCACTATAAGTGCGATAAATGCGGCGAGGAAGGCAATAATAAGGCGGCACTGAAGCTGACGGCGAAAGATGTTCTTGATGATGAGCAGTACGATAATGAGGATTTGCTTATAAAGCTGACAAAGCTGTATTAAACTACAGGAATCGGAAACGGTTCCTTTTTTTTGCCGAAAAAGGACGTATAACCGTCAGACGGAAATGTGCTGTAAGGGATGAAAGAAAACAGTTTTTCACATTGACAAAAATATAAAATCGGAGTATAATATAAATTAAGGTTCTGTAATGAAAACTTAACAAAACCATATAAAATAGTTTTAAAAGCAGTTTGGAGGAAAAGCATATGAAAAAGTTGTTGTCAGTTGCATTTGTTTGCCTGCTTCTTGCGGTGCTTTCGGTGGCGGCTTGTGCAGATGTTATAATGTACTCACCCGACGGAGGCAGTGTATGGGTGGATGAAAGCGATATTGATATGTTCAGAAGCTACGGATGGTACGAGGGCGTTACCGTTTATGCTCCTGACGGAAGATATAAGACGGTGTCACCCTTCAGAGTAGAAGCTGAGATTGCGGTAGGCTGGTATACTCATCCTGTTACAACCATGTATGCTCTTGACGGAAGAGTGATTGTCGTTGCTTCAAGTGCGGTGGATGCTTATATGGCGGTTGGCTGGTATCCGGAGCCTGTTACGCAGATGTATGCTCCCGACGGAAGCACAATGTGCGTGCTTGCAAGTGAGGTTGAAATGTATGCACAGATGGGCTGGTATTATCATCCCGTAACAACGGTTTATGCCCCTGACGGAAGAAGCGAGGTTATTGCATTAAGTGCTCTTGAAAGCTATAAGGCAGTAGGCTGGTTTACTGAGCCTGTTGTAATTATGTATGCTGCTGACGGAAGAACGCAGTATGTGCTGCTCAGTCAGGTTGAAGCAAATAAGCAGGTAGGCTGGTACATAAGTCCCGAGGCTGCGGCAAGAGGCCCCTTGCTTGTGGCAAATCAGTCAGACCTTAACCGTCTTGATGACTTTTTGTCGCCTATTGTGTATTCCATGAAAGCTCTGTCATATTACAGATACGATGCCACAACCTTTGATGCACGTGAAAAGGCAAAGAATATGTCTATTGGCTCTATGTATCCCTTTATTTATGCGGATATGTATGGTTCTGATTCTATCCAAATGATGTACTGGCAGGATCCAAAGGGACTTTTCCCCACGGAATTTTACTATTCGCTTCCTTCCTACAGAGTTGATTATATAACACAGAACGTGTTCGGCATCACTCCCGATACCTCTACATATCTTAACATGCATTACTACCTTGACGGTAATTATTATATGTATACCGTTCCTTCAGAATGGGGTGCTTATAATAACGATATTACCTCCATCTCACTCAATGATGACGGCACATACACAATCGAGAGTGATATTTACTTCAGCTCTCTTGAAGACTATAATGAGTACTACAACACAACCTACAGATGGGTTGTGGGTCTGAGAAACGTTAACGGCAGCAGAATGTGGTGCGTTTACAGCATCAGCGACTTGAGCAAAACCTACACTTATGAAGATGAGCCTTATGATATAACATTGGTAAATTACACGGCTTCCGAAGCTGTGAAGATAGCAGAGGATTACTGGGAGGTTGTAAGCAGCTACGATGTAAGCATATTTAATATGGGCGAATGCTATTCCGATGACGGAACAATGTATTATGAAATACATCTCAAGTGGCTAGTGGATAATTCCCACTATTCAACAATAGACAGAATTTTCGTAAGCTCCGTGACAGGAAGAATTTACTACAGTATATAGTATAAAAAGCAATGAGGATGGGTATGAAAATTGGCGTTTCACGTATAGCACTGCTTGTGCTGCTGCCGCTGCTTGCGGTGCTTGTGATATCTGTAAGTGCAACCGAGGATAAGGCTACAATGTACTCGGTTGACGGCAGAACAATAGAAGTAGCTGTGGGTGCGGTTGAAGAATACAAAAGTGTGGGCTGGTACAGTGAGCCTGTAATAACAATGTACGCACCCGACGGAAGAACACTGATTGTCGCAGCAAGTGCGGCTGCAGAATTTGAAAGCGTCGGCTGGTATAAATATCCTGTTGTAATAATGTACGCACCCGACGGAAGAACTATTGCAGTTTCGGCAGATGCGGTAGAGGACTATAAGGCAGTAGGCTGGTACAGTGAGCCTTTAGTGACAATGTACGCTCTTGACGGACGAACAATGGTTATCGGAGTAAGTGCGGTTGAAGAATACAAAACCGTCGTCTGGTATACAGAGCCGGTAACAACGGTGTACGCCCTTGACGGACGAACAATGGTTATCGGAGTAAGTGCGGTTGAAGAATACAAGACCGTCGGCTGGTACACAGAGCCGATGATGACGGTGTATGCAAGTGACGGCAGAGCTCAGGTTATTCCAAAGAGTGCAGAAACACAGTTCAGAGCTGTGGGCTGGTACAGAGAAATGCCGTCGTTTCCAACCAAGGTTTCAATAGAGAATTTTACCCTGTATATAGGACAAAACAAGCTCATTCCAAATGTTTCTATGTCCCCTGAAGGCGTAAATGTCAAGGACGTGAATTTCTACAGCTCGGACGAAAGCGTGCTGAAGGTTGAAAACAGAGCATATTTTAACGAGGAACAAGGGGTTCTCGGCGGTTATATTCAGCCTATGGGTGTTGGAAAATGCACGCTTACCGCAACTGCCGCAAATAATATAACGGACGTTTGCACGGTAACCGTCAAGGACATGAAGTTCTATGGCTTTGATACCAAAAATCCCGTTCCCGATTTCGCATTTTATTCAGGCTATGAAAGGGTAGAGAACATTCAGCTTCCTGCTAATGCAAGCGGACTTGTTTACAGGTACAAGGACTGGCGGACGGCAGAAAGCTATATCGGTTTACTCGAAGGCTACGGCTGGATTTACCACGGCAGCGAGAGCACAGACGAGTACGACTACTATCTATTTACCGACAGCGAAGGCAGTGAATGTGTTGCAATTTGCGACTACTGGCAGTATGATATGCTTTTGATTTCGGAGAGTAAGCTTTAACAGTAAAAATGAGGCTGTATCAGAATTTGGTGATACAGCTTTTCTTTTTATTTATGGTTACTTTTATTGTCGGGCAGGGTGTTTCGACCTCTGCGGAGGTCGAGTTACTTTTATGTATCGCAGGTATTTCGGAGTCTGCGGACTCCGACCTTCTTTTATCCCGCGATAAAAGAAGGCAAAAACGCTCCGCTCATCGGAAGACTAAATCCTTACGGATTTCAGGTCTTCCTAAGCCGCGGCGGCTTACCTACAGAATGATACTCAGGATGCCGCCTGAGCGTTTTAGCGAATCGCTCGCTACGCTCGATGGGTTGCAGTAATAGGATAGCTGTTCTGCACTGCAATTACTCTCTGCCAAGGATAGTGTATATTCCTCAGTAAAACAGCAACGCACAAAGTACCACTATACCCATAGTGTCCCAAGCAGTAACATTAAATTCAACGCAGTACCTGCCAAACGCATTACAACCCATCGAGCGCAAGCGAGCGACTCGCCGAGGTCAACGGGCGGAATCCTCAGCCTCCTGCTGTCAGTAAGCCTCCACGGCGTAGGCGTGACCTCAAAAGTCACGCCGATGAGTGGAAGCGCTTTTGCCTTCTTGTGACGCTTAGGTCAAAAGAAGGTCGACACCGCAGTGTCGAAACACCTGCGATACATAAAAGTAACTTTCTGTCCGCAGTGTCGAAACGCCTGCGATACTTAAAAGTAACTTTCTGTCCGCAGTGTCGAAACTCCCTGCCGGACATAAAAGTAACCCGCCGTCCGCAGACGGCAAAACACCCCTGCGATAAAAAAGTAACTGTAATAAATATAAAGGACTGTATCAATCCATTTTGATACAGCCCCTGAGTTTTCACATTTTTTTCCAAAAATTCTTACTTCATAAGAGTTGCCATAACAGCCTTCTGTGCATGGAGTCTGTTTTCAGCCTCGTCGAAGATTTCGTCTGCATGTGCTTCAAATACATCGTCCGTGATTTCCTCTCCTCTGTGAGCAGGCAGACAGTGCTGAACCATCGCACCCTTGTTTGCAAGTGCCATGATTTCCGCATTTATCTGATAGTCCTTGAAAAGAAGCTTTCTCTTTTCGATTTCGTCCTCCATGCCCATGCTTGACCATACGTCTGTAAAGAGCGCATCACAGTCACGTGCCGCTTCCTTGACGTCTGTTGTGAGGGTGAACTTGCTGCCGTAAGCCTTTGCGTACTCGAGAACCGTTTCGTGAGGCTCGTAGCCCTTTGGTGTTGCAATTGCAACATCCATACCTGCCATAAGACAGCCTACAACAAGACTGTTTGCCATGTTGTTTGCACCGTCGCCGATAAAGCACATTTTTTTGCCGTCAAAGCCGCCCTTGTGCTCACGGATTGTAAGCAGGTCAGCAAGAATCTGACAGGGGTGTGCATAGTCGGTAAGAGCATTGATTACGGGAATGGATGCATATTCTGCAAGCTCTTCTACAATTTCCTGACCGAAGGTGCGTATCATGATGCCGTCAAGATAGCGGGAAAGTACACGGGCTGTGTCCTTGATAGGCTCACCTCTGCCAAGCTGTGTTTCCTTGGAGGAAAGGAAAAGTCCCATGCCGCCAAGCTGATAAATGCCTGTTTCAAAGGAAACACGGGTTCTGGTTGAGCTTTTTTCAAAAATCATACCAAGAGTTTTGCCCTTGAGAAGGTGGTGTGTGATGCCTTTTTTGTTGTCGTCCTTTAATTTTGCAGCAAGGTCAAGAAGGTTGAAAAGCTCGTCCTTGTTTAAATCGGACATCTTGAGAAAGTCTTTTGTCATGGTTATACTCCTTATAGATAGTTTGTGAGAGGTTTTATGGTTGAATGTGGTGCTTCCACATCCCATGGGGTGGATGCCGGCTTAGAATATTTTGCTTAAAATTTCCACGCCTTCGTCAATTTGTTCCTTTGTAATTATAAGGGGAGGGAGAAGTCTTACAACGTCCTTGCCTGCGGTGAGAACAATAAGTCCCATTTCGAGTGCCTTTACGCTTACTTCACCCGGTGCAAGGCTTGTTTTGATGCCTATCATAAGCCCCTTGCCTCTGACTTCGAGAATGGTTTCTTTTCCAAGAGAAAGGAGCTTTTCTTTTAAGTACTGTCCTTTTTCTTCAACCTCTTTGAGGAACTCAGGCTTTGATACTGTATCAAGCACATAGTTTCCTGCGGCACAGGAAACGGGGTTCCCGCCGAAGGTTGAGCCGTGCTGACCCTTTGTAAGGACAGCCGAGCACTTTTCGTTTGCAACAAAAGCACCGCAGGGCATACCGCCGCAAAGACCCTTTGCAAGCGTGAACACATCAGGGCTAATGCCGAGAGTTTCGTATGCAAAAAGCTTGCCTGTTCTCGCAACGCCTGCCTGAATTTCGTCGTCAATGAGAAGAATGTCACGCTTTGCACATTCCTCCTGCAAAAATGCGGCAAATTCATCGGTCATGGGATTGACTCCGCCTTCACCCTGTATGCACTCAAACATTACGGCACATACGTCGTCGGTAAGGTTTGCGAGAAGTGCCTCTTTGTCATTGTAAGGCGAATATTTGAAGCCTTCGGTAAAGGGGAAGAAGAAGTCGTGGAATACGTCCTGTCCCGTTGCCGCAAGTGTGGTTACGGTTCTTCCGTGGAAGGAGCTGCAAAAGGTGATAATTGTGCTTCTTCCCTTGCCGTATTTATCGTAGCTGTATTTTCTTGCAAGTTTAATTGCACCTTCGTTTGCTTCAGCACCGCTGTTTGCAAAGAATACCTTTGAGTAACCGGAAAGGGTGCATATTTTTTCAGCAAGACGTGCTACAGGCTCACATGTAAAATAGTTTGATACGTGCTGTGTTTTTGTAAGCTGCATTACAATTGCATCTATATAGCCTTTATCGGCAGTGCCGAGAGAAAGCGTGCCGATTCCGCTGCCGAAATCAAGGTACTTTCCGCCGTCATCGCCATAGAGGTAGCAGCCTTCGCCGTGGTCTACGGTAAGGTTTTGTCTGCCGTAGGTGTTCATGACATATTGCTTATCTAATTCTTTTATGTTTGACATAATAACCTTCTTTTCTTCTTTCTTTTAAAGATAGATTTTGTATTGCAGGGGATTTCGGAGTCTGCGGACTCCGAGTTTCTTTTGACCCGCCTCAAAAGAAACCAAAAACGCTCCCCTCAACGGAGGGATGGCTCGGTCGTGAGGGATTTTAGGCTGTAATTGGCTTTTCACGTCAAGGCAATGCTTCTGCACCAATGAAAGTTTTTACCATTGACGCAAAAAGAGTTTATTCTTACTCTTATCTTATCACGCACGACACTCCGCTGATTTCCCTCCTCGCCGGGGTGGCTTCCTTCCTCGTTTAGCTATAGTGCGAAGCAGTGGGAAAAGAGTGAATTTTCATCTTTTCCAAACCCCATTTCTGTGCAGAGAACCCATATTTCCTATATGTCCCTCGCAGTGAGCGATTGCAACGCACTACCTTAACCCCCGCACTGCACCCCATCGAGCGAAGCGAGCGACTTGCCGAGGTCAACGGGCGGAATCCTCAGCTTCCTGCTGTCAGTAAGCCGCCGCGGCGTAGGAAGACCTGAAATCCGTAAGGATTTAGTCTTCCGATGAGCGGAAGCGCTTTTGCATTCTTTTGTCGCTTTGGTCAAAAGAAGGAGGGAGTCCGCAGACTCCGAAATATCCTGCGATACAAAAATCTATCTTCCATTTTGACGCTTTGGTCAAAAGAAGGTCGACACCGCAGTGTCGAAACTCCCTGCCAAGCATAAAAGTAACTTTCTGTCCGCAGTGCGAAACATCTCAAAGATACATAAAACTATCTCGCCGTCCGCAGACGGCGAAATCCTTGCGATACAAAAATGAAAAAGTAACCTAATCGTTTATAAACATTGTGCCGATACCTTCGTCGGAGAGCATTTCTATGAGGATAGAGTGGGTAAGTCTTCCGTCGATGATGTGGGCACGTTTAACGCCGCCCTTGACGGTTTCCGCACAGCACTCAACCTTGGGAATCATGCCGCCCTTGATAACGCCTTCGTCAATGAGTGATTGAATTTCTGAGAGCTTAACCTCGGGAATGAGAGAATCCTCGTCCTTGACGTCATGCATAAGACCTTTTACATCTGTCAGAAGAATCAGCTTTTCAGCACCCAGAGCAATTGCGATTTTAGCGGCAGCTGTGTCTGCATTGATGTTGTAAACCATGCTTTCATCGTCTGATGAGCAGGCAACGGTTGAAACAACGGGAATAAAACCGCTTGCGATGTTGTCGGAAATAATCTTGGTGTTAACTTCAACAATTTCGCCTACACAGCCGTAGTCGTTTTCGCCGTCGTCAAGCTTTTTTGCTTTGATAAGACCGCCGTCAATACCCGAAAGACCGATGGCATTTCCGCCGATGCGCTCAATTTTGTTTACTAAATCCTTGTTTGTCTTGCCTGCAAGTACCATCTGAACCACTTCAACAGCTTCCTCGCTGGTGTAACGCAGACCGTTGATGAACTTTGATTCAATACCCAGCTTTTCAAACATGCCCGTGATTTCAGGTCCGCCGCCGTGTACTAAAACAACGTTGATGCCTACTAATTTGAGAAGTACAAGGTCGGATATTACCGCATCCTTTAAGCCTTCGTTAATCATGGCATTGCCGCCGTATTTTACAACGATGGTTTTGCCGTAGTATTCCTGTATGTAGGGAAGTGCCTGAATTAAGACCTTCGCCTTGTCAATGTTGGAAATAAACATGTGTTGTCCCTCCCATTAAGAACGGTAGTCGCCGTTGATTCTTACGTACTCGTATGAAAGGTCACAGCCGTAGCCGATTGCTGTTTCATTGCCTTCATGCATGTCAACGTCGATGATGATGGAGTCTTCAAGAAGAATTTCCTTTGCCTTGTCCTCGTCAACTATAACAGAACCGCCATTTTTGCATACGTTGATTTCACCTGCATTTGAAATGAAATTAACTTCAATAAGACTTGGGTCAAATTCAACACCTGCATATCCAAGAGCACATAAAATTCTGCCCCAGTTTGCGTCTGCACCGTACATTGCTGTCTTAACAAGGGGAGAGTTGATTACGGATTTTGCAAGAACTCTTGCTTTCTGATAGTCAGCACAATTTCTGATTCTGCATTCAAGAAGCTTTGTAGCACCCTCTCCGTCGGAAGCCATTTTTCTTGCAAGGTAACGACAGATATATTCAAGTGCTTCTGCAAACATTGTGTATGCTTCGCTGTCTTTGTCTGTAACCGTAATACCTGACTTACCTGAAGCAAGAATACAAAGGGTGTCGTTTGTGCTTGTATCGCCGTCAACACTTATCATGTTGAAGGTCTTGTCAGCAACCTCTTTGAGAAGAGGCTGTAAGAGGGAGGAATCAATGTCAATGTCGGTTGTGATAAACGAAAGCATAGTTGCCATGTTGGGACTTATCATTCCGCTGCCTTTAGCCATACCGCCAAGCTTTACCTTTTTGTCACCTACAGTGTATTCCAAAGCTATCTGCTTGAGTCTTGTGTCTGTGGTCATTATGGCAGCCGCCGCACAGTAGCCTGCTTCGGGGGTGTAGTCAAGCTCGTCTATGAGCTTTGGAATGCCGCCTACAATAGGCTCTATGGGCAGAGGAGCACCGATAACACCTGTGGAAGCAACAATTACATCGTTTTCGTTGATTCCTAAGTTTTCCGCAAGTGCCTTGCACATGGCATTAGCCTTGTCAACGCCGTCAGGGTTGCAGGTGTTTGCGTTGCCGCTGTTAACGATGACAGCTCTTGCCTTGCCGTCCTTTAAGTGCTCACGGCAAACCGTAATGGGAGCACCGTAAACCTTGTTGGTGGTGTATATGGCTGCGGCGTTGCAAATGTCGTCTGCAACGATGAGAGCTAAATCTTTTTTGTTTTTGTTCTTGCGAAGACCGCAGTGAATACCCGAGGCTCTGAAGCCCGCGGGATATGTAACGCCGCCCTCAACTCGTTTTATTTCTGTTTTGTTCATAGTCAGTTCCTCTACTTTTTAGAATGATGGAGCTAAAATATTAAGACCTTCGTCCTCGGCAAAGCCAAAGCGAATGTTCATGTTCTGAATTGCCTGACCTGCCGCACCCTTAACCATGTTGTCGATGGCACTCGTGATAATAAGGGTTGAGGTGTGGGCATCATAGTGAAGGGATATGTCGCAGTAGTTTGAGCATCTTACGTTTTTGATGTTTGCAAAAGAGCCTTTTGGCTGAAGTCTTACAAACTTTTCGTTCTCGTAAGCCTTGCTGTATACATCGTATATTTCATCGAGAGTCTTGTCGGTCTTTACGTAAATTGTTGAGAGAATACCTCTGTTTACGGGAAGAAGGTGGGGAACAAAGGTTACCTTCACGTCCTTGCCTGCAAACATGGAAAGGGTCTGTTCGATTTCGGGGGTGTGTCTGTGAAGACCTGCCTTGTAAGCCGAGAAAGCCTCGTTGTTGTCGGGATAATGTGTTGTCTGTGAAAGACCTCTGCCTGCACCTGTTACACCGCTCTTTGAGTCGATGATGATGGAGTCGGTACTTACCAATCCATTTTTAATTGCAGGCATAAGACCGAGAGCTATGCTTGTCGGATAACAGCCGGGATTTGCAATTATGTCAACGGATGCAATCTTTTCCCTGTTGATTTCAGGCAGACAGTAAAGTGATTTTTCGTGGAGTGCGGGGTGCTTGTATTCAAGACCGTACCACTTTGTGTACTTTTCTTCGTCGGTAAGACGGAAGTCTGCACCAAGGTCAATTAAAACCTTGCCTTTGCCGTCACATTTTGCCGCAAGCTCCTCTGAAAGACCGTGGGGAAGGGCGGCGAAGATAACCTCGCTCTTTTCAATAACACCATCCATGTCGGTGAGAATGTATTCTTTTTCATTTGTAAGTGCGGGATAAACCTCATTTAATGCCTTTCCCTCAAAGCTGGTGGAGGAAACGGCGGCAATTTCAACGTTTCTGTGGCTGTAAAGAAGCCTGAAAAGCTCGGCACCTGCATAGCCTGTTGCACCGATGATGCCTGCTTTTATAATTTTGTTTTCCATGTTAATTCCTCCTTAGCATAGCTGTGACAAAAAGGCTTCAAGATTTGCAATCTGCCTGTCAACCGCTTCCTTTGCAGGACCGCCGATTACCTTTCTGCCCTTTGCACATACGTCAAGGTCAACCGCCTGGTAAACGTCCATGTCAAATACGTCGGAAACCTTTCTGTATTCCTCAAGGGGAAGCTTTTCAAAGGTTGTGTTCTTTTCAATGCATACCGCAACAAGCTCGCCTACTATTTTGTATGCCGCTCTGAAGGGCATGCCTTTTTTAACAAGATAGTCAGCACAGTCTGTGGCGTTTATAAAACCGAAGCCTGCGGCATCTCTCAGCTTATTTACACGGAATGTGGCTGTGTCAAGCATTTTTGCAAATATTTCAAGACAGAGCTTTACGTTGTCAAGACTGTCGAAAATTGCTTCCTTGTCCTCCTGCATGTCCTTGTTGTATGCAAGGGGAAGTCCCTTCATAACTGTGAGAAGGGTGGTGAGTGAGCCGTAAACTCTGCCTGTTTTGCCTCGAACAAGCTCTGCAATGTCGGGATTTTTCTTCTGAGGCATGATTGATGAGCCTGTGGCAAAGGCATCGTCAAGCTCCATAAAGCCGAATTCGCTGGAGCACCAGAGAATAACCTCCTCGGAAAAGCGTGACAGGTGCATCATAATCATTGAAAGACAGAAGGCAAATTCAATAACAAAATCTCTGTCGGAAACACCGTCAATGCTGTTTTCGGTAACACTCTCAAAGCCAAGCTCGTCGCAAACCATCTGCCTGTCGATAGGGTAGGTAGTACCTGCAAGAGCACATGAACCCAGAGGCATAACATTTGTTCTCTCGCTGCAGTCGGAAAGCCTGAGAATATCTCGCTTTAACATCTGAGCATAAGTGAGAAGCTGGTGAGCGAGAGTTACGGGCTGTGCTCTCTGAAGGTGTGTGTAACCGGGCATTACAGTTTCTGTATGCTGCTTTGCCTTGTTTACAATTACCTCGCACAGATTTTTAACAAGAAGTGCGGTTTCTGCCATTTCACGAAGTAAGTACATTCTTATGTCAAGAGCTACCTGATCGTTTCTGCTGCGGGAGGTGTGAAGACGCTTGCCTGCATCGCCGATTCTCTTTGTGAGAACCTCCTCCACGAACATGTGAATGTCCTCAGCCCCCCGGTCAATTTCAAGACTGCCGTTTTCAAGGTCACAAAGTATACCCTTTAAGCCTTCGATTATCTTTTCGCTTTCGCTTTCCTCAATTATTCCGCATTTGCCAAGCATTCTTGCATGAGCAATGCTTCCCGTAATGTCCTCTTTGTACATACGGCTGTCAAAGGAAATTGAAGAATTGAAGTCGTTTACGCTTTCGTCTTCTTCCTTCTGAAAGCGTCCCTGCCACATTTTCATAGTGATTTTTGCTCCTTGTAATAAGTGTTTATAAATCAAGTGCAGGGCAAAGACACTTCCTTGCCCTGTAAAAATTCAGAATATAAAATACAAATTAAAGCTTGCCCTCTTTTTCAAGCTTTTCCTTAAGTCTTGCCTGAACTGTGATGGGAAGACCGAACAGGTTGATAAATCCTGCGGAATCAGCCTGATTGTAAACGTTGTCTTCACCGAAGGTTGCGATTTCTTCGCTGTAGAGTGAGTAATCGGACCATACGCCCGCTTTGATGATGTTGCCCTTGTAGAGCTTTAATTTAACCTTACCAGTAACGGTTTCCTGAGTCTTGTCAACAAAAGCGGAAAGAGCCTCACGCAGGGGTGTGTACCACTGACCGTTGTAAACAAGGTCTGCAAATGTGATTGCAAGCTCCTGCTTTTTGTGCATTGTCATTTTGTCAAGGGTGATGGTTTCAAGATAGTCGTGTGCAGCATAAAGAATGCTTCCGCCGGGAGTTTCGTATACGCCGCGGCACTTCATACCAACAAGTCTGTTTTCAACGATGTCAAGAAGACCGATACCGTTCTTGCCGCCAAGCTCGTTGAGAGCGAGAATGATTTCCTTTGCACTCATTTTCTTGTCGTTGAGAGCAACGGGACAGCCCTGCTCAAAGTCAAGAGTGATGTATGTAGGTTCATCGGGAGCTTTGATGGGAGATACGCCCATTTCAAGGAAGCCATCCTTTTCGTACATCGGCTCGTTGCCTGCATCCTCAAGGTCAAGACCTTCATGGGAGAGATGCCAGAGGTTCTTGTCCTTTGAATAGTTGGTTTCTCTGTTTATCTTTAAGGGAACATTGTGAGCCTCTGCGTAGTCGATTTCTTCCTCACGGCTCTTGATGTCCCATTCTCTCCAAGGAGCAATGATGGGCATGTCGGGAGCGAAAGCCTTGATTGTAAGCTCAAAACGAACCTGGTCGTTACCCTTACCTGTACAGCCGTGGCAGATTGCATCTGCACCCTCAGCCTTTGCAATTTCAACAATTCTCTTAGCAATAATGGGACGTGCAAAGGAAGTACCCAGCATATACTGCTCGTAAAGAGCACCTGCTTTAACGGTGGGAACAATGAAGTCGTTAACAAACTCCTCAGTGAGGTCTTCAATATACAGCTTTGAAGCACCTGTCTTGAGAGCCTTTTCTTCAAGACCTTCAAGCTCGTCTGCCTGACCTACGTTACCGGAAACCGCAATAACCTCGCAGTTGTTGTAGTTTTCCTTAAGCCACGGAATAATAATTGATGTGTCAAGTCCTCCGGAATATGCGAGAACTACCTTTTTGATTTTTGATTTGTCCAACATTTTCATTCACCTTTTCAAAAGAAATTTTAATTTGTAACAATGATACCACTTTCCAACAAAAAAATCAAGAGTATTTTTGCATTTTTTTGTGATTTTATGCATTTTCTCTTTTCTCATGCAAAACACACGTACTTATAAGTAAATTCTTTGTTTAATTCAACGAAAACCATGCATATTATTATGAATAATTACAAAAATATGCATTAAAAATATGCATAACAATATCAGGAAAGACTGGCTTTAATTAAAATGTTTGTGAAAAGTGCAAAAAGGAAAAGATAAAAACGGCGATAATTTTAAACCAATAAAACAAAGAAAGGAGAATTGCCGTGAAAAAAGCAATGAAAGTAATCACTTTATTATTCACTGCTGTATGCACTGTGATATTGACATTTCCCGCAAACGCATACGGCTGGTATTTCAAACCCGAAAAAGAGGGAAGACAGCCGATTTTATGTCCCGAAGCAGACTTTGTGGACGAATATGACGTAATAAAAATCGGCTCACCCGATGAAAAGAAAATATATCTGACATTTGATGCGGGATATGAAAACGGGAATGTGGAAAAAATCCTTGACATTCTTAAAAGCAATGACGTGAAGGGGACGTTTTTTGTACTTCCCAATCTTGTGGAAAAAAACACGGATTTATGCATCAGAATGAAGCAGGAGGGTCACATTGTGGGCAATCATTCGGTGCACCACCAAAACATGTCAAAGCATCTGGGCTTTGAGTATTTCAAAAATGAAACAGAGCCTCTTGACAGGCTTTTTCTTGAAAAGACAGGCTACGAAATGGACAAGTATTTCCGACCTCCCGAGGGTGCGTTCAATGAGGCTGTTCTTAAGCATGCAACAAAATGCGGTTACACCACCGTTTTTTGGAGTCTTGCCTATGCCGACTGGGACGACAAGGCACAAAAGCAACCCGAAAAGGCACTTGAACTGTTGCTTTCAAGGACTCACAACGGGTGCGTTTTACTGCTTCATCCCACAAGCCGGACCAATGTGCTGATACTTGATGATTATATTAAGACGCTTAAAGGGGAAGGGTATGAGTTTTGTCTTGTGAGTGAGATTTAGGGAATTTTTCTTTTTCTCTATCTTTCTTTAAACTTACTTTCTTTAAAGTTACTTTTATGCTTGGCGGGGGTTTCGCTGTTTGCGGACAGAAAGTTACTTTTATGCTTGGCGGGGGTTTCGACCTCTGCGGAGGTCGAGTCATACTTTTCCCTCTGGAAAAGTATCAAAACAGCCCGCTCATCGGAAGACTAAATCCTTACGGATTTCAGGTCTTCCTCGCCGCGGAGGCTATGGGTGCGGT
>JAZNIM010000064.1:0-8695 GCA_045577475.1 Eubacteriales bacterium | reverse complement strand
TCCTTGTCAAGTACCTTTTCCATAAACAGGTGGAAGATGGTGCAGGACTTGCATTTTCTCATGTTTCCGTCCTTGTCAACGTCGTAGAAGAAGCAGTCACCCTTGTCAAATAAAAGCCTGAACATGAGCTGTTTTACCTTTTCAGCTTTGTCTGCCTGCTCCTTTGCCGATTTGCTGTTACCGAGAATTTCCTCCATTTTTGCAAGAGAAGCAATATTGCCGTAGTAGTTGCAGTTCATATCCACCGCAAGAATGGGAGCAGCTTTGTCGTCGGGCGGAAGGATGTTTGCATCCATGGTCACATTGTCAACCCTGTAGTTACCCTTGCAGGAAAGACCGTCAAGTCTTGCACTGTTATCGTGTCCCGTGTCAAAACCGCAAAACATCTCAATAAGACCTCTGTTTGTGGTCTGACGGTTGTTTTCAAGCCAGTTTATCCACTTTTCAAGACTGTCACGGCATTTCTTTAAAAATTCCTTGTCCTCGCCAAGTATTTCATATACGTCAAGACACAGCGAGCCGAAGGATACACATTCCTGAATCTGACTGTAACCGCACACGTCCTTGGTGTTTCCCTTCCACTTTGAGCTGTCACGGACATAGCAGGGAAGCTGACCGTCCTCTCTCTGCCTGTCAATGAACATTTCGATGGTGTTTCTCGCCACCTCTCTGCCTCTTTCGGGAAACATACGGGCATAAATTACGCTGTCGTATACATGCTCAAGCCATACTCCCGGGTACTGCTCGCTTATGAGGAACACGTCCCGTGTCAAATCCTCAAACACGCCTATGTGGATGTTCTCTATTCTGTCTTTGATTTCATCGCAGATTGCTTTAACCTTCATGTTGTCCATACTTTTCACCTCAAAGCTCGTTTTTTATGAATTTTCCGTCATACAGCACATAGGTGTGCTTAAAGCCGATATCCTTTAACAGAAGTGCTGTTTCTTCAAAAGCACAGTCAAGGCTGTCAATACTGTGGCTGTCAGAGCTTAGCATGATTTTGCCCTCATTCTTCAAAAGGGTATGCAAAAGCTCACATGAGGGATAAGGAGTTTTTCTGTAACCTCTTGAAATTGCACCCGTATTTACTTCAAATATGCATCCGCTTTTCAAGGCACAAAGCAGATACTTGTCTGCAAGCTCATGATATTCCTTGCTGTCCGAGAAAATCGGAGTATATTTTTCGTCGAATTTTGTAAGTAAGTCAAAATGTCCCGCAATATTGGGCTTTCTTTCAAGGAGGTAATCGCAAAAACGGCTGTAATAGTTATGAGCAAGCTTTAACATGTCACCGCCGACGGCATCAAGTGCGGTTTTGGTCTGCTCATACGAGCCGTCAACGTCAAACTTCACTCCGTTAATTTCATAGTAGTGGCATGAGCCGATTATGTAGTCATACCTGCTTCTTTGTGCCTGTGCAAGCATGTCCTCCTCAATTCCGAGAAAAATTTGAATCCTATCCTTGTACTTTTCCTTGACTCTGAGAGTTTCAGCAATATATCCTTCTGTGTCCGTCATGCAATAGCTGTGGTCAAAGGGGGTGTCCGAGTGTCCCGAAAATCCGATGGAACAAAAGCCTTTTTCTATTGCCGCAAGGACAATTTCTTCGTGTGTGTTTTTACCGTCGCAAAAAACGGTGTGGGTGTGCATATTTGAAAGCATGATTATCACTCCGCCATGTATTCTTTTCCAATTATACTTTATATAAGCAAAAAAGTCAACCGAATACCGCAATAAAAAGGCACAATTGTATATTGACGAAAAAAGGAGTTTGTGATAAAATCAATTAAAGAAAAGAGGTAATTTATATGACAAAGCTTGAAAAAATTTTAAGTGCTGCAGTCGTGGCTTTATGTGCTGCATTGCTTGCCTGCGTGTTTGTAATATTTAAGATGTGGCAGGCACAACCACCTGTCAAGGTGGAGAATCTGCCCGACAGCACATCGGAGCAGCCGCTTCTTATGGAGATTGAAATTGAGGTAATAAACTCAAAGAACGAAAGCACACTTTACGAATTAAGCACAGACGCAAAATATCTAAAACAAGCCATGGAAGAAGCAGACAGTCTTACCTTTGAAGGAACGGAAGGTCCATACGGCATCATGCTTGAAAAGGTAAACGGCGAGCAGGCAATTTATGAGAAAGACGGCGCATACTGGTCAATCCTCGTTGACGGAGAATACGGCATGTACGGCATTGACAGCCAGCCTGTTGAGGACGGCGTAAGGTACAGCCTTGTATACACCCTTGCATGATGAAAAGCAGCCTTGGTTTTGCAAAGGATATTGCCATAGCAGGCATAATGACTGCACTTCTCACGGCAGGAAAAATGGTTTTATCCTTTATACCCAACATTGAAATTGTTTCCTTCATGATAATAATGTTCTCGGTACATTTCGGCAGAAAAACTCTTATTTCGGTGTTTGCCTTTGTACTGATTGAAGGACTTATATACGGCTTTGGCATATGGTGGATTGGCTACGTTTACATATGGCCGTTGCTATGCCTTATAAGCTGTGCCGTAAGAAAAAACGCATCCCGCTTTTTACTGACGCTCATTTCAACGGTATTCGGATTATTTTTCGGATTTTTATCATCCTTTCCATACATTTTCATGGGTACGGCAAATCCCGGCATCGGTTATGCTCTCACCTGGTGGATTGCGGGTATTCCCTACGATTTAATCCACTGCTTTGGCAACCTTGCGGTGATGCTATGCTTATATGTTCCCGTATCAAGGGTACTGAAAATGGTTTCGGGGGATTGATTTTTCGTATTTTTTCAATTTTTATATTGAACACAAATCGGGGTTGTATCAATTTGTTTTGATACAACCCTTTTTCTTTGATACAAAGTTATTTTAATTTATCGCAAACGGCGAAACCTCCTGCAATACATAAAGCCATCTTAAAAAGAAAAACAAAGCAAAAAGAAGCGCTCCACATCATTGTGAAGCAGCTCCTTAAATCTGATTATTTAGCCTTGCTTTGCAGCAGCCTCCGCTGCAATTACCGCATCATGCTCTGCACCGCTGTGGTCTTTTCTTCCGCACCATGAGCAGGTGGGATGGAAAGCGGTTGTATGATTACCGTCACAGTAGTCGCACATGGGATGTACGGTGTGATCATAGCTTCCGCAAGAGGGACACTGAGGATGGTACAGGTGCTCAACACTTCCGCAATAAGCACACTTGGGATGTCCGTTTGAATCGTGATCCCTTGCTCCGCATATTCCGCAGACTACCGCAGTACAGGCTGCCGCATCATGTCCTGTGCCGCCGCAGATTGAGCAGATTTTAAGTGTACAAGTTGCAGCGCCGTGTCCTGCAACACCGCACTTTTCGCAGACATGACCTGATGTGCCATGTGCAGAAGAACCGCAAATACCACACATCACATGACCTGATGCATCATGACCTGTAGAGCCGCATATTGTGCACTTTTTCACGGTACAACGGGAAGCATCATGTCCCCTTCCACCACAGTTTGTGCAAGGATGTGCACCGGTGGCGTGATAGTTACTACCACAGATATCACAGCCTGCGTGTTCATCCGAGGTGTGGTCGGGAGAGCCGCAATGACGGCAGGTGGGATGCTGCTCGGAAGTATGCTCCTGAGTTCCGCAATACTTACAGGGTTCAGCCTTGGGGTTGATTTCCTTCCAGCCGTCCGCAAGGTATTTTTCAAGGTCGGTTTTGGGAATGGTCTTGGTTTCCTCTCCGTCCTTTGCAACAGCGGAAACGGGATATTCAAACCAACCCGAAGCCTTGAATTCATCAATATATTTCTGCTCATCGCTGATTACAATGCTTCTGTCGGGAGCGGCATACATTATAACAACGGGATGGTTGTACCATCTTTCTTCTTTAGGAATTTCCTCGGTTGTTCCGTCCTCTGCCGTTACGGCTTCCATAAGATAATCTTCGGCTTCAGAGGTCTTTATAACCTTGCGTTCTTCCTTAACGTGGTATATGTACATTACTTCTTCTTCGTAGTACTTATCCTCGCCCTCTCTGTCAAGATACTTCTGTACCTCGTCCTTTGGAACCTCAAGGGTAGTACCGTCGGGTCTGTAAAGAACAACTGCATCATCAAACTTGCCCGATTCTTCTTCCTTCTTTGAAGGCTTTTTCTTTGTATAGCCTTCTTCAAGGTATTCCTCAAGCTCATCCTCTTCAATTTCTACCTTTTCGCCTGTTTCGGGATGGTAAACCGTTACGTATTCGGTTTCATCACGCTTGTCATTATTCTTGTCGTCATCGCCGCCTCTTGCCACAACCCAGACAAGACCTATAAGAGCAACAACCGCCAGAACGCACAAAATAACAAGAACAGCTATCATCATTTTGTTATTGTTATTATTGCCTCTTTGGGATATGGGATATTGCTGCACAAAAATCACCTCTTACAATATTTTAAAGTATTATACTATATTTCAAAAAAATTTGCAACACTTTTCGCAAATTTTATTTATACAGTCACCTCAAAACCGTCAAATGCAGTGACAATTCCAAGCTTATTCAGTCTTTCACTTGTATCCTCATGGCTAACGTGAAGTGTTCTTGCAATATGACTTGCAAACAGCTTTGTATTACTGTCAATCATGCCGTTTTCCCAAAGTGCCGCCACAATCAGCCTGAGCATGGGAATGGAGTTATGCGTTCCAAGACGGAAATCTCCGTCCTTTTCACCGACAGTAGCTTCAAGAATCATGGCATCAAACTTGATTTTTCTCATAAACTCCCATGTATGAGCCACAAACCAGCCGCCGTCACAGCCGTAGAACAGTCTTCTGCCCTCCCGGTTTTCAATTATATAGTGAAGGGGCGTTTCGGGAGAGCCGTCCACAATGTGATTAGCACCGAGAGGTGTTATTTTATAGCCGCAAGCTTCAAAGGCTTCTCCGATTTTCACACCGCAAACCTTGATGTAACTTGAATCTTCTTCTGTAATTCCCAAGGAATTTACCGCATTTTCATGGCAGAACAGCGTAAGAGTCTTTCCCGACTCCTTTGCGAAATCCAAAAGTGCCGCCTTGCCGTAATGGTCATAGTGGGTATGACTCAGCAGAACAAACTCTATTTTTGAAAAGTCAACGCCCAGTCTTTTGCAAAACCGAAGGACTGCGGTGCAACATCAAGCAGATACCGCTCATCCGCAAGAATACTGCTGAATCTTCTGTCCGTGTCCGTCATTTGTTCCTCAGGCTTAACAGCATAGTCCGCCGCACCCGTTCCGAGAAATAATAGCTTCATGTCTATCTCCTTATTTATTGATAAGACTCTTGCCTTCCCATTCTCTGGGCTTTTCAAGTTCCATTACTGCGGCAACCGTTGGTGCTGTATCAAGAATTGAAACATCCTCAAGCTCCTTACCGGGAACAAAGTCTTTGCCGATATAGAACTGGGGAATTGTCATATCCTCGTCCATATCAGTGCCGTGGCATCTGTCATGTCCGCCGTGGTCGGCAGTTACTATGATTGTATATTTGTCGCCGCACTTTTCGTAAACTCTCTTTACGTTGTCAATTGCCATGCTTATTCTCTTTAAGTATTCCTCACTCATCCAGCCGTTGTCGTGACCGCCCTTTTCGTCGGTTTCAACCATATAGAGGTAAACAAACTCACAGCCGAATTTTTCTATACATTCAAGTGCTCTGTCGGTGTTCACCGTATCCGAGCTTTCAACGCAGTATGCATTGATATATGCGGAATGTGAAAGAGTGGAATAGCCTGTAACCTGACGCATGGGGTCCCAGCTATAGAACATCGCACAGTTTCCCTTTGCCGCTGCAATAACCTCAAACAAGCCTTCCACAGGTCTTACGGGAACGGTGTAGGTATTATTCATCGTGCCGTGTCTTTCGGGAGGAACGGAATGAAACAGCGACAGGTGGCAAGGAAGTGTTACTGAAGGGAAAACCGTCCGTGCCTTAAAAGTATATGAGCCGAGCTGCATCATTTTTTCCACAAATGGGTTACCGCACTGTCTGAGTCCGTCGGGACGCATGCCGTCAATTGAGATAAGAATTACTTTTTTCATGATAGATCTCCTTTACATTTTAAGGTAATTTTTTATATATTCCAAGGACTTCATTGTTCTGTCAAACAGCGGTCTGCTTACTTCAACAGTAAGATATCCTTTATACTCTGCATCTTTAAGCAGGTCAAGGATTTTGTCGTTTTGTACAATTCCCTCACCCAGTGCCACGCAGTCATAGCAAACGCCACGCCTTACAAGAGTGCTGTTTTCCACCTGTGCAACATCCTTTACGTGAACATTGACGGTTTTATGCAAAAATGCCTTTGCACCCTCAAGTGCATCCTCCCCTGCAAGGGTAAAGTTTCCCGTATCAAGGTTGAAGTACAGGTTTTCAATACCGTCAAGTAACCACTTTAAGTCAGAGATTTTTCCGTAAGGAACTCTGGTGTCCGAGTAGCTTTCCACCGTTACACATACCCCCATCTCGGCACCGAAGTCTGCAAGGTCACGGAAAATTCTGAAGAAGTATTCACGCTGCTTTTGGTCATCGGGCTTTAACTCCTCATCCTTCAGCAGCGGCACAGCCATAAGATACTTACTGCCGCCTTTTTTTGCATTTAGCAAGTCATTCTTCATGATTTCAAGAGATTTATTGTAAGCATCTTCATTCGAAAAATCACAGTATCTTGCGGAATGAACGCACATTGTCATGTCAAATTCATCCAGCAAGGCTTTAACCTTTTCCACGGGAGTGCTGTCAAACATTTGTGCATTTATGTCAACATTCTTAACGCCCGCCTTTTGTGCAATTTCAAGGCTTTCTCTTTGGGAATATCCCTTTTCTTTTCCGCCGTCAATTATTTGATAAAGAAAACTGCTGAGTATCATGTCAGCACCGCCCTTCCACAGATATTATATCACGCAAAGAGAATAAGTCAATACAAAACAAGGCAAAAAATAAGACACGGCAAAAACACGTGTCTTACAAATTTCTTATTACACCAAAGGCAAGCAGCAGCACAAGCTCTGTAACAGCAACCCATTTTTCAAAACGTGACATGCGTCTTTGCCCCGTTTTAATGTATCTTATTTCATATGAAAGCAAAAGATACGCAAGCACCGGAAGGGTTACAAACACCGCCTTATTATATCCGAAGGCAGAGTAAAAATCAAGCCTCACTATGCTGATGCACATTCTTGTTATGCCGCACCCAACACACAAAAATCCCGTCAGTTCATTGAAAACGCAGGGGATTTTCCACGGTGTGAGCGTCACAACAAGATAATAAGCAAAACCTGCGCAAAGAATAATCACAAGCTTTGTGAGTTCCAGCGCAAGTCTTTTTTTTCGTTCATCAGTTAGCATACTTATTAACTGTATCCTGCATAAGTGCATAAGATACTATGCCAAAACCAAACAGTGAAAGTACAAGGTAAAGTATACCTCTTGACTGGGAGCTTCTGCCGTAGCTAATTTCGGCATCATCAAGCTTTGTGCCCATCTGATACATCCATACCCAGCTGTAAATTCCGCAGGTAACAAGAGAGAGCAGGAATACTACGCCGCCCGACATTGCACCCGTATCCTGTGCAATTTTGTTAACATCATCATTAAGGCATATCATCCAGTAAATGCCGTAAATACCGCAAGTAACTACCGAAAGAATAATCGCCATAACAAGGTCACGTCTTTGTACCATTATCTCCACTCCTTTCATTTTTACCATTGTATCACACTTTTGCAACAAAGTCAATACAATCAGTTTTGCTCTGCGTTTTTAATAAGAGCCGCCGCTCTGACAAGAGCTTCATCAATATTGCCGCAGAAGTTGTCTTTGCCCACAAGATTTACAAATCCGCTCTTTTCCATAACCTTCATAGGCTGAGTCTGAACATGTGATAGTACCACGGCAATTCCTTCTCTGCCGCATTTTTCCACCAGTGCCTCAAGCTCCTGAAGTGCGCTGACATCAAGGCTGTTAACGCCGCTCATTCTGAGAACTATACATTTTGAAAGCTCCTCTGAGCAAATCTGCTTCAAGGACTCTGTCACCGCAAAGAACATGGGACCCGACAGCTCATATACGCTTACGCCCTCGGGAATATCCTTATGTCTGTCCTCCTGAGCCTCTGTCCACTTGCTTACCTTGCTCTCATCGCTCATTCTCTTTAAGAACAGTGCCGCCGTAATAATAAGTCCAAACTCAATTGCCACAACAAGGTCAAACACCACCGTAAGCACAAATGTTATTACAAGCACAAGAATATCACTCTTGGGTGCTGTTTTTACAATTCTCAAAAACGGCTTCCACTGGGACATATTATATGCAACATGTATAAGAATTGCCGCAATGGTTGCCATGGGAATCATCTTTGCATAAGGCATAAGCACTATAAGAACAAGAAGCAGTACAACGGAATGTACCATACCCGATACAGGAGTACGTCCGCCGTTCTTAACGTTTGCCGCCGTTCTTGCAATAGCTCCCGTGGCAGGAATTCCGCCAAAAAGACCCGAGCAGATGTTGCCCACACCCTGGGCAATAAGCTCTGTGTTTGAATTATGCTTATCCTTTATCATACCATCGGATACAACGCAGGAAAGAAGCGATTCAATTGCCGCAAGAATTGCAATTGTAAATGCACTTGGCATTAATTCTTTTACCTGTGCAAAGCTAAATTCCGGCAGTGCAAATGTCGGCGGTGTGTTT
>JAZNIM010000063.1:0-20116 GCA_045577475.1 Eubacteriales bacterium | reverse complement strand
CCGAATACAACATCGGGAAGAATACATCCCGTCATCAGATTTGACAGTGCACAGCCGATAAAAAGTCCCGGTATTGCTGACGGCGTAAACATCGGCAGCACAAGCAAGGCTTCCGACAGACGGCACTGAACCGCACCGCTTGCAAGACCGAAAAATGAGGTAACATAAGTGAGTACCACATACATTGCCGCAATAATTGCCGACTGAGTGATAAATCTCGTCCTTTTTCTGTTCTTCATAACAATTTGCTCCTTTAGTTTTGTTTTACATGAGGAAGGTTTCGAACTCATGTGAAGATGCATACATGTTAACATTATATTTTGACAAAATTTAACGTTTGCCGTTAATTTTTTATTATGGAGGTGAAAATGTATGCTAAATTGTGTACAAAAGCCGCATTTGTTTACAAAAAAGTTACCAATCGGAATTTCGTGGTAAAAAAGCTGAAAAAAAGGTCAAAAAAGTGATTTTTTTTGCTTTTAGCTCTTTTCTTTTTCAGGGGATTGTGATATAATTAACAACAAGCTAATATATATTTTAGGAGGTATAGCTTATGGCAACAACAATTTCATCTGTACCCTTCAAGGATACAGCGGAAAAGGCTGCAAAATTACAGGAAATTATTGCAGCACACAAGGGTCAGCCCGGTGCACTTATCCCTGTTCTTCAGCAGGCTCAGGAGGTATACGGTTACCTTCCCATTGAAGTTGAACAGAAGATTGCAGAAGGTCTTGACATTTCAATTGAAAAGGTATACGAGGTAGTTACCTTCTACGCACAGTTTGCTCTTGAACCCAAGGGTGAGTATGAATTCAATGTGTGTCTCGGTACTGCTTGCTACGTTAAAGGCGCAGGTGACTTGTTCGAAAGACTCAAGCAGAAGCTTGGTATTGACGACGGCGGCTGCACACCCGACGGTAAGTTTTCTCTTTGCTCCTGCCGCTGCGTAGGTGCTTGCGGACTTGCTCCCGTACTTCTTGTTAACAGCGACGTTTACGGAAGACTTCTTCCCGATGACGTTGACGGTATCATCGCTAAGTACTCTGCATAACTTTTGAATTATCCCACCATTTTTTCATGAAAGCGGGACAGGATATATGAAAATTTCAGAAATAGCTTCTCTGCTTGATGCAGAGGTTCTCTGCTGTCGGGACAGTGTTTCACACGAGGTTCATTCCGCCTGCGGAAGCGACATGATGAGCGACGTTCTTGCTTATGTCAAGGATCAGGCTGTTCTCATCACGGGTCTTGTTAATCCTCAGGTTATAAGAACTGCGGAAATGATGGATATGAGATGCATCGTTTTTGTGAGAAACAAAAAGCCTTCGGCGGAAATGTTAGCACTTGCGGAAGAGTCGGGTATTGTTATTCTCGCAACCGGCAAGCGAATGTTTGAGGCATGCGGTCTGCTTTACAGCGGCGGTCTTAAACCGAAAGGGGTGTAATTATGGACAGCAACGTTCTTACATACACCTTCAACGTTGACGGCAACGACTTTTCCTCTGCAGGCGAGGCTTCTGTTCAGGTAAAAAAAATTCTCAGAAGCATCGGATTTGATGCCGAGGTTATCAGAAGAGTTTCTATAGCAATGTACGAGGCTGAAATCAACATGGTTATCCATGCAGGCGGCGGTATCGCCGAGCTTTTCGTACATCCCGACAAAATCGTTCTTGTACTGACCGACAAGGGTCCGGGTATTGCAGACATCAATCTTGCAATGAGCGAGGGTTATTCAACAGCTCCCGACAACATCCGCTCTCTCGGCTTCGGTGCGGGAATGGGACTTCCAAACATCAAACGGTATTCCGATGAGCTTGACATAAAGAGCAAAGTCGGAGAAGGCACAACTCTCACAATTACTGTAAGGCCTTGAGGTGAATACTTTGATTGGATATAAGCATTCTGTTTCCCTTGACGTTTCAAGATGCAAGGGGTGCATTACCTGCTTGAAACGTTGTCCTACTGAGGCTATACGCATAAGAGACGGTCACGCCGTAATCGACGCAGACCGCTGCATAGACTGCGGTCAGTGCATTATGCTGTGTCCTCACAAGGCAAAGAAGTCCAACAATGATGTTCTCCGTGACATTCCCTTTAAAGAAAAGTATGTAATTGCCCTGCCGCCTCCGTCACTGTACGGTCAGTTCCAGAACTTAGACGACGTTGACTACATGCTTCAGGGTTTACTTGACCTTGGCTTCAGCCACGTTTTCGAGGTGGCACGTGCTGCAGAGCTTGTTACGGAGTACACACGACTTTATTTAAAACGCAAGGATGTAAGGCGTCCTGTTATAAGCAGTGCTTGTCCCGTTGTGACAAGGCTTATTCAGCTTAGATTCCCCTATCTTTGCGACAATCTGATTCCCATCCTTTCACCTATGGACATAGCTGCAAGAATGGCTAAGGATCAGGCAAAAGAAAGACACCCCGAACTGAAAGACGATGACATCGTTACGGTTTTCATATCCCCCTGCACAGGCAAGACAAGCTACGTCAAAAACGGCTTTGCAGGCGAAATGAACTGCGTTGACTATGTAGTTTCAATGAGCGATGTTTACTTTGAGCTCCTGGGCGTTATGAAAAAAGAAAAAACACCTATTCCCGTTTCAAGAACAGGCATGATAGGTATGAGCTGGGCAGTAAGCAGCGGTGAAGCCTCTGCACTTCTCAACGACAGCTATCTTGCGGTTGACGGTATTGAGAACGTAATAAAGGTTCTTGACGAGCTTGAAACAGGAAATTATCCGTTCCTTGATTTTATTGAGCTAAACGCCTGCAGCTCAGGCTGTGTGGGCGGTGTGCTCACGGTTGAAAATCCTTATCTTGCAAAGGTTAAAATCCAGAATCTCAAGCGGTATCTGCCCGTTATGCAAAGCAGATATTCCCAAAGCGAGATTCAGGCTCTTCCGGAGCTTTTCTCCACGGAGAGATTTGCAAAGCCTATTTCAAACGGCAAATCAGGCGAGGACATGTTAGCGGCAATGTCAAGAATGAAGAAGTCACAGGAAATTTATTCCATGCTTCCCGAATTTGACTGCGGTGCTTGCGGTAGTCCCACCTGTGCTTCCTTTGCGGAGGATGTTGCAAAAGGACTTGCGGTTATTTCCGACTGTCCCATGCTTCAGAGAAAAGCAAAAAATAACGAAAATTGCGGCGGTGATAAAAATGACGGTTGAAGCACTTTTGAATAACACCGATTTTACGGGCGTTTGTATTCCCCTTCCCCAAAAGGAAATTCGCGGCGTTTATGCAGGTGACCTTCTCAGCTGGGTTATGGGTCATGCAAGCGAAGGCGAGTGTCTTGTTACCATCATGTCAAACGTCAACGTGCTTGCGGTGGCATCACTTCTTGATTTGCCCTGCGTTATTTTAGCTGAAGGCGTACAGCCTGACGATGAGTTCTTAGCTCTTGCAAAAGAAAAGGAAATCAACATCTTAAAGACGGACAAGAGTACATACAGTGCCTGCACCGTTCTTTACGAGGAATTAAAGAAATGAGCAAGTATTATTACGACTTGCACATCCACTCCTGTCTTTCCCCATGTGCCGACGACGACATGACGCCTAACAACATCTGCGGTATGGCGGCACTCAAAGGACTTAATATTGTGGCTCTTACCGACCACAACACCTGCGGCAACTGCGAGAGCTTCTTGAAGGTTGCAAAGGCAAACGGTCTTATAGGAATTGCAGGAATGGAGCTTACAACGGCTGAGGACATTCACATGGTCTGTCTGTTTGAATTCTTACAGCAGGCACTTGATTTTTCGGATGCCGTACAACCTTGCAGAGGAGTCTTTCCAAACAAGGTTGAAATATTCGGGCAACAGATGTTCATGGACGAAAACGACAATGTTGTGGGAGTTGACGACAACTTTCTGCCAATCGCAACGTCCCTCGGACTTGAGGAGGCTGTAAAGCTTGCCGAAAAGTTCGATGCACTCATCTTCCCTGCCCACATCGACAGAGAATCCAACGGAATAGTTTCCATTCTCGGTACTGTTCCGACCGACCCCGATTTTCCCTGCATTGAGTTTAACGGCAAGGAGGATTACGAAAGGTATGTGAAGGATTTTCCACACATTGCCTCAAAATCCCACGTTTTTAACTCAGATGCACACAATCTTTGGACAATAAACGAGGCTGAGAATTTTATTGAGCTTGACGACGAGCCTTACAGCTCGGATTTCGTCAGACACCAATTTTTCAAGGCACTTCGGGGAAAGCTCACGAAAGGCGGCAATATATAATATGAAGGAATTATCACTTAACATACTTGATATTGCCATGAATTCCGTTACCGCAGGTTCAGCTCTCATAAGAATTGACCTTACGGAAAATGCGGACATGCTTGAGATTAAAATTTCCGACGACGGCTGCGGCATGAGTCGTGAAATGGTGGAAAACGTAACAAGTCCCTTCTGCACCTCACGAACCACAAGAAAGGTTGGAATGGGTATTCCTCTTTTCAAAATGGCAAGCGAACAGACTGGCGGCAAGTTTTCCATAACCTCAAAATGCGTTTCTGAGTTTCCCGATGACCACGGTACCGTTACATATGCCTCATTCTTCAAAAATCATCTTGATTTTACCCCTTTAGGCGACATTATCGGTACAATTGTAACATTGATTCAGGGAATGGGAGATAAAATAGACCTTGTGTTTACCCACAAATCCGAAAGTCTTGATGTAAATCTTGACACAAGAGAATTGCGTGAAACACTGGGCGGTGACATTCCTCTGTCAACACCGGATGTTTTAGTCTGGATTACTGAGTTTTTAAAAGAAAATTATAATATTACTTAAGAAAGTGAGGACACACAAATGAAATCATTAGCAGAACTCGCTGCCATCAGAGACAAGATGAAAGACAAGGTTTCTCTTCGTGAAGGCACAGGCGAAACAAGAATTGTTGTAGGTATGGCAACATGCGGTATCGCTGCAGGCGCAAGACCCGTTCTTAACGCATTCGTTGAGGAGGTTGCAAAAGCAGGTCTTACCGATTCTGTTTCCGTGCTTCAGACAGGCTGTATCGGCATCTGCCAGTACGAACCCGTTGTTGAAGTTTACAAAGCAGGCGAAGAAAAGGTTACTTATGTACACATGACAGCAGAAAAGGCTCTTGAAGTTATTGAAAAGCACATCAAGGGCGGCAAGGCAATCGCTGAATACACAATGAAATAATTAACGGAGGAAATCAAAATTATGATACGTTCACATGTATTGATTTGCGGCGGTACAGGCTGTACTTCTTCCGGAAGTGCAAAGGTATACGCAAAGTTTGAAAGTGAATTAAAGGCTAACGGTCTTGAAAATGAAATCAAGCTCGTTCAGACCGGTTGCTTCGGTCTTTGTGCTCTGGGTCCCGTTGTTATCGTTTACCCCGAAGGCACATTCTATTCAAGAGTTACCGACGAAGACGTTGCTGAAATCGTTTCAGAACACCTTCTCAAGGGACGTCCCGTTTCCCGTCTTGTTTATGATGAAACCGACGGCGAAAAGGTTGACGATCAGCCCGTTGCTCTTTCTGACACAACCTTCTACAAGAAGCAGAAGAGAGTAGCTCTTCGTAACTGCGGTGTTATCGACCCTGAAAACATCGAAGAATACATAGGTACTGACGGTTATCAGGCTCTCGGTAAGGTTCTTACAGAAATGACTCCCGACGAAGTTATCGACACAATCTTAGCTTCAGGTCTCAGAGGACGCGGCGGTGCCGGCTTCCCCACAGGTCAGAAGTGGAAGCTTGCCAGAACTCTCGTTCAGGACGGCGGTCAGAAGTACGTTTGCTGTAACGCCGACGAAGGTGACCCCGGTGCATTCATGGACAGATCCATCCTTGAAGGTGACCCCCATGCTCTTATAGAAGCTATGGCTATTGCAGGCTACGCAATCGGCGCTGACCAGGGTTATGTTTATGTTCGTGCTGAGTATCCTATCGCCGTTCAGCGTCTTAAGATTGCTATCGATCAGGCTAAGGAATACGGACTTTTAGGCGACGACATCTTCGGTACAGGCTTCAAGTTCAACCTTGACCTCAGACTCGGTGCAGGTGCATTCGTTTGCGGTGAAGAAACAGCGTTGATGACATCTATCGAAGGAAAGCGTGGCGAGCCTCGTCCCCGTCCTCCGTTCCCTGCTGTTAAGGGTCTTTACAACCGTCCTACAATCCTCAACAACGTTGAAACATATGCCAACGTTCCCCAGATTATCCTCAAGGGTGCTGACTGGTTCAGCTCTATGGGTACTGAAAAGTCTAAGGGTACAAAGGTATTTGCTCTTGGCGGTAAGATTCACAACACAGGTCTTGTTGAAGTTCCCATGGGTACAACACTTCGTGAAATCATCGAAGAAATCGGCGGCGGTATTCCCAACGGTAAGAAGTTCAAGGCTGCTCAGACAGGCGGTCCTTCCGGCGGATGTATCCCTGCTCACCTTATTGACACACCTATCGACTACGACAACCTTCTCGCAATCGGTTCTATGATGGGTTCAGGCGGACTTATCGTTATGGACGAAGACAACTGTATGGTTGACATCGCCAAGTTCTTCCTCGAATTCACCGTTGACGAATCCTGCGGTAAGTGTACTCCCTGCCGTGTTGGTACAAAGCGTCTTTACGAAATCCTTGACAGAATTACCAAGGGTCAGGGCAAGCTCGAAGATATTGACAAGCTTGAAGAGCTCTGCCACTACATCAAGTCCAGCGCTCTTTGCGGTCTCGGTCAGACAGCTCCTAACCCCGTTCTCTCCACACTTATGTACTTCAAGGACGAATACATTGCTCACATCGTTGACAAGAAGTGTCCCGCAGGCGTATGTAAGTCCCTTCTCTCCTTCAAGATTATTGAGGACAAGTGTAAGGGCTGTACTAAGTGTGCACGCAACTGTCCCGTCGGCGCTATCGAAGGTGCAGTTAAGCAGCCTCACATTATCAATCAGGACAAGTGTATCAAGTGCGGTGCTTGTATTGATAACTGTGCATTCAAGGCAATTATCAAGGAATAAGGAGGTCGCATAAAATGGAAATGATTAACGTATTTATAGACGGCATGCCTTACAGCGTGCGCAAGGGTGCTACAATCCTTGAAGCATGTAAGAGTGTCGGCATTGAAATTCCTACCCTTTGCTACATGAAGGAAATCAACGAAATCGGTGCTTGCCGTATCTGCGTATGTGAGGTTA
Source organism: Eubacteriales bacterium (assembly GCA_045577475.1). Lineage (GTDB taxonomy): Bacteria > Bacillota > Clostridia > Oscillospirales > CAG-382 > UMGS1387. The sequence goes on along the minus strand of JAZNIM010000063.1, from coordinate 12,931 downwards.
AGGGCGCAAGAAGCCTTGTTGCTGCCTGCGTATATCCTCTCGACAGAGAAGGCACCGAAGTATTCACACACAGCCCCGCAGTTCTTGCTTCCAGAAAGGCAACTCTTGAGCTTCTTCTTTCAGTTCACGACAAGAAGTGTCTGTCCTGCGTAAAGAGCGGCAACTGCGAATTCCAGCAGCTTTGTAACGATTACGGTGTAACCGACGAGCACAAGTACGACGGTGATACACCCAAGTATGAATATGACACATCCATGCCTCACCTCATCCGTGACAACAACAAGTGTGTTCTTTGCCGCCGCTGCGTTGCAGTTTGTGACAAGAATCAGGAGGTTGCTGTTATCGGTGCTAACGACAGAGGCTTCAAGACTCACATCGGTCAGGCATTCGAGTTGAATCTCGGCAATGTTGCTTGTATCGGCTGCGGTCAGTGTACAGTAGTTTGTCCTACAGGTGCACTTGTTGAAAAGGACGACACAGACAAGGTTTGGGCAGCTCTTGCTGATCCTACAAAGCATGTTGTTGTTCATGCAGCTCCTTCTATCAGAGCTACTCTCGGTGAGTGCTTTGATATGCCTGTAGGTACAATCGTAACCGGCAAGATGGTTGCTGCTCTCAGAAGACTTGGCTTTGCTAAGGTATTCGACACCAACTTCTCTGCTGACCTTACAATTATGGAAGAAGCAACAGAGCTTCTCCAGAGAGTTAAGAATGGCGGCAAGCTTCCCATGATTACATCATGCTCACCCGGATGGGTTAAATTCTGCGAACACTACTACCCTGACATGATTGATAATCTTTCCTCCTGCAAATCTCCTCAGCAGATGATGGGTGCTGTTATCAAGACCTACTATGCTGAAAAGATGGGACTTGACCCCAAGGACATCTTTGTTGTAAGCGTTATGCCTTGTACAGCTAAGAAGTTTGAAATCGTAAGAAACGACCAGTCTGCTGCAGGTGTTGTTGACACAGATGTTTCCATCACTACAAGAGAGCTTGCAAGAATGATTAAGCGTGCAGGTATCAACTTCAATACTCTTCCCGACGATGAATTTGATTCACCCATGGGTCTTGGCTCAGGTGCAGGTACAATCTTCGGTGCTACAGGCGGCGTTATGGAAGCTGCTCTCAGAACTGCAGTTTACTATCTTACAGGTAAGAATCCTGAAAAGCTTGAATTCACAGACGTTCGTGGCACTGAAGGCGTTAAGGAGGCTTCCTACAACGTTAACGGTGTTGAAGTTAAGGTTGCTGTTGCTTCAGGTACAAGCAATGCAAGAAAGGTTCTTGACATGGTTAAGAGCGGCGAAAAGGATTACACCTTTATCGAAATCATGGGTTGTCCCGGCGGTTGTGTAAACGGCGGCGGTCAGCCTTATCAGCCCGCATCTGTTCGCAACTTCGTTGATCTTAAGGCTCTCAGAGCTGCAGCTCTCTACGAAGACGACAAGAATCTTCCCGTTAGACTCTCTCACGAAAACGAAGACATCAAGACTATCTACAAGGAATACTACGGAGAACCCGGCAGCCACAAGGCTCACGAGCATCTCCACACTTCCTACATTGCTCGCAAGAAGGTAGCTTGGTAAGTCGAGTCCGCCCGACAGCGGTAACGTGAGTCGAGTCCGCCCGACAGCGGTAACGTGACCACATCGTAGATCTACGTTATGCCATTGATGCCCGAGTGGAACTCCGTTTGACCGCCTTAAACGCAAGCGGTCAAACTAAGTGCTTCACCTATGGAACATTACAAACAAACCGCAGTTTCTATGCTCGGTTAGCCGTCCCTTGCACCAAACAACGGTGCAAGGGACTTACTTTTTCTTTACTGAAAAGAAGAAGTAAGCAAGAAGAAAAGGCGACATGAGTCGAGTCCGCCCAACAGCGGTAACGTGAGTCGGGTCCGCCCGACAGCGGTAACGTGACCACATCGTGGATTTACGTTCTGCTATCGATGCCCGAGTGGAACTCCGTTTGACCGCCTTAAACGCAAGCGGTCAAACTCACTTCTTCAACTTTAGAACTATATAAACAAATCAAATTCATCACTAAAAAAAGATTTTATTGACAAAGTAACAGGTTAATTATATAATAGAGTCAATCTAAAACCGAGGTGTTAACATGTCATCATCAAACCTTTTTGAAGGCAAGTCCGAAATCAACATTGTATTCTTAGGCGGTTCTATTACCGAGGGTGCAGGTGCTTCATGTCAGGAAAACTGCTATGCCAACAGAGTCGGCGAATGGTTTAAAAGCACTTACGGCAACAGAATGACCGTCAACTACCACAACAAGGGTGTGGGCGGTACTGATTCAAAGTACGGTTTGCTCAGACTGACAAGGGATGTTATTTCCAAAAGTCCCGACGTTGTTTTCATCGAGTTTGCAGTCAACGACAGCGGAAATGATTTCAGGAGATACATGGAAAGCATTGTAAGAAGTCTTATTGATGCATCAAATCCATACATCGTTTTTTTATACACCACCGATGCAAGCTACACAACCGTCACAAAATATCATGAGGAAGTGGCGAATCATTACGGCATACCTCAAATCAGCTTAAAAGAAGCACTGAAAGATGAGCTTTGCGGCAAAAACGCAAAGGAGCTTGGCTATTTAAAGGACAATGTTCATCCAACCGACAAGGGATATGATGTTTACTACCGTGAGATTATAAAACACCTCGAAAGCGAAAAGTTCTTTAAAAAGCCAATTCCTGCCCAAAAGCTTATAAGCGACAGCTGCTCTGTTGACACCAAGTTTATTTCCTCGGCGGGAAGCGAGGTTATACGAAACGGCTCATGGGAAACAAACATACAAAATCCATGCCGTCAGTGGTCTAAAACCGTCACCGTCGGCGACAGCATTTGAAGGCAGCATTTTCGCAATAGAGCACGGCTTACACCTTGACAGCACCATGTACGAAATTATTATTGACGGAAAAAAGGCATCAACGGTTCACCCTGTTTTTTCCGACATCAAATCAAACCAATTAGTCATTGGCTATGTTACATTTGATTTAGCAGACGGTATTCACAATGTAGAAATAAAAACTGTCAAGTGCACCAAGGAAGGTTACAGTGGAACTCAGGTGCTTATATACAATTTTATTGTGGGACGAACAATTCAATAAAGCAAAAGGAACGGTAATATGATATGCCGTTCCTCTTTTTATACAATTAAACTATTCAAATATGTATCCGCATCTTTTCTGCTTTTGAAGACTACAACATTTTTATCGGGATACTTTTCAAGGCGTTCAAGAATTTTTGCTGTTTCCGTTTCATTAAAGCCTTTTACAAACGCCAGAAATTCCCCGTCCACTTCCCTTTCCACCCAAGGCATATCGGGACGGACTGTGCCCACTCTGTTTTTGATACCTTCAACGCAAACCTCGGTAGGCAAATTGAAAAAGAATACAGTATCGCACCTTTCAAGTCGTCTTTCCATTGTTCTGCTATAATTCCCGTCTATTATCCATTCTTCTTTTTCAAGGATTTCATCAAGTTTATTATCAAATTCTTCGGCTGTTACTGTCGTTTTATCAGCTTTCCAAAAAAGCATATCAAGGTAGTACAACGGAAGGTTTATAGCTTTTTGAAGCTGTCTTGCAAAGGTGCTTTTACCGCTTCCGGGACAGCCGATTATAAGTATTCTTTTCAACACCACCGCTCCTTTCTTGCCTTATTATATCTGAGTTTTTATGTTTTGTCAACAAAAGGACAGCGGTAAGGCTGTCCTTGGTTTACTGTTTGTTTGTATTCTTTTCCACTTCAAAATAAGCTCTTGCGTGATAGCACACGGGACAAACATCAGGTGCTTTCTTGCCGATTTCCACATGACCGCACACTCTGCACACCCACATTACTTCCTCACAGCGTTCAAAAACCTTGTCCATTTCAACCAGCTTCAACAGCTCAAGGAAGCGTTCCTCGTGCATTCTTTCAATTTTGCCAACGGCTCTGAATTTTTCTGCTATCTTATCAAAGCCTTCCTCCTCGGCAACCTCGGCAAAATGCTCATACATGTCAGTCCACTCGTAGTTCTCTCCGTTTGCCGCCGCCTTAAGGTTATCTGCAGTGCCGCCGATTTTTCCAAGCTCTGCCGACCACAGCTTTGCGTGAGCCTTTTCATTATCAGCTGTTTTACGGAAAATATCAGCTATATAGTGATAGCCTTCGCTTTCTGCAACCTCTGCAAAGTAGGTATACTTGTTTCTTGCCTGTGACTCACCTGCAAATGCCTTTTCCAGATTTGCATATGTCTTTGAATTTTTCAGTTCCATAACCATACCTCCAAAAATTTTTACAGTATAGTTATGCCCCTGTTTTTTCTGTTAATTCATGTCAGCTTATATGAATTTTTTCACCCAGAACAATATTATCCGATGCTTTTCCCACCTTGATATCAACATCCATTTCAAAAAGCTCATACTTTTTGTTTACCGACCACTCTTTAAGCTCGTCAAAGCCGATTTCAAACTCAACCAGTTTACACTCATTCGGACTGAGTTCCACCTTTTCGAAGCCGCAAAGCTCCATCATTCTGTGTGTAACACTGCCGTCAAACCTTGTAAGATAAAGCTGAACAACCTCTTTCCCCAAAACCTCCGAGGTGTTTTTAACCTTCAGGCTGACTTTTATTTTCTCGCCGTTTATTATTTCGCAGATACTCTTTTTATCAATTACAAGGCCGCTGTACTCAAATTCCGAATATGACAAGCCGTAACCGAAGGCAAACTGAGGCTTACTGTCGGTATCAAGATAGTCGCTGAACTGCTTGCGGTTATAAGCACAGGGAATGTGAGATACGCTCTTTGGGAATGTTACCGAGAGTCTGCCGAAATTATTCACCTTTCCCACAAGGGTATCATAGATTGCTCTTGCACCCTCCTGACCCGGATATCCGCACCAGACAACGCCGTCGGAATTTTCACATACATTCTGCAGCATATAGGGTCTTCCGCCGATACCGACGGAAACAATCGGCTTTCCAAGTTTTTTTACTTTTTTAATCAGCTCGTTCTGGCTTGGAACAAGCTCCAAATCGCTCAAATCTCTGCCTTCGCCGCAGTCCATGTAAATTGATGCCGCCTGAAGAGTTCCCGCACCGTTATACACGCTCTTGAAATCTCTAACACTGCTTCCGCCAAAGCCGAAAATGACAACATCCGCCCCGTTTACAGCCTTTTGGAGCTGCTCATCACTGACAGTTATTCCTCTTTCAAAGCTCCAGCCTTGGATATACTCAGCACCCATACCTTCAAAATAGCTCTTTACCGTTACCGAGTCCTTTTGTTCGGGTGTATAGTCACCGAGAAGATAATAGATTGAGTCGAGATTTTCACCAATAATCAGCATTTTGGGGTTATTCTTCAAGGGCAGAATTTTGTTTTCGTTTTTAAGCAGTACAAGACTTTCGGTTGCCATGTCATATGCAACCTGCTGTCCCACACCTGACTTTACAAATTCCTCAGACTGTCCCTTTTCTTCAAGGAATGGCTTATCCATAAGACCGCACTTGAACTTTTTCTCAAGCAGCCTTACAACGGCTCTGTCAATTGCTTGCTCTGTAACATAACCCTTTTCAACAGCCTTGTCAAGAAGTGTAAAGGACTCATCCCAGAAGCCGCAGTCAACACCGTTATTCACCGCTACTGCACCTGTTCTGACTTTATCGTCACCAAAGTGCACCGACATAAAATCAACCGCACAGCCATCGGATTTTGTAACGCCGTCAAAGCCAAACTCCCCACGAAGCACCGTATTATTAAGATAGCCGTTGGCATTACAGGGAACGCCGTCAATATCATTATAGGTAACCATAACAAAATCGCAGCCTTCTTTTGCTACAGCCTGTGCCGCAGGAAGATGTATTTCCCGAAGCTCTCTTTCGCCGATATTTACTTCGGCGCTGTTATGACCGCCAACCATTGCACCCTGTGCCGCAAAGTGCTTTGCACACAGCATACCTTTTCCGTTACGGACGCCTTTTACAGCCTCTTTGGCAAAGCATTTAACAAGATACGGGTCTTCACCGAAGCTTTCCTCGCATCTTCCCCATCTTGCATCACGCACAACATCAAGCACTGACATGAAAACAATGTCAACACCGCCGATTTTTGCTTCTTTAGCTATCATTTGTGCCTGCTTTGTATAAAGCTCACGATTAAAGGAGCATCCCACATTAAAGCTGACAGGATATATAATGCTGTCAAGGCTTTGTCTGCCGTGAGGTGTTTCATCTTCAAGGATGACGGGTATACCAAGTCTTGTATTTTCCACCACGAACTTTTGGAGCAGGTTATATGCCTTTTCACGTTCGTCTGCCGTTATACCGCCGTTATCATAGCATTTTTTGCTCCATGGATCGGCACGGAAAAAGCCGTACAGAGTACCGATACCGCCGAATTTTGTAACATAGTCCTTGAACTCTTTTGTAAGAACAATTTCCCCGTTTTCATTTCTTTCATATGCATTAAAGCCGTAAAAATTCTGTGCAAGCTGACCGATTTTTTCATTTAAAGTCATTCTGCTGCACAGCTCTATAGCTCTTTTTCTGTTATCAACCATTATATTACTCCCTCATTGCGGATAAATGCTTGGTGTTTTCAACCGTTGTTAGCATAACACAATATTAACCGAATGTCAATGATTTTTGTTGATTGAACATGATAAGTCGTCATACTGTGCAAAACAAAAAAGCACCGCCTCAACAAGTGAAGCGGCACTTAAACATTTTTTACTCAATAATTATTTCTTGTTTGACTTACTGTTCTTAACAACAAGCTTTGTAAGAGCAAAGAGTGCAATTACGTTAGGAAGAACCATGAGGTAGTTGAAGAAGTCTGTAAGCTCCCAAACAAGGTCGTTGGATGCAAGTGTTCCAAGGAAGATAAATACGATTGCGATTACAGAGTAAACAACAACGCCGGCCTTGGAGTTCTTTGTAAGTGACTGAACGTTAATCTTACCGAAAAAGTTCCAGCTGATAATTGTCGAGAATGCAAAGAAGAGAAGGCATATAGCAACGAAGATGTTACCGAAGCTTGAACCGAATGCAGAACCTACTGCCATCTGCATTGCACTTGTCTTGGAAACAAGTGCGGTTTCACCTGCAATTGCAGCACCGTAAGCATCACCTGTAAGACCATTAAGAATCGCACCGTCTTTAGAGTAAAGCATTGTGATAACAACAAGAGCTGTCATTGTAAGTACAACAAATGTGTCAATAAACACACCGATCATGGCAACAACACCCTGGTCGTGAGGCTTTTCAACGTTTGCCTGAGCGTGTGCATGAGGAGTTGAACCCATACCAGCCTCATTGGAGAACAGACCGCGCTTTGCACCCTGGCTGATAGCTGTTTTAAGAGCCGCACCGATACCGCCGCCTATGAGAGCTTCGGGAGTAAATGCGTACTTGAAGATCATTCCGATTGTTGCGGGAACGTACTTGATGTTAACAACAAGAACTGCAAGACCGCCGAGAAGGAAAAGACCTGCCATGATAGGAACAAGCTTTTCTGTAACGGATGCTATTCTCTGAATACCGCCGATGAAAATGAAGCCTGCAATAACTGCAAGTACAAGACCTACAACCCATCCGGGAACACCGAATGCTGTGTTCATGGACTCAGCAATGGAGTTGGACTGTACCATTGTTCCGAAGAAGCCGAGAGCTATAATTACTGCGATTGAGAAGAACACTGCAAGGAACTTACCAAAGCCGCCTGTAAATGCCTTCTTCATGTAGTAAACGGGACCGCCGTGGATTTCACCGTCGTCACCCATTACTTTTGTTTCCTGAGCAAGTGTTGCTTCGGCATAGATTGTAGCCATACCGAGAAAAGCAATAACCCACATCCAAAAGATAGCACCGGGGCCGCCCACGAGAATAGCACCCGAAGCACCAACGATGTTACCGGTACCTACCTGTGCTGCAATAGCAGTAGCAAGTGCCTGGAAGGAAGAAAGACCACTCTTGTTCTTTCCGCCCTTAAGTGAAAGATTGCCGAATACCTTTTTCATACCCTCGCCAAAGCAGCGAATCTGTACGAATTTGGTTTTGAAGGTGAACCAAAGACCTGTACCTACCAGCAGAACGATAAGAATGTAGTCTGCAAGGTAGCCGTTGGCTGTCTGAACCAACTCAAGAAGTTTTGCCTGCATGATTTTTTCCTCCTAAAGAAAAATAAAAAAAGATACTGAAAAACCAGTATCCGGAGAAGAAAAACAGAAATATATCATAATGATATTATATTTCTCTGTCCTTTTGCCTGAGAGTTTCAGCCTTCTTACAAAAGCCTTGCACCTTCGGCACCCGAATTAACGGGATTCTCCAGAGTCCCTTCGACAAGCGGTTTTGCATGACAATTCCGCTCACTTCAATAGGGATATGATTTTCATGTTGAATATTGTACACCATGTTTGTAAACAAAACAACGACATAATGTGAATGCAATGTGACATTGTGCAATAATTATCAAAATATCTAATTTTTTCACATTATTGGGTATAAAAAATCATTTAGCGTCGTTTTTTGTTGTGATATCGTCGGGAATTTCAATAACGCCGTCTTTATCTTCAAACTCCTTTATACACCGCCTTATAAGATAAAGAATCTGACCGTTGGCACTTCTGCCCTCATACTTGGAAATGTAATGCAATTTGTAATGAAGCTCAGGATCTATTTCAATGCCGAGATGCTTGTTTGATTTATTTCTCAAAATTACCACTCCGTTTATATTGTAAATTCTGCAAAAATTATAACACTTTTTTCGACAAAAATCAAGAAGTACAAAAAAACTCTTGACAAATCAAAATTTAAGGTGTATAATCCCACTATAAACCGATGAGGAAGAGTAAGTAATTAAAGTAACCTCTGTCAAAGAGAGCCGCCGTTGCTGAGAGTGCGGTACATGTGATTTTGATGAATGGACTTCCGAGGGCATCCTGAAAGCGTTTATAACGTGAGTACGGCTGACGCAGTATGCACTGTGTTGACAAAGGCACGTATATGAAGTATACGGTTGAGGTGAGTCGAAAAAGGCTAACTTGGGTGGTACCGCAGGAGTTGCTCTTGTCCCAAACAGGGATAAGGGTTTTTTTGTTGTTATGAGAAAAGAGGAACAGATTATGTTATTGACAAAACGATGGCGAAGCGGTATGAAGGCTTAAAACGGTTATAAAAAGAATGTTTATATATTAAGGAGAATAAAAATGAACAAGTACAGAGATTTTGACAATTATTTAAAAGAATTTCCCTCAAAGGACGGCTATTTCGGTCCTTACGGCGGCGCATATCTTTCACCTGAGCTTAACGAAGCCTTCGTAAAGGCTGACGAGGCATATGAAGCAATATGCCATTCGGCACAGTTTATCAATGAACTCAGAAGAATAAGAAAAGAATTTCAGGGCAGACCCACTCCCGTTTACCATTGCGAAAGACTCAGCAAAATTTTCGGAAACTGCCAGATTTATCTCAAGCGTGAAGACCTCAACCATACAGGTGCTCACAAGCTCAACCACTGCATGGGTGAAGGACTTCTTGCAAAGTACATGGGCAAAAAGAAAATTATCGCAGAAACAGGTGCGGGACAGCACGGTGTTGCAATCGCTACGGCTGCTGCGTACTTCGGCATGGAATGTGACGTTTACATGGGCGAGGTTGACATTGCAAAGCAGCATCCCAATGTAATCAGAATGAAAATGCTCGGTGCAAATGTTATTCCCGTAACCAAAGGACTTAAGACTCTTAAGGAAGCGTGCGATGCGGCTTTTGATGCATACCTCAATGAGTATAAAGATGCAATTTACTGTATTGGTACAGCGGCAGGTCCTCATCCTTTCCCTAAGATGGTAAGAGATTTTCAGGCAATAATCGGTATTGAAGCAAGAGAGCAATTCCTTGAAATGACAGGTATTATGCCTGATGCTGTTACAGCATGTGTGGGCGGCGGTTCAAATTCCCTCGGTATGTTCACACCTTTCCTTGCAGATCCTGTTGAGATTTACGGTGTTGAGCCTCTCGGTCGTGGAAGCAATGTGGGTGACCATGCTGCAACAATGATGTTCGGAACAAAGGGAAGAATACACGGCTATGAATCCTATGTACTTCAGGACGAAAACGGCGAGCCCCTTCCCGTTTACTCGGTAGCAAGCGGACTTGACTATCCCGGTGTAGGTCCTGAGCATGCATACCTCAGAGATGCAGGACGTATACACTACGAGGCAGTCAGCGACGACGAAGCAATGGAAGCCTTCTTCCTGCTTTCAAGATACGAAGGCATCATTCCCGCAATCGAAAGTGCACACGCTGTTGCATACGCAATAAAGTATGCAAAGGAGCACAAGTCGGGTTCAATTCTTGCTTGTCTTTCAGGCAGAGGCGACAAGGATATTGACTATGTTTACGAGAACTACGGCTGCGGCGAAAAGTTCAAGCTTGATTACAATGTTTAATTAAAAATTAGGTTTTATGTATAAGAGGCTGTATCAATGTAGGTGATACAGCCTCCACTTTTTATCAATACCCCGATTAACTCAATTAAATTAAAAAAACTAAATTTCCTTTCTTATCTTCATAAGTGCACCCTTTTCAAGCCTTGAAACCTGTGCCTGACTGATGTTAATCTCCTTTGCAACCTCCATCTGGGTTTTGCCTCTGAAAAAGCGAAGATTGATTATCATTTTTTCTCTTGAATTAAGCTTGTCAATTGCCTGTGAAATCGCAATGCTTTCCAGCCACGCCTCATCCGTATTCTTTTCGTCGCAAACCTTGTCCATAACATACACCGAGTCACCGCTTTCGTTGAATACAGGCTCATACAGCGAAATAGGCTCAACTATCGCATCAAGTGCTGCGGCAACAAGCTCTTTTGTACTTTGAAGCTCCTTTGCAATTTCCTCAATTGTAGGCTCCCGTTCAAGCTTTCTTGACAGCTCCTGCCTTGCTGTCAGCGCCTTATATGCCAAATCCCTGACAGAGCGGCTTACCCTTATTGAGTTGTAATCCCGTAGGTAGCGACGCAGTTCGCCAACGATCATGGGTACAGCATAGGTACTAAACTGAACTCCCAGAGTAGTATCAAAATTATCTATTGCCTTTATGAGCCCGATGCAGCCCACCTGAAACAGGTCATCGGGATTGTCGCCACGTGAGGAAAAACGTCCCACAACGCTGAGTACCAGCTTGAGGTTTCCGTTAATCAGCTCCTCCCTTGCCTTTTCGTCCCCTGCATGTGCTTTCTCAAGCAGCTCTTTCTTTTCCTTTGACGTAAGAACCTTCAGCTTTGAAGTGTTTACTCCGCATATTTCCACCTTACCGCTATGCACACAATCATCCTCCTTTTGTGAAGTATTATGATTGTTACCAATATTTCGGGTATAAATCCCTTGTTTTTTGATTATTTTGACTTTGTTTACATATGAAATTTGAACATAATGTAAAAAATGAATTTTCTTGGAATTTTGTATGGAAATTAACAATTAAACGTGGTATAATAGCAGTTGCGAAAATTATGCAATTATAAAAAAACAGGAGGTTCATTGAAAATGAGCAAAAAGTTTGTTTATCTTTTCAAAGAAGGCGACGCTTCAATGCGTGAGCTCCTCGGCGGTAAGGGTGCTAACCTTGCAGAAATGACAAAGATTGGTCTTCCCGTTCCCCAGGGCTTCACAGTAACAACAGAGGCTTGTACTCAGTACTATGAGGACGGCAGAAAGATTAATGCTGACATTCAGGCAGAAATCATGGAATATATTGGTAAAATGGAAGAAATTTGCGGCAAAAAGTTCGGCGACAAGGAAAATCCTCTCCTCGTTTCCGTTCGTTCCGGTGCAAGAGCTTCCATGCCCGGTATGATGGACACAATCCTCAACCTTGGTCTTAACGAAGAAGTTGTTGAAGTTATGTCCGCAAAGAGCGGCAACCCCAGATGGGCTTGGGACTGCTACAGAAGATTTATTCAGATGTACTCCGACGTAGTTATGGAAGTTGGTAAGAAGTACTTTGAAGAGCTTATCGACAAAATGAAGGAAGAAAAGGGCGTTAAGCAGGACGTTGAGCTTACAGCTGACGACCTCAAGACTCTCGCAGGCCAGTTCAAGGCTGAATACAAGTCTAAGATCGGTAAGGACTTCCCCTCCGACCCCAAAGAACAGCTTATGGGTGCTGTTGAAGCAGTATTCCGTTCTTGGGACAACCCCAGAGCTAACGTATACAGACGTGACAACGATATTCCTTATTCTTGGGGTACCGCTGTTAACGTACAGATGATGGCATTCGGTAATATGGGCGATAACTGTGGTACAGGTGTTGCATTTACTCGTGACCCTGCTACAGGTGAAAAGGGACTCATGGGCGAATTCCTCACAAATGCACAGGGCGAAGACGTTGTTGCAGGTGTTCGTACACCTATGCCTATCGCTGAAATGGCTGAAAAGTTCCCTGAAGCTTTCAAGCAGTTCAACGAAGTTTGTGCTACACTCGAAAATCACTACAGAGATATGCAGGACATGGAATTTACTGTTGAAGACGGTAAGCTCTACATGCTCCAGACAAGAAACGGCAAGAGAACTGCAAAGGCTGCTCTTAAGATTGCTTGCGACCTCGTTGACGAAGGCATGATTGATGAAAAGCAGGCAGTTGCTATGATCGACCCCAGAAACCTCGATACACTTCTCCATCCCCAGTTCGATGCTAAGGCTCTCAAGGCTGCTACTCCCATGGGCAAGGGTCTCGGTGTATCTCCCGGTGCTGCTTGCGGTAAGGTAGTATTTACTGCTGAAGATGCAGTAGCTTGGAACGAAAGAGGCGAAAAGGTTGTTCTTGTTCGTCTTGAAACATCTCCCGAAGATATCACAGGTATGAAGGCTTCTCAGGGTATCCTTACAGTTCGCGGCGGTATGACATCTCACGCAGCCGTTGT
>JAZNIM010000062.1:0-4795 GCA_045577475.1 Eubacteriales bacterium | reverse complement strand
ATCAAGGAAAGTACTGAAACAAGCATTGATGCAGAGATAGTAGGAGCAGAATTAAAAAACGTGACAGGCACGCAGGACACATAATAAGTCCTGCGTGGTATGAGTATTACAGACTAAAACTCGGTCTGTCAAAAAAAGAGTTTGACATATTAAAGTACGGTGAATTCTATGACCTTTTATCATGTTATAAGATTGAGGAAGGCGTTATGAGACTTTCCGTCACCGATGACGAAGTAATGTTTCCCAAAGACTTGGAGTGAGATAAATGGCAGGCAGAAACATAGGACCGACAATAGGACTTGGCGGTGAAGCCGAGTTTCGTACTCAAATAAAGAACATCAACGCCGAAATTGGTGTGCTGCAGGCTCAGCTTGAAAAGACTGCCGTATCATTTGAAGGAAACGAGAAGTCTGAGGAAGCGTTGAGCGAAAAGACAAAAATCCTCACTCAGATGAACGAGCAGCTTGAAAAAGCCGTTGAAGCCACAAAGAAACAGCACGATGAAGTTGCTGAAAAGTACGGTGAAAACAGTAATGCGGCACTCAAGCTTGAAAAAGACCTAATAAAGCTCGAAAAGCAAATCATACAAAACAACAATGCCATAGATGACAACACTTCGGTGCTTGATGAGAATGAGGAAGCACTCAATGAAAATGCTGACAAAGTTTCGTTTTGGTCGCAAGAAGTGCAAAATCAATATGATGCTGCAAAGGAAACAATAAATAATGCATTAAATGGCATCAAGGAAGGTTTGTCAAGCCTCAATGACATGGTTACCGAAAGCGGCGAGAAGGCTGACGAAATCCTGAACGCTTCCCAAAAAGTGGGAATGTCTGCACAAAGCTATCAGGAATTACAGTATGCGGCATCTCAGTTGAATATTGACGTGGGAACTCTTACGGATTCCATGAAAGACTTGGGTGAGAAGGCGTTCGATGCGGCAAAAGACCCTGCATCAGAAGCTGCTGAACTGTTTCGTGAGCTTGGCGTTTCGGTGACAGATACCTCCGGCAATCTCAGGGACTCACAGGAGATTTGGACAATCACTCTTGAAGCCTTGGGGAACATGTCGAACGAAACCGAGAAAAACGCTGTTGCGGCGAAGCTGTTCGGAGGAGCAGCAAATGAACTGAGTATGTTCATGGGAACACAGGGGATTCAAAGTCTGCAGATGTATCAGAGCGAAGCAAGAAACCTCGGCATAGTGCTTGATAACGATACAATCAGGTCGTTGGATGCCTTGAACGAAACACAGCGTGAGGCAGATGCCACAATACAAGGCGTTAAAGACAGAATTTCTGCCCAGCTTGCACCATCTTTTGCACAAGCATCTGAGGCTGCTGCACAGTTACTTCTTGCTTTTGAACCGTTAATTACCGATGCTTTAAGCTGGGCTCTTGAACATGTTCCCGAAATCGCTACGGGCGTAGGTGCGCTTGTAGCTTCTCTGATAGCTTTGAAGATGGTTTCGGTGTTAACACCGCTCATAAATCTCATGAACACAAGTCTTATGCAGACAAATGCCACATTGACTGTAACAAATGCCACTTTAATGACAAATCCCGTTGTACTGATTGTAACAGGCGTTGTCGGTGCAGTAGCCGGACTTGTGGCAGGCATAGCCCTTTTCAATGACAAGACCGATGAAATAAGTGACGGCATGGACGATATGGCGAGAGGTATGGAGTCGGTTGGAGACAGCGCAGACAAGCTTGAAGAAGGAATGGAAGAAGTTGCAAACAGCATTGATTGGGAAGCTATCAACCTCGACTTTGAAGCAAAGTTTGCAATTCTCGGAGCGAATTCCGCTTCAGCCTTTAAAAAGAACCTGCTTGAGGGGTTCAACGGATTTGAAAATGATTTGACAAGTAAGCTTTCAGGAATGAACTTAGAGTTCTCAGCGACTGCTTCTGCCGGTGGCAAATACACGCCGGTTATTAGCAGTACACCGACACAACATCAAACCATTGATATTTCCCTGTATCTTGATAAATACAAAGTAGCAGAAATACTTTTCGACCCGTTAACCGGTGTTGCGAAACAAAAAGGAGTGACATAATTGCACACGCTTGTTATTACTGACGGAACAAACACAGTAAAATTCCCAAAGACAAGAAATATCACACACGGTGGAGTGCGAGAGGGCACTGAAACAGTCATGAGCGACGGAAGCCGTGTATTTGATACTATAGGCTTTCGCAAGTCGGTAACCTATGTGTATGATTATGTTCCTCAAAATGTATTTAACGTACTTATTCCAATGATACGCAGTCATAGATATATTACAGCAACGATAATTGACCTTGATAACACAGAAAAAACGGAACTGTTCAGTATAGAATACCCAACGGCAAAAGCCTTTAAGCTTATAAAAGGCGTTGGCGCTGTGTGGCATGATGTTACAATTGAGCTTGTTGCGAAAGGAGTTGAAACTTCATGATAGAGAATGCACTGGTAACTCCTTTCGCCGTTGAGCGCAAAAGCGGCATTCGGTTTGAATTATTCCGAACGTCAAGTAATCTGTTGCGTACCTATGATTGTTCAAACATTATTAGTGCATCCCTTATTCAAGAGTGTAAGATGAAACAATCATCCATCCCTCACAGTGAACTAAGCATCACAGTTGATAATCATGACAGTTTCTTTGATGTAACAGACAAATCCAACGTGTATTATTCTCTTAACAACAAAGCCCCGTGTCACCTGTTTTTATCAAGCACCGAATGCGGGAAAGAAATACTCGACTCAGCATATATAAAAAAATGCCGTCTTTTTTTTGACGAAATCAATCAAGATAAACATTCGGTAACATTAAAGTATGTCAGTATTTTAGCAACTCCGAAGTTTAACGGCAGCTATCCTGATATTGTAGATGTATTCGAAGAACTTGACAGTACATCTGCAAGTGCACGTGATATATTAGAGTGCGGTGTGGCAGAGTGCGGATACTTAGAGAATGTTTATGTGCCCGATGAAATAAACGATTTAATGAAATTCGGTTCATCTTCATTCGGTGAAATAAGCATCAATACCGCATTTCATAACATTGCAGCAAGAATAACGAACAACAAAAAAAGTGTTTACCTCATGGTAACTGATGATGGTACAATCACACTTAAAGGAAAAGACACCGAAGCAGTTGAAGTTATTTCCAACGACAAATTTATTGATTATGAAATACTTCAGGGTGATGACTGCCTGATTGTAAAAGTCCGTGACCGAGGTAATATTCTCAGACAGCTTGGCGATACAGTAGAAATCCAAGACAAAACAAAATCCTTTAAATGCGAAATATATAAACAAGCTTATAATTACTCAAACGGAATCCTTTCCGCAGAATGGGAGGCTGTGATACTTTGATTAGACTGGAATTAAAAAACAATATTATCAAGGTTCTCGAAAGAGAAGCTCTGACCGAAGGACAGGTTAACTCTGTACCTGTCAGCTTTACTTTTTCCTCTGAGTGGGAGGGTCTTTTGCGAATTGCCGTATTTACCACGGGTAATATCACACGGTGCGTAATTCTTGATGACACAAACAAATGCTTTGTACCGCCTGAAGTGACTTCCCATGCAGGTGATGCGGTGTTTGTGGGTGTACACGGCACACAAAGCGACGGGACTGTTGTACTTCCATCCACCAACGCAAGATTGGAATACGTGCGTGAAAGTGCGAATCCCGAAAAAGACACTGGTTCAAAGTCACTCAGTCTTTGGCAACAGGTTCTTCTTGAACTTGACAATGTATCCAAAATAGCAGACGAATCATCCGCTGAAATTGACGATATGCATTCCGAGATTGAGAACATATACACCAAAACCGAAACGGATGATAAGATAAAAAGTGACATTGCTTCGGTCATTGTACAGGATGTCGGAGAAGATGCCACAAAGGTAATGTCGCAGAAGGCTTTGACAGAGTTACTTCATGTAATTGTTGATGGAATAAATGAATTTGGTGAATTTATAAATCAAAAAGCCGATGCGAACAGTGTATATACCAAAGGCGAAACATACTCAAAAGGCGAAACGGATGCAAAAATACAAGCAAATGAGGATGAGTTAAGGCATTCATTTACTGTAATATCACATGAAAACTTTATGACATTAAAAGGCTATATTGACGAGGTTGACGGCAAAATCGGCGACATTGACTCGGCGCTTGATGAGCTTCATTCATACGCACAGGCTTTGATAAGCGGAGGTGAAGCATAATGGATATTGCTGAAAAGACTTTGCAATTGAAACAGGACTTTGACGAAGTGTTTGAAGCGGGCAAAAAAGCAGAACGTGATGAGTTTTGGGAAATTTTTCAAGTAAATGGGGCAAGGACAAATTATCAATATGCTTTTGGCAGACAAGGCTTTACAGATAAAAATTTTTACCCAAAATACGATTTGATTTGTAAAAATGAAGGGCAAGGTATGTTTTATAATTTTTCAAATGGAGAACTGATAAGCCTTATACAGCGTTTTAAGGAATGTGAAATACAGTTTGATGTATCAAATTGTATTATATTAGCTCAAGCTTTTAGTTGGGCTACCAAAATAACTGAAATTCCGATTATAAATACCAAAGGATTTACTAATAGGCATTTATCCAGAATGACAGACTTGTTTGCTTATTGCCGTAATTTAGTAACTGTTGAGAAGTTAATAGTAGAAGCAGATATTAAATATAGTGGTGAATTTAAAGAATGTTACGCCCTTGAAAATATAAACATTGAGGGCACAATCGGACAAAACGGGTTTGACATTCATTGGAGTACAAAACTGAGTGCGGACAGCTTGAAGAGT
>JAZNIM010000061.1:0-3591 GCA_045577475.1 Eubacteriales bacterium | reverse complement strand
TCAGTAAGCCTCCACGGCGTAGGCGTGACCTCAAAAGTCACGCCGATGAGTGGAAGCGTTTTTGCCTTCTTTTGACGCTTAGGTCAAAAGAAGGTCGACACCGCAGTGTCGAAACACCCCTGCTAAACATAAAAGTAACTCGACACCGCAGTGTCGAAACACCCCTGCGATGCAAAAAGTGACTCGACACCGCAGTGTAGAAACACTCCTGCCAAACATAAAAGTAACTTTCTTTCCGCAAACAGAGAAACACCTGCCAAGCATAAAAGTAACTAAAAAAACAAAAAGCAAATTTATCTTATATGTAAATATTCCGCCGAATATAAAAATACCCCTTGAAATTGTCCTTAATTTGTGGTACAATGATATGGAATTATAAGAATTAAGGATGTGATTTTTTGAAAAAAACACGTTTGATTGCCGTAATCGGAGCAGTGTGCCTGACTGTGGGAGCAGCCTTTGCTTTGGGAACTGTTTCTGCTTCAAATGATACAGACCCGCTTATTACACTCAGCTATCTTGAACAGGTTGCTGTTCCAAAGCTTAAGAGTGAAATTCTTTCAGAGGTGACAGCAGGCTCGTCTACAGCCGTTGAAAAGAGCAATAGCTATGCGGTTGTTGAATTGAATGCAGGTCAGGTGGTTTATACAGACTCAGTTTGCGAGTTTATTGTACGCCCCGGAAGTACCGTTGCATGTGTGTCCCCCTTTGAGGATCAGGGAATTGCGGATATCACGTTGGGTAATGAATTGATGCATGGCGAAATTGTTCCCATTAATTCCTATTGCCTTATACCCAGAGGCGGCGACGGCAGAGGATTTATGGTTTATAGTGAAAAAGCATATGTTATGATTAGAGGTGACTATAGAATTGGCTAATAAGAAAAGAGATACAAAGAAGATAGCCATACGTGTGATGGCAATTGTGCTTGCTGCACTTTTTGTACTTGGCGGTATAGCTGCTATTCTTCCTTTCTAAAGTACATAAGCAAAAACGGTGCATGGTCTTATAAAAGGTTATGCACCGAATTTCAAGGTGATAAAAATGAAAAAAGTTAAAATACTGATTGTTTGCTGCCTTTTGCTTTTGCTGTCGGTGTGCTGTAATGCCGAGGAAGTGTTTGTTAAGGTGGGACTCAGCTTTGGAGGAAGTGCTGTTACTAAGGGCAGCTTTTCCTTCACAAACGGCTTTCAGGTAGGGTATCTGTCGGGAAACAGCTTTTCTCCCGTAATGTTTTTTGCGTCAAACTCAATATACGCCGAAAAGACCTCCGACGGTACATTCAAAATATTTGATGCAAATAATAACGGCTGCCTTTTTGAAACCGAAAAGGGTAAGCAGCCTGTGCTGTGCCCTCAGGGAACCGACAGAAAGAACAGCTATACCGTGTACGGCTCCGTTAAATACCCGTATTACATATTGCTTACACCCAATTCCGATTCCAGCTTTAATGTCATAAACTATGTTGAAACCGAGCAGTACATAAAGGGCGTGCTTCCAAGCGAAATATACCCAAGCTGGCACCCCGAAGCACTTAAAGCCGCTGCAATTGCCACCCGTACCTTTACACATAACAGTAAGGGCGGAAAGCATAAGTCCTACGGTGTTGATTTGTGCAAAACCACTTGCTGTCAGGTTTACAGCGGTGTGTCAAAATGCTATGAAAGCACAAACAAGGCGGTTGATGATACGGCAGGTCAGGTGCTTGTGTATAACGGAAAGCTAATAACGGCTGTTTACCATGCAATAAGCGGCGGTGTTACCGAAAGTGCCGCAGGAGCATGGGGCTCAAATCCCGCAGGCTTCCCGTATCTTACGGTTATTGAAACACCCTTTGAAAAATATGAGGAGCTTAATGCAGGTAAATGGAGCAGATTTATTACAGAGGCTGAGCTGAACGCACTTATTGCTTCGTCCTCCTATAGAAGTAAGCTTCCCGCAGGTGTCAAGGATATAACAATTGATGACAGCACCCCCGGGTATATCAATAATATGACAATAACCGATAATGCAGGAAATTCCGTTACCCTTAAAACCTCAAGTCAGGTTTCATCACTGTTTTCACGCTATGCAAGAAGTGCAAACTTTACGATAACCAAGGTATTCCTTCCCACAAATACACCGGCAAATGTGACGGTCGTTACTGCAATGGGAAAAGCAGAGCTTGGTGCCGATGGAGGTATTCATTATCTCACTGCTGAGGGTGAACAGACTGCGGCAGGAGTAAGCTGCGGATATTACATCGACGGCAAGGGCTACGGTCACGGCGTGGGAATGAGCCAGCACGGAAGCCAGTTTGCGGCAGAAGCAGGCTATACATATCAGGAAATCCTTTCCACATACTACCCCGGAACACAGCTTGTTCAGCTTTCCGAGGTGGGTTAATAATACACACTAAAGGAATGAATTTAATTTGAGAATCAATATAGTATCGGGGGAAGCCATGGTAAGCTACGATAAAGAGCTTGGCTTCAAGGCATGTATACCGTTTTGCGAATCCATGATAAGCGGCAAAGTCACGGAGGGTGAACCCTTCAGTCAGGGATTTATTGCAGAAAGATGCCGCACGCTTTCAATTCCCGTTGATAAGTACAGAAAGAGATTTGCAAACCAGCTTTTAAAGATGCGTTCCTCTGACGATGTTCACGTATATTTCGGCGAGGACCTGTTCTGTCAGCTCAATCTTATAACCCTGCTTGCGTACCTTGAAAGAATAGGTATTTCCAAGGTGACGTACCACGTTGTTTTCGAGGATGAAATGAAGGAAACCGCACTTATCGAAAACCTTGAAACAGCAGGCTTCGGCGAGATTTACAAGGCGGTACTTATCAACCACACGTCAGTAGGTACAAGTCTTGAAATTACAAACAAGGCGATTATGCTGTACAGTGATTATCTTGACAACAACGGTGCAATAGCTTCCTTTATCAAGTCAAATCCCGATGACACGGTTCTTCAGCTTACAGTTAAGCTTATAAGACAGTTTGCTCAGTACGGTCTTGGCGACGTTCAGAGTGCGGAGCTTATAAACAGAGTCAGAAGCACCGTTAAGGAAGCAGAATAACTGAATAAATAATTAAGAATTAAGGGGCTGTATCATATTTTGATACGGTCTCTCTTTTTTGTATTAAAGTTACATTTATGTTTAGCAGGGGTGTTTCGCTGTCTGCGGACAGCGAGTTTCTTTTATGTATCGCAGGAGTTTCGACCTCTGCGGAGGTCGAGTCATACTTTTCCCTCTGGAAAAGTATCAAAACAGCCCGCTCATCGGAAGACTAAATCCTTCGGATTTCAGGTCTTCCTCGCCGCGGAGGCTATGGGTGCGGTGCGACTTGCTGTTGTGGCAAGGCAAGAGGTGTCTTTTTTTCTCTGCGATACACAAGTGATATTTTATCGTTGTTATAATGATCGAAAAGGGCAGCTTTTTTTAAGACCGCCATGCGGACAGTGGTGCTTTCTGCGTTGGTGGAGAGTTACTGCTTACACGTCCCCCCATTTTCTGCGTTGGACTGAGATGTGCCACAGTTAGTATTCTAATACTAAAACATCAACGCACAAAGTACCACTATACCCATAGTGTCCTAAGCAGTA
>JAZNIM010000060.1:0-5110 GCA_045577475.1 Eubacteriales bacterium | reverse complement strand
CACGCCTTTGGGATCTCGCCGCCCTTTCTTGAAAGAAAGGGGGTCAAAGAACTTTATTTTGGCTGTCGCCGATGTGAACCTACTTTACTAAAAAGCAGTCCATGCCCCGTGATATGGTGCATGGACATTATTTGTTGCTTTTTAAAACACTTTAATTACTTGTTTTTTTCAAGTGCTTCCCAAATGCCTGTAAGGTATACAGAACCAAGTGCTCTGTCGTATAGACCGTAGCCGGGTCTGCCTTCTTCGCCCCAGATCATTCTGCCGTGGTCGGGACGCAGATAGCCTTCAAAGCCTGTGTCATGGAGAGCCTTCATGATACCGAAAATATCAAGAGAGCCGCAATCTGTCTTATGAGCTGTTTCATTAAAGTCCTTTTCGCCGCAGAGCTTGATGTTTCTTACGTGCATGAAAGGAATACGACCTGCTGCACTGTACTTGCGGACAAGTGCGGGAATGTCGTTCTTGGGACTTACACCGAGAGAGCCTGTGCAAAGAGTAAGACCGTTATAGGGTGAGTCAACAAGCTTTAAGAAGCGGTCAAGGTTTTCCTCATTTGTAATAATTCTGGGAAGACCGAAGATGCCCCACGGCGGATCGTCGGGGTGAATAGCCATTTTAACATCATATTCCTCACAGGTGGGAATGATGCCCTTGAGGAAATATTCGATATTTTCCCAAAGCTTTTCCTCGGTGATGTCCTTGTACTCGTTAAGCAGAGCATCAAGACCTTCCTTTGTATAGCTGGAGTCCCAGCCGGGAAGTGAAAGGTCGCCCTTTCTGGGGTCCATTGCAAGAACCTCGGCATCTCTGTAAATAAGAGAGGTTGAACCGTCGGCGTTCTTGTAGGAAAGGTTACTTCTCAGCCAGTCAAATACAGGCATGAAGTTGTAGCAGATAACCTTTACTCCCGCCTTGCCAAGACGGCGGATGTTCTCCTTGTAAACCTCAATGTACTTATCTCTTGAGGGCTTGCCGAGCTTAATGTCCTCATGTACGGGAACACTTTCTACAATGTCAAAAATAAGACCGTGCTTTTCGCACTTTGCCTTGATGTCAGCTATTGCTTCTTCAGGCCATACTTCTCCCGGAGGAACGGAATAAACTGCGGAAACAATGCTTCTCATGCCGGGAATCTGGGAAATGTATTCCAGAGTTACCGGGTCACTGTCGCCATACCAGCGAAAACTCATTTTCATGGTAATAACTCCTTTATGTATATTTTTATTTGTTCTTTGACTGAACCGCCTTGGCTATTCTTATATCCTGTCCTGCAAACTTGAACAGCTTGAAGGAGCCTACAAGACGTGAGGTGATACGCTCGTCATACGCATTGTAAAATGCAGGCATATCGGTAATGTTTGTGCTGACAATCATGCTCTTTCCGCTGTTGATACGGGTGTTGAGAAGGTTATACAGCACGGAATTTGTAAATGTGTTTTTGAACTCTGTTCCAAGGTCGTCGATTATCAGAAGGTCACAGCTAAAATACCGCTCAACATCCGAGGAAGCATACTCATCTCTGTCAAAGCGTTGCTGCTCAAAGCTTCTTATGATGTTAAGAATACTGTCGTATACAACATCATAGCCCTTGTCAATAACGCCCTTTGCAATTGCTGTTGTAAGATGGGTTTTTCCAAGTCCCGTTGTTCCCGCAAAGAGAAGATTTGACTCTTTTCCTGCCGTGCCGAAATCAAGAACATACTGCTTTGACTTTTCAAGTATGTTTCTCATGGTATCACGGGGACTTACGGTGCCGCCCTCGCTTTTGTCGGAATAATACTCAAGGCTGAAATTGTCAAAGGTCTGGGTATGAAGCACCTTCCCAAGTCCTGAGCTGTTGTACGCCTCTCTCACAAGTGCCTTTTTCATGCAGCTGCACATGTTTATACCCACATACCCTGTGTCATTGCACTCGTTACATTCATATTTTATATCGGTATAGTCCTCGGGGAAGCCTGACTGCTTTAACAATTCCCGTTTGCTTTCCTGAAGCTCCCTATTTTGCTTTTTCAATGCGGCGATTTTTTCATCAAGGTTACCGCCCTCCACCGCCGCCTTGTAAACAGAAATTCCCGTACGGGACAGAGTTTCGTCTATTGCGGCTATTACAGGGCACTTTTCGTAAACGGTACGGCTGTGCTCTGTGGAAAGCTGAACTGCCTTTTGCCTTTTATTTTCAAATTCTTCACGAACCTTTTTCACAACCTCAGGTGAATATCCCACATAAAACACCGCCTTTCACTTACAGCATTGTACCACAATCCCGCTTTAAAGTCAACAATTACCTTTCAATTTTAGCAAAAGTCTGTTGCATTTTAACATTATTTGTGCTACAATGTCAAAAGAGTACAATTTGAAAGAGGGTGCAAACGTGAAAAAGGTATATGCGGCAATGTCAGGAGGCGTGGATTCCTCCGTTGCGGCGTTTTTGCTGAAAAAACAAGGCTACACCTGCAAAGGTATAACATTAAGGCTTTACGACGGCAATGACACGGCGGTTTTTGAAAGCAGAAACTGCGGCAGCGATGAGGATATAATGGATGCAAAAAAGGTTTGCGATACCCTCGGAATTTCACACAGCGTTATAAATATGGAAGATAGGTTCAAGTCCTGCGTAATGCAGAATTTTGCTGATGTATATTTTACAGGCGGCGTACCAAACCCTTGCGTTGTATGCAACAGGCACATCAAATTCAACGGCGTACTGGATGAGGCACTGAAGGACGGCTTTGATTACATTGCTACAGGTCATTACTGCAGCATTGAAAAGACGGAAAGCGGACGTTACATCTTAAAAAAAGCGGTTGATTCAAGTAAAGACCAGACCTACATGCTGTATTCACTGAGTCAGGACGTGCTTTCAAGAGTTCTCTTTCCTCTCGGCGGACTGTCAAAGGCAAAGGTGCGTGAGATTGCCGAGGAAAACGGTCTTATCAATGCCCGCAAAAAGGACAGTCAGGACATCTGCTTTATAAAAGACGGCGACTACCGTGCTTTTCTCCAAAGATTTACGGGACATAGGTCTGAGTCAGGCAACTTTATTCTTCCCGACGGCAGTGTTGTGGGAAAGCACTGCGGAATTGAAGGCTACACAATAGGACAGAGAAAGGGACTTGGCATCTCTTACGAGCATCCCCTTTATGTTATAGATAAAAATCTTGAGAACAACACGGTGACGGTTGGCAAAGAAGAACTGTTATTTTCGGCAAGGGTAACGGTTAATGACGTGAATTTTCTGCCCTTTGAAAAGCTCACCCGTCCCATAAAGGCAACGGCGAAATTAAGATACAGCCAGAAGGAAAGCGAGTGCACAATTCATCCTGTAGGCGAAAATCAGGTCATTTTGGAGTTTACACAGCCGCAGCGTGCAGTAACAAAGGGACAAAGTGCTGTATTCTATGACGGTGAATACTGCATCGGCGGAGGAATTATCGGGTAATCGGTTAATTCTGTAATTCTACAACATTTTTCAAAGAAGGTAACAAAATGGCTTCAAAGAATCAAGTCAACATGTGCGAGGGTTCTATATCAAAGCATATAATTTCCTTTGCAATCCCCGTATTACTCACATCAATCTGTCAGGCGTTATTCCACACAGCCGACCTGATAGTTGTGGGAAAATTTTCTGATAATGCAAACGCTCTTGCCGCCGTGGGTGCGACAACCAGCATAACAACCTTGCTGATAGGCATTTTCAACGGTCTTGCTTTAGGTGCAGGCATATGCATTTCCAACTACTTCGGTGCCAAAGACAGAAAAAGTCTTGAGGAATGTACCCACACGGCAATGACTTTAAGTGCATTCATGGGTTTAATCATCATGGTTATCGGTTTTTTTATTTCAAAGCCGTTATTATTGCTGCTTAACACCCCAGATGAAATCATGGACAAAGCCATTCTTTACATGATTATCATATTTGTAGGCACACCGTTTTCCATGATATACACCTACAGTGCATCAATACTTCGTGCCGTGGGCGACTCAAAGCGGTGCTTTTACTACATAACTGCTGCGGGAATTGTTAACGTAATTCTCAACATTATTTTTGTTTTATTCTTCAAAATGGATGTGGCAGGTGTTGCAACCGCTACGGCAATTTCACATGCACTGTCAGCCTTTCTTGCGGTAAGATACCTCATTCGTTTTGACGGCTGGGTTAAGCTCAATCCAAAAAAATTAGGCATTGACAAGTTCCAGTTAAAGTTCATAATAAGGACAGGCGTGCCCCTTGGAATACAAAGCTCCTGCTACTCAATATCCACAATGCTTGTTCAGTCCGCCGTAAACACCCTCGGTCTTGTTGCGGTAGGCGGAAACACGGCTGCCACAAACCTCGGCAACTACGTTTACTATGCAATGAACTGCATATGCTCTGCGGTATCCACCTTTTGTGCACAAAATTACGGTGCAAGAAATTTTAACAGAATTAAGAAATCCGCCTATATTTCAGCATCATTTATTATTATCGCAGGAACAACTCTCGGTGTGATTTTCTATGTATTCCACGATTTCTTCCTCGGGCTTTATACCAACAGTGCCGAAGAAATCAGATACGGAAGCTACAGGCTGATTTATTTTACCCTCCCCTACGCAATATACGGACTTATTGACTTATTCAGCGCCTTGCTCAAGGGAATGCGCCGTTCATTTACAACCATGGTTATTTCGATTATCGGAATATGCGGCATCAGGGTTTTATGGATTATGACGGTTTTCAAGATATACAAAAATGTTCATGCGTTATATCTTTCTTATCCCGTTTCGTGGGTGATAACGCTGGCGGTTTACATTATTCTTTTCATTCATGTTTTCAAGAAGGAGTCGTGCAATCCTTCGCTTCTTCACTGAGATTTTCTATTTTTTCTTTTTCAGGAGTCGCCGTCTTCGGACGGCGATGTTTCTTTTTTGCCTCTCAAGTATTTCGCCGTCTGCACAGGTTGAGTCGCTATGTAATTCAGCCTCCCTCATTGAGGGAGGTGGCAGCCGCAGACTGACGGAAGGAGTATTCTTGATGTATCGCAGGGGTGTATCTCTGTTTGCGGAAAGAAAGTTACTTTTATGCTTGGCAAGGGTGTTTCGACACTGCGGTGTCGAGTTACTTTTATGT
>JAZNIM010000059.1:0-45867 GCA_045577475.1 Eubacteriales bacterium | reverse complement strand
TTTTAGATGTTGTAAAAGGCTCCATCATACCTGAAAAATGATAGTGAATGGAGAGCATGCAAATGAAAAAAGAACAGGCTGTTCTTGAACTTTATGAAAGCGTAAAAGGAAACGGACTTATAGAAACTATCCACGCTGTATTCGGCAAAGGAATAAAGGTGTCAATTGCATTTTCAAGGAGTGCGTGCGAGACCGAAATAGACTTTCTTGATTTTTCGGTAAGAGCCATGAATTCACTCAAAAGGGCAGGGCTTTTCACTGTCGGAGAAGTGGTTGATGCTATTATAAGCGAGGAACTTTCTAAAATCAGAAACCTCGGCAGAAAGACAGACAATGAAATCCGCACAAGGATTCTTGCCTTCGGTTATGAAAAGCTGACTGAGAATGAAAAGAAGGCTTTTCTGTATGATATGTTGGAGAGGAATTGTGTTGGGTAAAAATATAGCACAAGGCTTAGAAACCTTGTGCTTTTTTTATGCAAAAGTTGTCATTTGAAAAGATAATTGCCGTTTTTGATAGTATTTCTTATCAACAAATAAATCCCACCATTTTCCTTACATAAAAAATCTTCCTTTACACAAAATAGAAACACAACCAAAGAAAACAAAGGAGATTTATATATGAAAGCAACAGGAATCGTAAGAAGAATAGATGACCTCGGTCGTGTTGTTATCCCAAAAGAGATAAGAAGAACCATGAGAATAAGGGAAGGCGACCCGATTGTAACTTGTTGTTACATAGTGAATAAAGCTAAGCGGCACAAGGAATTGAGAAATCTTTGTGCTGTTTTTTTACTAATATTATCAATCTATTGACAAATCCTTGCCAAAGGAGTAAAATGAAAATGGTTTAATGGCAGTATTATACATAATCGCTTTATTGCATGAGCGGAGGAATTACCATGAATATAATTAAAGAAAAGAACGGTACACAGTTATCAATTATGCTTGAAGGCAGATTGGACACAAATACAGCTCCTCTGTTGGAAGCGGAGCTGAAAAGAGAAATCGGCGGAGTTGAAAAGCTGGTTTTTGATTTTGAAAAGCTTGAGTACCTTTCTTCTGCGGGACTTCGTGTTCTGCTGTCGGCGCAAAAGGTAATGAATAAGCAGGGAAGAATGATTGTAAAGAACGTGAATGATGAAGTAAATGAAATTTTTGAAATAACGGGATTTTCTGATTTTTTAACCATAGAATAAGAATTATTCTTTTCCGATAAGGAGATACAAAGCCATGACAAATATATGTTTGGCTGCATTTTTCAACATAGCACTTTCGGTTGTGCTGTACATATCAGATAAAAAAATATTATCACGCAAACTGCCTTATAAAACCAAGCAAGTAATTTTCGGTGTGCTGTTTGGTTTAATATCTGCGTTTTCAAGCACGGTTTACGGCGGAATAAAAATAGACGGTGCTGTGATTAATGTCAGAGATGCCTCGCCTTTGTGTGCAGGACTTATTTTCGGTGCACCGTCGGGTATCATAGCAGGATTTATAGGCGGCATTTTCAGGTTTTTTGCCACCTATCTTGGTGTTTCGGGAACATATACACAGATTGCTTGCTCGGTTTCAACAGTCCTTGCAGGCTTAATAGCTGCGCTTTTGCGCAAATTTATGCTTGACAATAAGAATAATACCTGGATTTACGGCATCGGCATTGCTATGGTTACTGAAATTATGCACATGCTGATGATTTTTTTCACAAATATGAACGATGTTTCCACAGCTTTCAATTTTGTAAAGAACAGCACCTTGCCAATGGTTGTGGGAAACTGCATAACCGTTGGTGTGGCGGCAGCTTTGGTGTCCTTAATTTCCCGGGATAAAAACAGGGTTCGTAATTCGCAAAAGCAGATTTCCCGAACTTTTCAGTTATGGCTGCTAATCTGTATAGTTATAGCATTTACCGTTACCGGTATATTTACATCCGTCGTTCAGACAAGAATGAGCGAAACACAGACGGAATCCGTAATTGGAGTCACTCTCGGTGATGTTTATCAGGATATATCCGATGCTTCCGACGAAAATCTCCTTGATAAAACCGCAAAAATCCGCGGGGAATATCTTGACGGTAATGCTTTGGATGACCTTGCGAAAAAATACAAAGTTATCGAAGTGAATATTGTTGATGAAAACGGCATTATTGTTGCTACAAATAATGAAGAGTTTTTGGGCTACGAAATGTCGGGCGGCGAGCAGTCGGCAGAGTTTCTTGTGTTGCTTGAGGGCGAAAAGGATTACTATGTTCAGGAATACCGTCCAACCTCTTATGACAATAAAACATACCGTAAATACGGTGCAATGGTATTGCCGGACGGCGGATTTCTGCAGGTTGGATATGATGCAAGTCAGTTTGGAGAAGATATAGATGCTTTTGTTGGAAAGGTTACAAAAAATCGTCATATCGGAAATGACGGCTTTGTAATAATATGCGATGAAAGCTTTAATATTGTAACAGAAAACAGCAATTATTTCGGAAAAAGCATATACGAACTTGAATTTGATATTGATTTTGAAAATACCCGGGACGGAGAGTTATTTGAAATTACCGTAAACGGAACGGACTACCTTTGTGCATACCGTTTTGTTGAAGGCTATTATATTGTGGGTGCAATGCCGCTTTCGGAAGCAATGTACATAAAGGATGCTTCGATATATGTGAACGTTTTCATGGAAATGGTTATATTTGCACTTCTGTTTGTGCTTATATATTATCTCATCAAAAAAATCGTGATAGATAACATCAAAAGCATAAATATAAGTCTTTCGGAAATTACGGAAGGAAATCTTGATGTTTCGGTTGATGTACGCTCAAATGAAGAATTTGCATCACTTTCAGACGGTATTAATTCAACGGTAAGTACATTGAAACAGTACATTTCAGAAGCTGCTGCAAGAATTGATAAAGAGCTTGAATTTGCAAAGCAGATTCAATACTCGTCCCTTCCCACAAAATATCCCGAACGTGAAGAAATTGAGCTTTACGCCGAGATGATAACGGCAAAAGAAGTGGGCGGAGATTTCTACGATTTCTACATGATAGGCGAAAACAAGGCAGCATTTCTTGTTGCAGATGTTTCAGGTAAGGGAATACCTGCGGCAATGTTTATGATGAGAGCAAAGGCGGTAATAAAGGACCTTGCCGAAACGGGAATGGAGCTTTCTGAGGTTTTTACAAAGGCTAACGAAAAGCTTTGCGAGAATAATGAAGCGGGAATGTTTGTTACGGCATGGATGGGAACTCTTGATCTGACAAATGGAATTCTCAGCTTTGTAAATGCGGGTCATAATCCTCCGCTTATCAAAACTGCGGACGGCGGCTTTGAATATCTGAAAATGCGAAGCGGCACGGTGCTTGCAGGTATGGAAGGAATAACGTATAAGAAGAATGAAATACAGCTCAATTCTCGGGATATGATTTATCTGTATACCGACGGTGTAACGGAAGCGGCAAATGAGGATAATGAACTGTACGGCGAGAGCCGTCTGCAGAGTCTTTTGAACTCCTGTAATGACATGACACCGGGTCAGCTTTGCGGTGCAGTAAAGACGGATGTGGATAAGTTCGTGGATACAGCACCTCAGTTTGACGATATTACAATGCTTTGCGCCCGGTATAAAAAAGCACAAGAAGCAGAGCAGGAAACAGAAAAAGAGATAACGGTAAGTGCTGAACTTGAGAGCATTGCACAAGTGACGGAGTTTGTGGAAGCAAATCTTGAAGAAGCAGGCTGCGGTATGAAAGCTGTCACACAGATTAATATAGCTGTGGACGAAATTGTTTCAAATATTGCAAGATATGCATATGCTCACGAAAAAGGAAATGTAACCGTATCATTGAGGATTTCCGAGAAAACAAAGTCGGTACTCTTAACCTTTACCGACAGCGGAAAGCCGTATAATCCTCTCGAAAAAGATGATCCGGATGTGTCCCTTTCGGCTGAAGAACGGGAGCTTGGCGGTCTTGGTATATTTATGGTGAAAAAGAGCATGGACGAAATGCACTATGAGTATAGGGACGGAAAGAACATACTTACAATAGTAAAAAAATTTGATTTATAAGGACGTATAGGCATGAAAAATGAACTTTTCAGAAAAAACAGTCTTGACAGTTTTTCTTGTCCTGAACAGTTGAACGAATGTATAAAAACATCGGGTACAGGTATATGGGCGGTTTTTATATCGGCTGCTCTGATTGTTGCAGGACTCGTTTTGTGGGCAGTTGTAGGAACGGTTGATATAAAAATCGGCAGTGTTGTTGTTTGTGAAAATAATAAAGCTGTCTGCTTTATTCCCGAAAAGAGCATAGGTGATGTGTCTGAGAATTCGGATATTTCCATTGACGGAAAGATTTATGATTTGGGAGAAGTATCGGAAATACCGTGTCCTGCAAATGAGTGTCTTTCACCTTACGGAATTCATCTTGCAAACCTTGGCGAGGATGAGTGGGTGTACACGGCACAGATAGATGCAGATATGGAAAACGGAATATATAAGGCTGAAATAGTGGTAGAGAGTATATCGCCTGTATCTCTTTTAACGGATTGAGGTGAATGGGATGGCTCTGAAAAAGCATGTCACGGTACCCATGATAATGCAGCTTGAAGCACTGGAATGCGGTGCGGCGTGTCTTGCAATGATTCTTGCATACCACGGCAAATGGGTTCCCCTTGAAAAGGTGCGCATGGATTGCGGTGTATCAAGGGACGGCTCAAATGCAAAAAATATTGTGCTTGCGGCACAGAACTACGGTCTTTGTACAAAGGCGTACAGGTATGAAATTGAAGATTTGAAAAAACTTGCATCATACCCTTGTATAATTCATTGGGAATTTAACCATTTTGTGGTTCTTTGCGGATTTAAAGGAAATAAGGCAATAATAAACGATCCTGCCAAAGGAACCTGCACTGTTTCTGCACAGGAGCTTGATAAAGCTTTTACGGGAATATGCCTTTGCTTTGAACCCGGTGAGCAGTTCAGAAAGGAAGGACACAGAAAGAGCGTTCTTTCCTATGCTTTGAAACAGATTTTCATGGAAAAGAAGGCGGCCGCACTTGTTATTTT
Source organism: Eubacteriales bacterium (assembly GCA_045577475.1). GTDB lineage: Bacteria > Bacillota > Clostridia > Oscillospirales > CAG-382 > UMGS1387. The sequence goes on along the minus strand of JAZNIM010000059.1, from coordinate 40,801 downwards.
TTCTTCGCTTATAGTATCTGTAATCGGGGTAATTACTCTTGCAATGTCAAAAATATTTGTGGACATTATTCTTACAGACTATAATAAAAACCGGCTGGTTTTCTTTACTGCTCTGCTTGGTGTTCTGGGAGTTTTGCAGATAACGGTACTTGCACTTAAAGAAATCAGCTCCCTGAGAATAAGCGGAAAGCTGGATGCCTGCAAGAGTACAAGCCTTATGTGGAAAATTCTTCATTTGCCCATGGAGTTTTTCTCACAGCGTTCGGCGGCGGATTTGATGCTGAGATTTGCACTTGGCGCACAGAATGCACAAATGCTTGTAATGACCTTTGCACCCCTTGTGCTGGATGCGGTTATGATGCTTCTTTATCTTGCCGTAATGCTGAAATACAGCGTGCTGCTTACGCTTATAGGTGTGGTGTCTGTTCTTGTAAATATTGCAGTAAGCACCTATGTTTCCCACAAGCGTACAAATATTCTCCGTGCCATGCTCCGTGATCGGGGCAGTCTTGCAACAAGCACTGTGTCGGGAATTGAACTTATTGAAACAATAAAGTCAACCGGTGCTGAAAACGGTTATTTTGAGAAGTGGTCGGGGTATCAGGCAAGCATCAACTCCAAAGAGGTTGACTATGTTGAAATTGACAGTAAAATAGGCACTGTTCCGGTACTTATAAGCGGTATTTCAGAAATACTTGTTCTTGCTGTGGGTGTTGCACTTGCAATAAAGGGACAGTTTACGGCGGGTATGCTTTTCGCTTTTCAGGGCTTGCTTTCAGCATTTATCGGTCCTGCCAAAAAGCTGACAGAAGCCTCAATGATGCTTCAGGAGCTGAGAAGCGGAATTGAACGTACCGAGGATGTAATGAACTACAGCGATGACGCAACAGCTTTAAACAATATCGAAGCGGAGGAATATGATAAGCTTTCGGGAAGTATTGAACTGAAAAACGTAACCTTTGGTTATTCAAGACTTTCCGAGCCTGTTTTGAAAGACTTCAGCCTTTCGGTAAAACCGGGACAGAAGATTGCAATAGTAGGTACGTCAGGCTGCGGAAAATCAACTGTTTCAAAGCTTATCTCGGGATTGTACCGGCCTTGGGACGGAGAAATACTTTTTGACGGAAAAAAGATAAATGAAATTGACAGGGCAGTGTTTACAGGCTCTGTGGCAGTTGTGGATCAGGATATAATCCTTTTTGAAGATACAATTGCAAACAATATAAAAATGTGGGACAGCTCAATCGAAGATTTTGAAATGATACTCGCTGCCCGTGATGCCAAAATCCATGACGATATTATACAGCGTAACGGCGGATATAACTACCGCATTTTAGAGGGCGGAAAGGATTTTTCGGGCGGACAGAAGCAAAGGCTTGAAATTGCACGTGTTCTTGCACAGGACCCGACTGTGATTATATTGGATGAAGCAACAAGTGCACTGGATGCCAAAACCGAGTATGAGGTTGTAAAATCTATTGCAGAAAGAGGAATTACATGTATTGTAATTGCCCACAGACTGTCCACTGTCCGTGACTGTGATGAAATTCTTGTTATGGATAAGGGAGCAGTCATAGAGCGTGGAACACACGACGAGCTTTTTGCAAAGGGCGGTTATTATACAAGCCTTATTATGAGTGAATAGGAGGTCGGTATCTTGGGCTGGTTTGACGAACAGATAAGAGAACGGAAACGCAGCGATAATGCTGACTTTTCTGAGGCACTTTATGATGTAGTCGGCGCTGTAGAGGGGAAAGAGGTTTTTTATACATCAAGTGATAACCGTAAGATACTAAAACGTGAAATTGACAGAATTTTTATGTTTTATAACTTGAAAAGCCGAGAAATTCCCGATTCCGTCAAAGATATGGATGAACAGCTTGAATATGTTTTGCGTCCCTGCGGAATTATGAAAAGAACGGTGCTTCTCAGGAACAAATGGTATAAGACCTCGGCTGGACCGCTGCTTGCAAAGAAAAAGGATGACGGTGCGGCTGTTGCACTTATCCCGAAAGCATCGGGAGGATATGTGTTTTTAGATGAAGCAACGGGAAAGAATGTCAGGGTTGCTGAGAAGAATGCAGGTTTGTTTGAGGAAACGGCACTGTGTTTTTACAAGCCCTTTCCGCAAATAGTCTTGACTTACAAAGAGCTTGCAGCACATATTTTCGGCACAATTCCAAAACGTGATTTGCGTTTGTTTTCTGTTGCCGCTCTTGCTGTTTTGCTTGTAAGCACGCTTATTCCCGTACTTTACAACATCCTGTTTGACACGGTTATATATCAGAGTAATCTGACGCCGCTTGCTGCATTGTCGGTTTTCCTGATATGTGTCAGCATCAGCATTACAATGCTGGGTGTTACAAAAAAAGCGTGTGCAGGCAGAATCAAAAGTGCAATGAAGCTGTCTGTCGAATCGGCGGCAATGATGCGTATTCTGTCGCTGCCTGCTTCATTTTTCAAAAAGCACAGTTCGGGAAGTCTTGCGAATAAGGTGATGCTTGTCAGTAACCTTTGCGAAATGATTGTTGATGCAGGGGTGACTGCCGTAATTACCGCACTGTGTTCTCTTGTATTTGTTGTACAGATATACATATATGCACCGCCGTTGTGTGGTTGGGCAGTATTGATACTTGCACTGTCGCTTTTGTGGTCTGTATTTGCTGCAAGGCTTCAGACGGCAGAAAAGAGAAAAGAACTTGAGTATACCCAAGAAGAACAGGGAATTGTTTATGCATTGATTTCCGGAATACAAAAAATCAAGCTTGCAGGTGCCGAAAAGAGAGCTTTTTCAAAATGGGCGAAGAGCTTTTCAAAAAGGGCGGCAACAACCTATAATCCGCCGTTTCTCTTGAAGGTCAGCAACAGTGCAGGCTTTGCAATAACTGTTTTAGGAAGTGTGCTGATATATTTTGCGGCGGCAAATTCGAAGATTTCGGTGGCGGACTTTTATGCTTTTAACGGTGCATACGGAATTGTTTCGGGTGCGTTTTCATTCCTTTGCACCTGCTCCGTTACAATTGCAGGAATAAAACCCATAATCGAAAACCTCGAACCGTTTTTTGCACAGGAGCCTGAGCTTTCCGAAGAAAAGCAGGTTGTTTCAAAAGTTGGCGGCGGCATCGAACTAAACGGTGTTTCCTTCAAGTACGGTGATGACCTGCCTAATGTGATAGATAACCTTTCTTTAAAAATACGTCCCGGTCAGTATGTTGCAATTGTGGGCGAAACAGGGTGCGGAAAATCTACACTTTTGCGTCTGATGCTTGGATTTGAAAAGCCGCAGAAGGGTGCGGTTTATTACGACGGCAAGGATTTGTCAAAGCTTGATTTGAAGTCATTAAGACAAAAAACAGGCGTTGTAATGCAGGACGGCAAACTGTTTTCGGGGGATATTTTCTCGAATATTACCGTAACTTCTCCGAATCTTACGGTTGAAGATGCGTGGGAAGCTGCTGAAATGGCCGGAATTGCCGAAGACATAAGAAATATGCCCATGGGAATGTACACGCTGATAAGCGAAGGCGGCGGAGGAATATCAGGCGGTCAAAGACAGCGTATTCTGATAGCAAGAGCAGTTGCATCAAAGCCTAAAATACTGATGTTTGACGAAGCAACATCGGCTCTTGACAATATAACGCAAAAAAACGTGTCCGAAGCACTGGACAAGCTTAAATGCACAAGAATTGTGATTGCTCACAGACTGTCTACCATAAAGCAGTGCAACAGAATTATTGTGCTGGATAAAGGGAAAATTGCCGAGGACGGCACATATGACGAGCTTATGGAGAAAAACGGACTGTTTGCATCTCTTGCGGCAAGACAAAAGGTTGAATAATGATTAAAAATATAAAAACACTTAAGGAGTGAACACAAATGAAGGGAAACGGCAAGCGCATTTTAAGCTTGATTCTTGTTTTCAACATGATTTTTTCAATGATGCCTGTATCTGTATTTGCAAAGAATCAGAATACAGGCGTTGAAAACATCGAGCTTTCTTACTTCGATTTTGAAGCATCTGAATACGAGGTTAAAGAAAACTCAGGAGAATTAAAAATTAAAATTGTAAGACACGGCGACGGCAATGAAGAAGCCGATGTCGTATTCAAGGCGGCAGATTTTCTGTCCGATTACGGCAAGGATTATAAAGTGCTTGATGAGAACGGAAAAGCACTTAAAAAGATGCAGGGTATAAAACCTGAACTTGAAGATTTGATATTCGTGGATGATTCTGAGGTTGATAATGAAACTGAAGAAGCCGAGGATGCTCAGGAATCTGCAGAAGAAGTTATAGAAGAAGTTGCAGAAGAAGTTGTAGAAGAAGAACCTGAGGTAGAAGAAGAACCCGAGGTAGAAGAAGAACCCGAGGTAGAAGAACCTGAGGTAGAAGAAGAGCCTGAGGTTGAAGAAGAAACGGCTTCAAAGCCTGTAAACAGCGAAAGAAAGCCAAAGAGCAGAGGTTCTTCCATTATGGATGCTCAGGCAAGATACTTGAATCTTCCTGATGCCGTAACAAAAGAAGAAAAAGAAGCGGCAATTGGTGAAACGCTTGACGGTATGTACAACTACTTCCTTACGGCAGAGGGTACAAGCGGAAAGATACATTTCAACAAAGGCGAAAAAGAAAAGTATATAATAGTTAAAATCATTGACAACAGTAAATCCGATGAGAACAGAGTGTTCATGATTGCACTTATGGGAACGGATTCTGAGAACACAACAATAGCGGCAAACTCCACTACATACGTTTCAATAATAGACGATGAGCCGATTGAAACAGCGTGCTTTGATTTGGTAGAGAAAAAGCTTGTACTTACCAAGGATGAACCTGCTTCTTACGTTACAATTGAAAGAAGCAGCGGCACACAGTATTTTTCAACAGTTTATCTTTCAACGGTTATCCAGACTGCAAAGACATCCGCATATGATGCTTTTGAAGCAAAGGCAATTGCGTTTGTTCCGGGTGAAACCGAAAAAACAGTAGAAATCAAGGCATATGATTTTTCCGAAGATGCTTACTTTGGACTCAGACTTGAAGGGGACAGCACAACTGAAATAGAAAATCACTATGCGAAGGTGCTCTTGTCTTCTGACGGTAAAGATGAGGATTATTCCCTTGATGACAGTGATGCAAGTCTTATGGCAGACGATGTTACACTCGGTTCCGATTCCTCCTCATATGACGTTATTCTTCCCGGCGATTGGGATGTGGATAAAAACGGTGACGGCAGTGCATGGGAAAGCGGTAACACATTATATATCAGACAGTATAATGACGGTGCACATACAATGTATGTCAGTAAACAAAAGCAGAACCTTGTGGGTGTAAAGAATATCACGTTCAGTGCATATACCACAAATCCAACAAGAGGCTTTGATACAAAATATAGGTCATATACCACAGGTATTGAAACAGACTCGGACAAAAGCTTTGCGGGACATCTTGATGCATATCACTGGGGCGGAAACAGAAATTGGGCAGAAGGCACTCTGGGACTTTCCAATACAGGTGATGATGCATACATAAAATTCTGGGTAAAGTGTAATTCGGGCGGCTATGATAATGTTGAGAGCAGACTTGACTGGTTACGCTTCAATTATGCCAAGTACTCATTTTCACCTCAGAATTCTGCAGAAACCGTAAGCCGTAAGATTTATGATTTCACAAGCGGAACACCCAACATAATCCAGACCTACTTCGACGGCGAAACGGCCAAGCTTTACAATCCCGGTACAGTTACCGTGAAACAGGAAGCAAACAATGTTTCCGCATTTTACTCAAATAACGATAAAGCGATTACAATTTCAGCAGCAAATGCCGAGAAGAATGAAAAGTTCGGCATTTATCTGAAGGGTGTATATTTTGCAAACAACAGTCATGTTGCACACAGCATGGTTCTGGACGGCAAATATACAACAAGTAAGGTATATTATGTAGCAGCAGGAAAAGATAATACGGTTGTGCTGAAAGCGGACTGTGATTTTGTGAAAAATTTGAAGAATTCGGGCGTTATATCGAATGTTCATTCCGATGCAACAATAAAAATTTTCCCCGTATTCGGACAAAAAACCGTAACTGTTAATTTTGAAAATACCGACCGTGACGACAGCAATGATGAAACTGCGGGCAAATATGATAAGGACAATCTCAATTCATATTTGGTGAATGTACTTGAGGCTAACGAAAAAGATAAGAATTTTGTCAAGAAGTATTTGTACAATAATTGGCTTGATTATTATGTGATGACTGTTCCCATCGGCTCTGTAATCAGAGTTCAGTCGGTTCCTGCTTCAAACAGAACACCTGCGGGTATAAACTGGTGGTATGCAAACGGCAGCAAAAGCGGAATTGTTTATTATGAAAAAGGAAAAACGACCTTCAGTTCTGTTTCTGCATCGGGAGATGTAATCCAAGAAACCGATTATACCAAGGGCGATGTTGTTGCTGACGGAAATATCTGTATCAAGCCTGCAACAGGTGAACAGACCTTCTTTGTGGGGTATTCACCGGTTGACAGAGAGGGTATACTGAATGTCAAGAATCCCGATAACCCCGATGAAAAGCTGTTTCCTTCTCTTGAAAAGGTTGTAATTGACACATCCGACAGCAACATCGACGATGCAAAGAGGCAAATCTCGGACGCCGACGGAAATATGTGGCTGAAAGATCCTCACATCGGTAAGCAGTATACCATTACTGCATTTGCACCCGAACAGTATTATGTTTCATGGGTAAATATGACGGGTGATACAAACAATGACGGCACCATCGACAAAAAAGAGGAAGCTGCGATTGTATCAAGAACAGACCGCGAAAAGAGTAAAAATCCTATTTACTTGTTCGGAAATAAACTTAATGTTACTCTTGATAATGACAATACAATATATTATTACGCATTTCTTCCCAAGACCAGCGAAACAACAAAGGTAAAAACCGGTACGGTAAAGCGTGAGATTGATACTATTTACAATATTTTACACAATGAAGACAAGTACCGTATAAAGACTTACAAACCGATATCCGGCGCATGGATGAATATAGCCGGCTTTGTTGCACAGACAAATACAAAGGGTGAATACTCCGTAGATATCAAGGGTCTTCCTTCATGGGGAACTGTGAGCAGTGCAATAACAATCGGCGAAAGCGAGTATTATGCAGCAGCATCCATTGAAGCTCCTACAAATATAATACTGCCTGCACTTGAGGTGTTTACGGCAAGAGGAACAAGTGCAGCCTACGACAAGGGCGGCAATGTGTCAGACAACTTTATAACCGTTGTTAACGATAAGCTTTCTTTGTCTGTATCCGTTTCCTCGGATAACGCACTGATACCTTCAGATGCACGTTTCTATGTGTATAATGACGGCGGAATAAACATGATAGACTGTTCTGAAAAGACGGACACCTATAAAACCGATAAGGTGACATTGGGAGATAAATTCACGGCAACACTTACCTTTAATCCCAAGGCTGATTTAAAATTCGGATATAAGGTATATGTTCAGTTTGCAGACCAGAACGGTACGTGGTATGAACCAATTGATTTGGGATATGAGTTCTTCTCAGAGCTTGACCTTGGCGAGTTTATATTCCCGCTTATAGGCAGCTCAACACTTGAAGGAATTTACCGAGCAGATATTGTTACAGACATTATCGGAGATCCTCTTGGAGATATAAGCATCGGTACTCTTTACGGCTTTGATGAGCCCGTTACAAGCATTTATACACCCGAAGCTGCAAAGAATACAAAGGATGAGGCACAATTTACCTGGCAGAGGTCACAGTATCAGTTCGGATGGTCAGATGAATTTTATAGAAAAACCAAAACAACCGATAAAGACCGTTATGACGATAAACTGAAAAGCTTCCTGAAGGATGTTTACGACGGCAAAGAAAAGAGTTCAAAGGTTCCAACACCGAGTAAGTATGCCACAAAGAGTAAGTTTAAATGGTCGGTTACTCCTGAAGTAGGCTTTAACCTTACACTTTCCCAGAGAAGCGGCGGTAAGAATTACTTTGAGGACATGGTTTTCTATGTAAGAGCTGATTTTGAAGTTTCTTCCAAAAACACCATTGCACTGCCTATAGGTATAAATATTGCCATAGATGTGGCTCTTAACGGCAGTCTTGCAGGTGTATACCGTATGTACGTTGACTATGAAGACCTATATGAAACCGAAGATGCTGTTGAGTATACCTCAGAGAGCTTCGGACTGTTTAAGACCTTCAACAACAGTGTACGCCGCGAAGGATATATTTTCCTTGATCCCGCCATATGCGTAAAGCTCGGTGTAGGGGCTTTTCAAGTATATGTAAAGGGCAAGGCGGAATTTGATTTTGATATGGATTTCCAGTTTACGGAAATCGGAACAAACTCTTACGGTGATATAACAATTGACCTTGGCTGGAACATTGAATTGCTGGGATTTGAAGTGTATTCCATGAGTCTTTTCAAGGTGACAAAGAAGATGTTTAACACCGAAGGCACCAATGGGCACATTGATTTTAATTATGCAAACGATGCGGCACTTCAGATGCTTTCCGAAGAAGGCTTTTACATGTCAGACGGAGAGTTTGCGCTTGATAAGACAATCGACAGAGCATATCTTGACAACCGAAGCGAATGGCTCGGCGAGGATACGGGCATGACCCTTATGTCTGTTGATGCATCACAAGGAACAAGTGAAAATGTGCTTATGACCGGTTCTACCGATAACCCGTATGTGAGCATAACAAAGATTAACGACTCCGAAATGCTTATGGTATTCGTTGACGATAATCCTGAAAGGGAGGATGTCAACAAGAGAACTGTTTACTATTCAATCGGCGACGGTGAAACATGGGGAGAACCTGTGGTTCTTGACAATGACGGAACCTTGGACGACTATCCAAATGTTCAGGATCTCGGCAACGGAAGCCTGATTGTTTCATGGTCTTCGGCAAACACCGTTCACGGTGATGATGCTGACCTTGTGGATGTGCTGTCTTCCCTTGAAATTAAGACGGTATTCTTCGACAAGGAAAGTAAAACTTTCGGCGAGGTTACTCAGCTTACAAAGACAACCGATGAGGATTATACAGCCGATATGATGCCGAGAGCTTCATATGATGAAGAAACAGGCAGAATAATTCTTTACTACACAAAGACTGAATATATTTCTCTTGAAGAAGTATCGGATTTGTATGATGAAAACACAGCACCTTCTGTAATTGCATACCTGTTCTACCAAGACGGTGAATGGTGCAACAACGGTGACGTATATACAGATGACGAGCTTTTGGGGCTTGAGGATTGGGAAAAGGACGAATACAGAGAACAGTGGTACGGTCAGAGATTCCTTGACCTCAGAATAGACTCGGATTCTTATGAAATGCTCAGATTGGTTGAAAGTGACGCTATATGCTATAACGGTCTTTCAATTTTTGCATGGACAGTTGACTGGGACCGTAATCTTTCAACCATTAACGACAGAGATGTGTTTATCCAGATATATAATTTTGAAGAAGAAACCTTTACTCATAATATAAGAATTACTTCTGAAAGCGGATATTATACATCACCCAAGCTTGCACGTTCGAATAATGCAACCTACCTGTTCTACGGTGCACAGGAGCCTGATGCCGAACACGGTGAAATTTGCTATCTTAACATAACAGATGTTATTAAGAATGACAGACTTACATTGGTATCCGAAGGAAACACAGAGTATTATGTTCTGTCCGGACACAGCGATGAAAACAGCTATGAGCTTCCCGACGGTTCTACCGAAACAATACCGGATGAAGCAATACAAGCAGGTGCAGACATTGCTGTAGAAAGCAATAATGTTTCTGAATATGATGTTTATGTTGACGAAAACGGAAAAATGTATCTGTTCTGGACAGAGGTTCACGGCGGAGCACGTCAGATAGTGGCATCAGTATATAACGCACAAGATGAAGCACCCGACAGTGAAGAAGAACCCGAAGAAACAGCACAGAATGAAGTGTCATACTGGAGTGAAGCGTTTGTTTTAAGCAACGGCGAAGAAAACACTTACTACACAGGTATCGGTGTGTCGGTAATTGACGGCGCTATATATGCAGGAAGTGCAAAGGGTAATTACGGTGATTCCGAAGACACAGCTCTTGTTATGCTTAAGCATATTCCGTTTGAAAATGTAACGGTAACAGGAGTTGAAATTGAGGAAGAATATCCCGTTCCCGGTTCTGCGGTGGACGTAATTGTTACTGTTACAAATAACGGATTGCTTCAGAGCAGCCAGCCTGTTACAGTCAGCGTTGATGTTGACGGTAATGTGGTTACACAGGACTATACAGCTACATTGCCCGGCGGTGCGAAGGATAAAATGTACATCACCGTTGAGCTTCCCCAAGAAGCACAAGAAACTGTTATTACAGCTTATTCCTGTGATGAAGACGAAAACAGCTTGACGGTTGAGTATGCTTCAAAGCTTGATGTTACCGATGTGTCTGCAGGCAAAACAACAGACGAATATGCACAGGGTGATTATTTGCTCACGGCAAAGATTGAAAATACGGGAAATGCAGATTCCGATGCCGTAACGGTTGAAGCTTATATCGGTGAAGAACTTGCAGGCTCACAGACAATTGACACTGTTGAAATCGGTACATCGGATGAAGTTAGTATTTTAATTGATGCGGCGGATGACGTATTTACAATTACAGACGGTGTAGGTAAGGCTGACATAAAGCTTGTTGTAAGTGAAAATGATGAAGCTGTGTTTGAAGAAACCGTCACAGTTGAAAAGGAATTCAGTGCACAGGCAATAGAACTGCTTTCATCTCTCACGGATGTGAAGTTTAAGAAATCCTATTCATTAAAAGAGGGTGAAACCGAGGTTATCCAGCCGGAATTTAAGGGCGTAGATAAAAATACCCTGATGGTTGACTGGCGCACAAGCTCTGACGCAAGTGTTGCATTCATTGACTACTCGAATGCCATTGTGGCACAGGATTACGGAACAACAACACTTACAGGTATAGTTGTTCCCATGAGCGAAACCTTTACTTTTGAGGCTTCCGGTAACCCTCAAAAGGTTGATTGGCAGGACGTAATTCCTGAAGATATGCTCATGACGGTAACGGCGACGGTTAAGGTTGCAAAGAAAAACTCATATTCGGGTTCTGTATCCGTAACCGATACAACAACCAAGTACACTGTAACTTTGAACACCAACGGCGGAAACAAACTTGATTCTATGAAGATTAAGGAAAACACTGCTGTGGGTAAACTTGAAACTCCTGTAAAAGAAGGGTATATCTTTGATGGCTGGTATCTTGATGAAGCTCTTACAAAGGAAGCAGATTCAAAGACAACAGTAACCGGAAATATGACACTGTATGCTAAGTGGGTTGAAGAAGAACCCGAACAGGACGATGAGCAAGAGGACGAAAAGGACGTCGTACAGGATGAAGATGCTGACGACTCCGAAGACGTTGAAGAATGGAACAATCCGTTTACAGACGTTAAGGCTGAGGACTGGTTCTTTGAAAATGTGAAGTATGCCAATCAAAACGGACTGTTCAACGGAACAACGGTAACCACCTTCTCACCCGGCTCTGCTCTTACAAGAGCAATGCTTGTTACTGTTCTTTACCGTGCCGAAGGAGAGCCTGAAGTGACGCAAATGTCAGGATTCTCGGATGTTGCTGACGGTGAATACTATGCAGCTGCAGTTGCCTGGGCGAAGAATAACGGAATAGTAAACGGTATTTCGGAAACCGAGTTTGCACCGAATTCAAAGATTACAAGAGAGCAGATTGCAACAATTATGTTCCGTTATGCGGTTTACAAGGGCGTTGAAGCGGTAACCACCGAAGAAAATCTTGCGTTTAAAGATGCCGATGAGATTTCTCTGTATGCAATACCCGCAATGAACTGGGTAGTCGGAAAAGAAATAATCAAAGGCTACGAGGACGGTACAGTAAGACCGCTGAACAATGCAACAAGAGCGGAAGCGGCGGCAGTTCTTCAAAGATTTTTGGAGAGAATTGAAATGATGACAAATGTTGAATAAAATACGGAGGTGAGCAAAATGTCAGAAAACAAGAAGCTTGAGGAAACCAAAAAGCAAAACGCTGAAAAAGAGATATCATTAGACAATCTCAGCGAAGTTGCAGGCGGTGCTATAAAGAATGTAAAATATACACCCACTAACCCCATAAGCGAAGATACAAAGAAGAAAATCTAATAATCAAAACACGAACCCGCTTCAGTTGCTGAAGCGGGTTTTAGTAATTAAAATATGAATTAATACGTTACAATACGTTCGATTAATTAATCCAAAAATCTCCAGTCCAAATTTACTCAAAAGCAGTATAAATCCTCCAAAAAGTCAAACAATAAAACCACACCAAGATTTGATTTTAAAGGAGAATTTATATATGAAAGCAACAGGAATTGTAAGAAGAATAGATGACCTCGGTCGTGTTGTTATCCCAAAAGAGATAAGAAGAACTATGAGAATAAGGGAAGGCGACCCCCTTGAAATATTCACCGACCGTGACGGAGAGGTGATATTCAAAAAATACTCACCCATCGGCGAGCTTTTGGGATTTGCCTCCCAGTATGCAGAAACCCTTTATAAAACCAGTAACCACCCGATTATTGTATGCGATAGGGATATGGTGGTGGCATATGCGGGCGTGCCTAAGAAGGAATGTAATGAAAAAAAGGTTTCGCCTGATGTTGAATCGGTAATGGAATCACGTCAGATGTATTGCAGAAAGAATGACGGCAAGGAATTCTATGTGGTAGACGGAAACGAAAAGATTATCGTATCCTGTGCCGTACCAATTATTTCGGGCGGAGATGTTATTGGTGCTGTTGTCAGTACAACGGCTGCTGAGGAAACTCTCAGAGAACCTGATGATACCGAGATTAAGCTTGTTCAGACTGCAGCAAGCTTTCTTGGAAAACAGATGGAAGAATAGAACGGCGAAGCTGCTTCGGATGAGGCGGCTTCTTTTTTTGCCGCTTGGGATTTTCTTTTTTTGCCGCTTGGGATTTGTCGGTTGACAAAACTCGGATAAAGTAGTATAATCGAAGAAAATACGAAAAGGAATGACTTGTTATGAAGCTTTTTAAAAATATTTCAATTATACTTGCTTTGGCACTTTGCTTTACGACACTGCTTTCAGGCTGCACGGATGATAAGAAGGAGAATGACAAAGCAACCGTAAACAGCACTCAGACACAAAGTGATAATGAATCTGCCGATGTAAAGGAAAACGAAGCAGAAAAGGATGAAGCAGCAGAGGATAAGACTGCTGACGGTGAAAAAGAAAGCTCAGATAAAGAAGTAACCGAGAAAGACGGCGAAAAGACGGATAAGGACAGCAGCAAGAGCGACGAAGAAAGTGACGAAAAAAACGCCCTTGGCTTTGAGAGCGAAGCTCTTGCAAATGCCGTTGCACAGTGCCTTGGTAAAAAGTCGTCCGAGCTTACAGAAGAAGATATTCTCAGCATCAGATACCTTGCAATAGGTCCCGAGGATGACGGAAGCATTACGGCTTATGTGGGACTCAAGGACTATGCAGACTTTTATTTCAGCAAGGATGTTACAATTGAGGGCTTGCAGAAGCTTGTAAAAGCGGCAACGATGGAAAGTTCAAGCCTTACAAGTAATGACCTGAAAAAATTTACTCAGCTTCAGGTTTTTGAACTTTATAGCTGTAGTATTGACGATGTATCCTTCTTAAACAGTTATAAGAAGCTTGTGTTCGGCTATTTCAAGGATAACGGGATTACGGATATTTCGGCTCTTGAAGGCTATAACCCCGCATCCCTCATTGAGCTTGACTTTACGGGAAACAAGATTGAAGACTGGAAACCTGTTTTGCCGATTAAGGATAAGGTTATTGTTGATTTCTCGGTGAAGTCTATGACGGATGAGGAGGGTAATGAGGTTGAAGTTCCCTTTATCATAACTCTTGCCGATATAACGGATAAGACGGATGAGAATTCGGAGGACTCACAGCAGACAACCACCGAAGGTGATGAGAAAGCCGAGGGTGAAGCCTCAGACGAAGCACAGAAGGATGAAGAAGCACCGCCTGTTCTGTTTGAAGATGCGGATTTCAGCGCCTTGTTTGAATAGTTGCCTTTGTAGGTGCTGAATTTGTAAGTGCCGGCAGCATACGATAACAAAAAATAAAACATATTGTTAAAAATAATATGAAAAGCGGTAAACAATGCATTTTTTGCGGAATTTACCGCCTTTTTTGTGGTAAAATCAACTTTTGGAAGAAAAATAAAATTTAGGGGATTTTAAAAGTAATGACAAGAAATGATTTAAGAAATGTAGCAATAGTTGCACACGTTGACCACGGTAAGACCACACTTGTTGACGAAATGCTAAAGCAGTCCGGAACCTTCCGTGCAAATGAGGTTGTTGACGACAGAGTAATGGACAGTAATGACCTTGAAAGAGAAAGAGGAATTACAATCCTTGCAAAGAACACCTCTATTGTTTATAAGGATGTAAAAATCAACGTTGTTGATACACCCGGACATGCGGATTTCGGCGGTGAGGTTGAAAGAATTCTCAAAATGGTTGACGGCGTACTGCTGCTTGTTGACGCATTTGAAGGCACAATGCCTCAGACAAGATTTGTTCTTCAGAAGGCACTTGAGCTTGGACATAAGGTTATAATTGTTGTAAATAAGGTTGACAGACCCGGCGCACGTCCGAATGAGGTTGTGGATGAGGTGCTTGAGCTGCTTATCAGCCTTGATGCAAGCGATGACCAGCTTGACAGTCCCGTTGTATTCTGCTCAGGCAGAAACGGTACTGCATCACTTTCCCCTGATATTCAGGAGGAAAACCTTGTTCCTCTTTTTGAGCAGATTATAAACCACGTACCCGGTCCCGAGGTTGACGATGAAGGCCCTGCACAAATGCTTGTTTCCTCAATTGACTATGATAATTTTATAGGAAGAATAGCAACGGGCAGAATTGAGCGCGGTACTCTTAAAAAGAACATGAATGTTACCGTTTGCCACCATCACGGCATACACGATAATTATAACTCAAAGGTTGTGAACCTGCTCACCATCGACGGACTTAAAAAGGTTAACGTTGATGAGGCTAAGGCGGGAGATATTGTTTGCGTTTCGGGTATTGAAGAAGTTACAATCGGAGATACTTTGTGCGATGTTTCAGCTCCCGAGGCACTTCCTTTCTGCAAGATATCTGAGCCAACCCTTGAAATGACCTTCTCGGTTAATGACTCACCCTTTGCGGGTACAGAAGGTAAGTACTGCACCTCACGTCACCTTAGAGCAAGACTCTACAAAGAGCTTCTCAAGGACGTTTCCCTGAAGGTTGAAGACTCGGATACAACGGAAGCCTTCAGAGTAATGGGCAGAGGCGAAATGCACCTTTCCATTCTTATTGAAACTATGAGAAGAGAAGGCTATGAATTTCAGGTAAGTGCACCTAAGGTTCTCTTCAAGGAAGTTGACGGCGTTATGATGGAGCCTATGGAAGAGGTTTCCTGCGATGTTCCTCAGGATTATGTAGGCTCTGTTATCGAAAAGCTGGGTGCAAGACGCGGTGAGCTTATTGATATGACTCCCCGAGGCGACAGAATGCATGTAGTGTTCCATATTCCCACACGAGGACTTTTCGGCTACAGAAATGAGTTCCTTACCGATACAAGAGGAGAGGGTATTCTCAGCTCGCTGTTCCTTGAATATACACCTCACAGAGGAGAAATCACCAAGAGAACTACAGGCTCTCTTGTGGCATATGAAACAGGTAAGACAACCTCTTACGGTATTTATAATGTTCAGGACAGAGGTCAGATGTTTGTTGTTCCCGCACAGGATGTTTATGAAGGACAGATTGTTGGTGAAAATGCAAAGACCGACGATATAGTAATCAACCCCTGTAAGAAGAAGCACATGACGGCAGTGCGTTCAACAGGTGCGGATGAAGCACTCAGACTTGTTCCTCCGAAAATCCACTCCCTTGAGGAAGCTATTGAGTTTATTAATGAGGATGAGCTTATCGAGGTAACTCCAAAGTCCATCCGTCTGAGAAAGGCTATACTCAATAACGTTAACAGAGCTAAGGCTTACGCAAAGCTTAAATAAAACTGAATAAATTCACATCTTCGGCTTATCACTTTGAATTTGGTGGTAAGCCGTTTTTTGTTGTTTTATGTATGACTCTGTAGGTCGTAGACTGCGGCATTGTGCAATTTAACGTATCAATATGTCGAATTTTGTACATTTTTACATATTCATAGAACGCCCGTTCTTTGTTCATAAAAAGTTTAAGAAATGGCTTAAAAAAGTCTACATGATTTTTTTTGAAAGCTATTGCAAAAAATAAATGGCTATATTATAATATTATCAACTGAGTGGGGCAAAAAGGTGCAAAAGGGATTAAAAAAGAGCGAAAGTGCAGTATTGCTCCCGATATTTTCTGAAAGGCAGGTGTGCGTGTATAATGCTGACGGGCGAGTTTAAACATACGTTGGATGCAAAAGGCAGAGTGTTTGTGCCGGCAAAATTCCGCGCAGACCTGGGTGAGCACGTTGTTGTTGCCAGAACCTTCGGAAAGTTCCTTGTGATGTACTCAGAGGAAGAATGGATAAACTTCATGGAAAAGCTGGACGAGCTGGCGGAAACCGAGGATATCGGCGACATGAAGCGATACATCATGAAGCACGCAATGCCTACAGATGTTGATGCACAGGGCAGAATAAGCATCAGCAATGAGGAAAGAGCATTTGCGGGTCTTGAAAAGGAAATATCCTTTATAGGTATGAGAAAGTATGTTGAAATCTGGAGCAGCGAGGAAGCCGATAACGATGCATCCGATTACGACATTGAAAAGTTCAAATCACAAAGCAAGAAAATGCATCTTGGTCTTTGCTGAATACCTTTAAGGAGAAGAAAAGTTGCAGGAGAATTTCGGACATTATACGGTGATGCTTGAGGAAACGGTGGATTCCCTCAACGTAAAGCCTGACGGAATATATGTGGACTGTACCCTGGGAGGTGCGGGACACTCAAATTTAATAGCAAGTAAGCTTTCCGAAAAGGGAAGACTCATTGGAATTGACAGAGATGAATATGCACTGGGCAAAGCGAAGGAAAGACTTGCAAAGTACGGCGACAGAATAATCCTTCTTCACGGAAACTTTGTGGACGGACGACAGATGCTTGAGGAAATCGGTGTCACCGAAATTGACGGAGTGATTGCAGACCTCGGTGTTTCTTCGTTTCAGCTTGACAATGCTGACAGAGGCTTTTCTTATATGCAGGATGCTCCCCTCGATATGCGTATGAACAGGCAGGACAGCTTTTCGGCATATGATGTGGTGAACACCTACAGCGAAAGAGAGCTTGCGAAAATCATTGATATGTACGGCGAGGAAAGGTTTGCCTCGTCCATTGCACGTAAGATTGTAAAGTACAGAGAAGAAAACGGTGATATAAAGACCACCTTCCAATTGTCGGATATAATCAAGAGTGCAATACCTGCCAAAAACAAGGCAGACGGACCACACCCTGCAAAAAGAACCTTTCAGGCAATCAGAATTGAAGTGAACGGCGAGCTTGATGTTATCGCCGACTGTATAAACGGCATGTTCCCTCTTTTGAAAAGCGGCGGAAGAATGAGCGTCATTACCTTCCATTCACTTGTGGACAGGATAGTAAAGCATACCTTCCTTGAAAAAACACAGGGCTGTACCTGCCCTAAGGATTTTCCTGTATGCGTGTGCGGCAAAAAGCCTGTGGGAAGCGTGATTACCAAGAAACCTATTCTCCCGTCCCAAAAGGAATTGGAGGAGAATCCCAGAAGCAGAAGTGCAAAGCTGAGAATATGTGAAAAACTGTAGAAATAAAATATAGGAGAGATTGTTAAATGGCTTATTACGGTGAAGTTAGAGAAAATATGGGTATAAATTCCACTCGTGCACAGTATAATAGAACAGCACATGCAAGTGCCGAGGGTGTTCTTGTAAGAGAAAAAGCAGGCGAACGTACAAGAACGGGACGCACCGTAATTATAAAGAAAAGAGTAAAGGCGGAAACTCCTTTTCCTATAGGCTTTGTTTTCTACTGCCTTATTATTTCTGTAATGCTTATGTTTATCGCATACAGCTATTCGGTTGTGAATAATATTTCCTATGAAATCGGAGAGCTTGAAGCAAGCATTGCACAAAACAAGCAGGAAAACGAAAGACTTGCCATTGAGCTTGACAGAAAGAATGACCTTACATATATCGAAAAGGAAGCGGCAGGCAGACTCGGAATGGTAAAGTCTACAGAGGTTGAAAAGCATTATGTAAGCATTTCAGGCGGAGATAAGGTTGTTATCACCAAGGAAAACCAGCAGACCGATGCATTTGGAACAACCTTTGACGGATTAAAAAATACTGTAAGCAAGATTTACAAATAATAATCCTCGGAGAAAGATTAAACAATGAATAATAACACTCCTGTAAAACCATATTTTAAGCGAGTTGTTTTAGTGCTATCGGTAATGACAGCTTTGCTGATAGCACTAACTTTTCGACTCTCGAGCATTCAGCTCACGGACAGCGAAAAGTACAGAACGGGTGCGTTTGACCAATACACCACAGAAATTGATATAAGCCCAAAACGAGGCACAATCTATGACCGTAACATGACAGCTCTTGCAGTCAGTGCTACGGTTGAAACTGTTTATATATCCCCCTACGAAATTGAGGATGAACAGGAAGCGGTCATCGCAGATTACCTGAGCGAAACACTTTCCGTTGACAGAGCAGAGATTGTCATGCGTATGGGAAGAAAGCAGTCAAAGTACCAGATAATCAAGAAAAAGGTTGACAGAACAGTTACCGATGAGATAAGAAAGTTCATAGAAGAAAACGACATCGTCGGCATACATCTTGAGGAGGACACCAAGCGTGTTTATCCTTACGGAAACCTTGCAAGTAACGTAATAGGCTTTACAAATTCCGAAAATACGGGTATTTACGGCGTTGAATCCTATTATGAAGAATACCTAAAGGGCAGCAGCGGTAAGATTATTACTGCTCAGAACGCAAAGGGCAGGGATATGCCTTTTGAATATGAAAGCTATGTGGGCGCAAGAAACGGTCTGAATGTTGTTCTTACCATTGACTGGCAGGTGCAGTCCTTCCTTGAAAAACACCTTCAGACAGCTCTTGAAGATACACAGGCAAATAACAGAGTTCTCGGCATTATTATGGACGTAAACACCGGCGATGTTCTTGCAATGTCAACAAAGCCTGATTATGACCTTAATAATCCTTATGACCTTGATGAAGAAATGCAGCTTTTGTATGATGAGTACTGCCGCACCCTTATTGAGGATGAGGAAGGAAACAAGAATCTTCCCGATGAAGAAGAAAAAAATAAGTTCTATAAGGACTTGGTTGAAGCACGCTGGAAGAACAAAGCAATAACAGAGCTTTATGAGCCGGGTTCAACCTTCAAAATTATAACAAGTGCCATGGCTCTTGAGGAAAACCTTCCCGAAACCAAGGCGGGCTACCAGTTCAACTGTACCGGCTCAAAGGCTATCGGCGGATACATAATCAACTGCCATCTTCTGAGAGGCCACGGCTATGAAACCTTTGAAAAGGGACTTCAGAACTCCTGTAACCCCGTGTTTATGGAGCTTGCCGCATCTGTTGGCAGAGAAAAGTTTTATAAGTATTTTGAGTCCTACGGCTTTACTGAAAAAACGGGAATAGACCTTGCAGGAGAGGTAAACAGCATTTATCATAAGGATTTTGATTTTTTCAATCAGACAGAGCTTGCAGTATATTCCTTCGGTCAGACCTTTAAAATCACCCCGCTTTCACTTTTAAGGGCGGTTTCTGCTGTGGCAAACGGCGGAAATCTTATGCAGCCGAGAGTTGTAAAGGCTCTTGTGGATGATGAAGGCAATGTTGTAGAGGAATTTGAGCCTAAAATTGTAAGACAGGTTAATTCCAAGGAAACAAGCGAAACTGTTATGAAGTTCCTCGAAAACGGTATTACAATGGGTTCAACCAAGAATGCATACGTTAAAGGCTACAGCATAGGCGCAAAGACGGGTACATCCCAGAAACGAGATATGGAGGGTAATAAGCATATTGCCTCCTGCGTTGCGTTTGCACCTGCAAATGACCCTGAAATTGCAATTCTTATAGCAATTGACGAGCCTGTGGGCAATTACTACGGCGGTACAATCGCAGCACCTGTTGTTTCCTCGGTGCTTTCAGAGGTGCTTCCTTATCTTAATGTTGAAACGCAGACCGATGAAAATGCGGTTTCTCTGGAAAATACTCCTGTTGCGGACTACACGGGACTTGGAGTTGCGGGTGCAAAGACCTCCATTGAAAATGCCGGACTTCGTGCAAAAGTGTTCGGCGGCGGTGATGTAATTATTTCCCAGTTCCCAAGACTCGGAACAAAGCTCCGTGAGGGCGGACTTGTGGTGCTTTATACAGATGAAGCATCAAAGGAGAATACTGTAACCGTTCCGAATGTTGTTGGAATGTCGCCGTCAGGAGCGAATACAACACTTGTAAATTATTCACTGAACATTAAAATGGAGGGTGCTTACCGTGACGATACCACGGGAACCGTGGCAACGGGACAGTCACCGAGAGCAGGCGAGCAGGTAGCTCCGGGTACTATGGTAAGCGTTGACTTCCACCATATGGATAACTCAGACTAAGGTTAATATGGCAAAAATAGGAGAATTAAAATGAAAGTAAGCTTTTTTGCAAGTCTTATAATCAGCTTTATAGTTACGGTGGTTCTTGCAAGAATATTTATCCCTGTGCTTAAAAGTGTTAAAATGGGACAGAAAATTCTTGATATAGGACCGAGATGGCATAAGAGTAAGGAAGGAACTCCCACAATGGGCGGACTGTTCTTTATCGCTGCATCCCTTTTCCCCGTAATCGGTTGTGCAATATGGCAGAGAAATATAGCACTTGCAATTCACTATGTTTTCGTGCTTGTAAACGGTCTTATAGGTTTTACGGATGACTATGTGAAATTCTTCAAAAAGGAAAATCAGGGACTTACGGCAAAGCAAAAGCTTGTTCTTCAGTTCGCTGTAACAATTGTTTATCTTGTAGTGCTCTCAAGGCTTGACCTTCTTAATACAAGCGTTGCAATTCCCTTTGTAAATACAACGGTTGACTTCGGAATATTCTATTACATAATAATGGCTGTTGGAATTGTGTTTACCACAAACAGCACAAACCTTACAGACGGCATTGACGGTCTTTGCTCGTCGGTAACGGCAGTAGTAATGATATTCATGTCGGTGCTTGCATTCAAGAGCGGAAATCTCGAAGCAGGGGTTATGACAGGTACAATGCTTGGCGGTGCACTTGGCTTTTTGGTGTATAACTTCCATCCCGCAAGAGTGTTTATGGGTGATACAGGCTCAATATACATGGGTGCGGTTGTGTGCAGTGCGGCAATAATGCTTGATATTCCGATAATTCTCCTTTTTGTGGGAATAATATACTATATTGAATCTTTCTCGGTTATGATTCAGGTAATAAGCTATAAGCTGACGGGAAAGAGAGTGTTTAAAATGACACCTATCCATCACCACTTTGAAATGAGCGGTTGGGGAGAGGTAAAAATAGTGTTTGTATTCTCCATTGTTACTGCAATTTTTGCAGCAATCGGATGCTACGGATTTCTCGGAATTATGTAATAAGAAATTCATTTTAACGGAGGTAACGGCTTGAATAACGCAAATAGAAGCGGTTCGGATGGCAGAAATGCCGACAGAATAAAAAAAATACAAAAGAAAGCCTTACCGGGACGACGTGTGCTTGTGCAAAAGGTGGGCGGTGTTGACCGTCCCTTTTTGATATGCATAATTCTTCTTTTGTGCATGGGAACGGTAATGGTATTCAGTGCCAGCTATCCTTATGCAAAGGAATACTTTGACGACAGCTACAGATTTGCAAGAAGCCAGATTGTGTTTGCACTTCTGGGACTTTTCGTGATGGCAGTGGTGTCAAAGCTGTTTGACTACCATCTTATTAGACGTTTTTCCAAAATCATAATGATTGTTGGAATTCTCATGCTGGCGGCAGTTCTTATTGCAGGCTCGGGTGCTAAGGGTGCTCAGAGATGGCTGCAAATAGGACCTATCTCACTGCAGCCGTCGGAAATTATGAAATTTGCGGTAGTGCTGTTTTTTGCAGACTATGCAGATAAATATGCAGATAAAATCGCAGGAAAAGACGATATTTACGGTCTTAGAAAGCCTATTGCTTTAAGTGTTCTTATTATTGTTGTGGGGGCACTTGCCTTTGTGTTTATTCCAAATAAAGCAGTAGGTGCAATATTTGTGCTTGTTGCTGTGGGATTTGCGGCGGCAATAATGATACCTACAAATATGAAAAAGAACCTTCCCGGAATTTGTTACGGTATTTTCCCGTACATTGCGATTTTGGGAATTGTGGGCGTTCTTCTGTATCTTCAGCCCCATCTTTCGGGTCTTGTAATTATCGCAGGAATTATATTCTGCATGATGGTAATAGGCGGAACAAACGGCTGGTACCTTCTTATGGGTATGGGAGTGGGAATAGCAGGCGTGCTGTTCCTTGCAACAACCATGTCCCACTCCTCGGCACGTCTTCAGGTGTGGAAGGACCCATTTAAATATATAAAAGGTGACGGCTGGCAGCCTGCACAGTCGCTTTATGCCATAGGCTCAGGAGGTCTTACAGGCGTAGGCTTTGGCAACAGCAGACAGAAGCATCTGTATCTTCCCGAACCGCAGAATGACTATATATTCTCGGTGTGGTGTGAGGAAATGGGCTTTATAGGTGCTGCTTTTCTCATTTGCGTGTTTGCATTCTTTATATACAGGGGAATAGTCATAGGTCTTCGTGCTCCCGACAGGTTTTCTTCAATGCTTGTTACGGGTATTATAATGCATGTAGGACTTCAGGTTATTCTTAATATAGCGGTTGTAACAAATACACTGCCGAGTACGGGTATATCACTGCCGTTCTTCAGCTATGGAGGTACGTCACTTGTGATACTCTTAGCGGAAATGGGCGTTGTGCTGTCGGTTTCCCGAATGTCCTCGGTGGAAAAAACACAATAGTAAAGGTGGCGTTACTGTGAGAGTGCTGGTAAGCGGCGGCGGAACGGGCGGACACATAAACCCCGCACTTGCAATTGCCGATAAAATCAATAGCATGGATAAGGATGCTGTTATAGAATATGTGGGAACTCCGGCGGGAATGGAGAATATTCTTGTTCCCAAGGCAGGCTATAAAATTCATCACGTCAAGGTAAAGGGCTTTAAAAGAAAGCTGACACTTGAAAATTTTGATGCTGCAATAAAGGCTGTAACCTCTGTGATGGAAGCAAAGAAGATTATAAGAGAGTTTAAGCCTGATATTGTAATAGGTACGGGAGGCTATGTTTCCTGGCCTGTTCTTAAAGCGGCATCGAAGATGGGCGTTCCTACCTGTATACATGAGCAGAATGCATTCCCGGGTGTAACAACAAAGGCACTTTCAAAGTATGTCGATAAGGTTATGATAAGCTTTGAGGAGTCAAGACCTTATTTTACCTGCGATGAGAAAAAGCTTGTGCTTGTGGGAAACCCTGTTTCCAAAAAAATGTTAAAGGCAGACAAGGAAAAGGCACGACAGACTCTCGGAATTGCAGATGGAGAAAAGGTGGTGTTGTCAGCAGGCGGAAGCCTCGGTGCAATGGCACTTAATGAAAATGTGTTTGAGCTTATAAAAAATTACTCATTGCCGCAGAGCGTATATCATTTTCACGCAACTGGTAAAGCAGGCTGGGAGGAACAAAGGGAAAAGTATGTTTCAACTCTCGGCTTTGAAAGGGTTGACGATGAAACCCTGAAAAAAGGCAATGTGACGGTTTGTAAGTACATATATAATATGCACGAGCTTCTTGCTGCGTGTGATGTTGAAATTTGCCGAGCAGGTGCAATGACACTGTCTGAGCTTGCGGTTCTGGGAAAAGCGGCAGTGATTATTCCATCTCCCTATGTTACAAACAATCATCAGTATAAGAACGCAAAGGTTTTGTGTGATAAAAATGCGGCAACTATGATTGAGGAAAAGGAGCTTACGGGAGAAAAGCTTACAGAAACCGTAAAAGAGCTTGTGGAAAACAATGAAAAAAGAAAGTCCATGGAAAATAATGTGCGTGAATTTGCGGTGACGGATACTCTGGACAGGATTTTTAAAATAGTAACGGAAATATTGGATAAAAGCAGGAAGTGAAGTGTATGAGAAGGGAATATCCTAAGAAGAATAATATACCGTCAGACAGCGTAAACAGCGGTGCCTCGCAGGGTGTTCCCGAATCGGAGAAGCTGGAAAATGTGCGTAAAAGCCATGTAAAGGCTAAAAGAAAGAACACGGCGCTGTCGCTGCTGGTTCTGTGCATTATAATTGCTGTGGGTGGATATTTGTGCTATGCGAAGCTGTTCAAAATCCAAAAGCTCACAATAAAAGGCGATTGTCCGTATACCGAGCAAGAAATGATGGAAGGCATGGGGCTTGCCTTTGGCGATACACTTTACGGAAAAAGCAATGAGGAGATTTTGCAGGATGTGAAATATAATCTTGCGTATATAGACAATCTCAAAATATCAAGAATATGGCCGAGTACATTGAAGGTGACGGTGGAAAAAGCAAATCCAACATTCTATGTTTCACTAAATGACAGTATGTATGTGCTGTCCCAGAGTCTGAGAGTTCTGTCACGCACGGAGAATATAGAGGACGTGGAGCTGAGAAAGCTTGTAAGCGTTGAAATTACAGGCATTGAAAGCTGCGTTGAAGGTGAATTTCTTGAAACGGATAACGGCTCGGATGAGATTATTAAAGAGCTGTATTCACTTCTTGAAAAGTATGAGGTTTTCGCTGAGATAACCAATATTGATATGACTGACAGGTTTGACATCAGATTGTCCTATGGCACAAAGTATCTTGTCAAGCTTGGAGATAAGGTTAACCTTGACTCTAAAATCCAGTTTATGCTTACCATCATAGACGAAAAAAGCAATGACGGAACAAGCGGAATTATTGATGTTTCGGACGATGAAGTTAAAGAAGGTACCTTTGAAAACTTCACATAAGGAAAATTGTGGCTTGGCAAAAGTAAATTAAATGTTAATTTACTCGATTTTACCCATTTTCTTATTGAAAAAAGCAAAAAAAAAGTTTATTATATAATATGATATTATGTAAGTAAAATCAGGAGGAAAATAAAATGACATTCGATTTTGATAACGGCAATGCATTCGGCGCGGTTATTAAGGTAATCGGCGTTGGCGGCGGCGGAAACAACGCTGTTAACCGTATGGTTGAAAATAACGTGAAGGGTGTTGAATTTGTAGCTGTTAATACAGACAAGCAGGCTCTGCTTCGCTGTGCTGCACCCACAAAAATACTTATCGGTGAAAAGCTCACAAAGGGCAGAGGCGCAGGTGCAAATCCTGAGGTTGGTCTTCGTGCAGCTGAAGAAAATCTTGACGATGTAAAGGCAGCTCTTGCTGATGCAGATATGGTATTCGTAACTGCAGGTATGGGCGGCGGAACAGGTACCGGTGCTGCTCCCGCTATCGCAAAGATGGCAAAGGAAATGGGCATTCTTACAATCGGCGTTGTTACAAAGCCTTTTGCATTTGAAGGTCCCAGAAAGATGGCTCTTGCAGAAGCAGGTATTGAAAACCTGAGAAAAGTAGTTGACTCAATCATCATGATTCCCAACGAAAGACTCAAGTTCGTATCCGAAACAAGAATTACTCTTGCAAACGCTTTCCAGATTGCCGACGACGTTCTCAGACAGGGCGTACAGAGCATCACCGAGCTTATTGATACAGATGCATTCGTAAACCTTGACTTCAACGACGTTGGAACGGTTATGAGAAATGCAGGCCTTGCACACATGGGTGTTGGTGTAGGTCAGGGCAAGGACAAGGCTGAAATCGCAGCTAAGGCAGCTATTTCAAGTCCTCTTCTTGAAACAAGCATCACAGGTGCAAAGGGTATTATCATTAACATCACATCTTCTCCCGATATCGGACTTGAAGAAGTTGAATACGCATCAAACCTCATCAGCAAGGAAGCAAATCCCGAGGCAACAATTATCTGGGGTGCTGCATTTGATACAAACCTTGAAGATGAAATGAAGGTTACTGTTATTGCGACAGGCTTTGAAGCTGAAAAGAAGCAGTTTGATGTAAGAGTTGCAAGACCCGTAGTTGGCGGCGAAACTCATGACGAACAGCCTGCTGCTGTATCCTCATCAATGTCTATGACACAGGAAGCTGCTCCCGAAGCTGAAGAAGCTCCCGCAGCAGGAACAATTGATGACGATGTACTTAAAATCTTCTCTAAGCCCAGAACAAACACAGGCAACCGCTTTAATTTCTAATTTTAAATAATAATAATGCGATAATGCTTTATGAGCTGCTTCAAATGAGGCGGCTCTTTTTTTGCATAAAAAATCAGGCTGCACCAACGATTATAACAATCGTAAGTACAGCCTTTTTGCTGTTATGACGTGCTTTTGTCTATGCTAATAAAAAGCAAGAATTGGAATGCTGCCGGCTCAGCTTGCTATAGCAGGTGAGGAAAATCCGCTGTCAGAGGGCATTTGCACAAGCAGTCCTTCCATAAGCATTTCGCCTTCCTCCTCGCCTGTAATGAATTCCGCAGTTGCGTCATCCTTGACATTTGATGAGGGATTTGTGAAGTCGTCGGATGAGGGAACAAGAGAGTCGAGATACTGTTGCTTTAGCTCCTCGGGAACAATCATGAGATTTGTGTAGGTCAGGGTGTTTTCGCTTTCACCTAAAATGGTGTGGTTAGCAGCCTGCTGAACAGTTCCGATGATGTCGTCCTGTTCAAATTCCTTGTAGGTTACAAGAAGATTCGGGTTGATAAACTCAGTATCTACAGGCTTTGAGTTGACGGAAACCTTTGTGAATTCGTTAAAGTACTCGCCTGTAACGTATGTAGCACCGTCAATGGTGTATGCACTGAGAAGAGAAGTTTGAGTTACACCGTATTTTGTATCAATTCTTGGGTATTTGGGAACGGAAACGGTGCTGTCATCTTTAAGGGATGAATCGTAAAGTGTTGCGTACTGATAGATGTGACGAAGGTGAGAATAATCATCAACGTTGTTTTCTAAGTACAGACGGTTGAGGCGGTTAAAATCACCGTTGTTTATACCGAGCTTTGAGAAAATGTAGGAGTTAAGCTGGTATGTTGTAAGATCCTTTGCATCTGAAAAATCAATACCGCAGTTGTTCCATATAATGTAGTCGGTCTGATAGCAGTTGCCGTCCTTTAAATCCCAGTTCTTTTGAACGGAGAATGCAGGCAGGTGGTCGCCGTAAAATACAAGCACTGTCGGCTCGTTTCTGAAGCTCAGTTCAAGAATGAGATTGCCAAGGAATGTGTCAACCTCTTTAAGTTCGTTAACGTAATACGTAAAGCCGGGATTTTCGGGATTATCATCGTTGCCGTAAACCTTGATTCTCGGTTCTTCACCGTCAAGCAGGTTGTCGTATTTGCTCTGTGACGGATATCTTCCGTGAGGCTGAACGCTTATTGTATAAACAAGATCCTGCTGCTCTGAAGAATCGAGAGCTGCAAGTATTGGGTCAATAAGCATTGCATCCTTTGCCCAGTTGCGGCGGTTGCGGATGACTACGGGTGTGTTTTCAATGGATGTAAAGGTGTCAAAACCAAGGTTGGGAAATACAATGTGCCTGTCATAGAAGGTGCCCTTGTGGTTGTGAATGGCATGTGATGTGTAGCCGTATTCACGGGCATTGTTAGCCATGGATTCGCAGGTCTGGGTCTGGAGAACAGAAAGATAGGGATACTCTGCAATACCGAAAAAGGATACGTCCATGCCTGTGATAATCTCAAATTCCGTATTTGCTGTACCTGCACCGATGGAGGGAACGGTCAGCTTTCCACCGGGAAGGTTTTCCTTTAGCAGAGAGTAAATGGGATGCGGTTCATCACTGTACTGATAGCCCATGATGTTGTTGACATCGTAGAATGACTCAAGCTGAAGGAAAAGCACATTCGGTCTTTCAAAGGAGTCGGGAAAATTGCAGGTAGAGGCGTGTGTGCCGTCCTCACCCTGAGCTGAGGTTCTTTCCTTGAGGGCGTTGTATTTTTCTTCAAGACTCGAAGTTATACTTTCTGACTGCTCAAAGGTAAAGTCAAGATAACCGTAATTCGGCATTTCCGCATAGGAGTCAATGACATTGCTGTACACAGAATCAAGAAGCTCTTCTGAAGCATCCGTTGTGTGCTCAATCTCGGGCATCTGCGTGATTACCGTATCAAGTACAACCTTTTCACGCTGCTCGTGAAAGGCGTTTTTGCTGTAGTTATCAGGCTTTGGTATGCCGTTGTCAATTATGGAATATAAGAAGCAAAATACAAAGCCGTGTTCACGATACTTGTTGGGAAGGTTGTCAAATCTGTCTGCTTTAATTACGAAAACCGTGTTGCAAACAACGCATGCAATTGTTACACCGCATATTATAATGGGAGCAAAAACGGCTTTACTGAGAATACCCTTGGCTTTTTTGCATTTGCGGAATATCTGCCAGAGCAGGAAAACCATTAATACAATGGCAAGGGATAGAAGAATCATTTCTATGATTGACAAATAAACGGGAATAATGTCAATTGCTGATTTTAATACTCTGAAATCCGATGAATTAAAGGGCGTTGTACGCTGACACATTAAAAAGAAGCTTACGTATGTAATAATTATCCATGCCATTGAAACAACCGAGAAGTAAAAGGCTCGGCGTTTGAACAGATACATAAGCGACAGCGTTGCATATACTATAAGTGCTCCAAGCAGGTACACATGGGGTGACTTTATGAGTAATAAAAGCGGCTCTGTAAAGCTTCGCCTTAATGCAGCTTCAAGAAAATAGTTAAGTAAAAACGAGTAGCAACCTAAAAAGATAATGGAATTTTTGGTTGTACACAGACAGTTGTCCAGACATATAAGCAAGAATTTTCCGTGTTCACGGATGCTTTTATACAGTAGTTTTAAAAAATATAAAACCGACGATAAAACGAACAAAAGAAAAGAAATAATAAAATCTATAAATCTTTTGCTTACTTGCATAATTACCTCCATAAATATTCGCAAAAAACAGACGCAAGGCGTTAACCTCGCGTCCAATCAAATGCTAATCAATCATAAATTCCTAAACGGATGCGCAGGAATTGTCTTTGCTTATGCAGCTACTTCTTCACCTTCAACGGGAGCTGCTTCTTCGCCTTCAACGGGGGCTGCTTCTTCACCTTCAGCGGGAGATGCTTCTTCACCTTCAGCGGGAGCTACTTCTTCGCCTTCAGCGGGAGCTGCTTCTTCGCCCTCAACGGGAGCTGCTTCTTCGCCCTCAACGGGAGCTGCTTCTTCGCCTTCAACGGGAACTTCTTCTTCGTGGTTGTGTTCTTCTTCTGTAACTTCGTTTTCTACAACAGGAACTTCGTAAGTTTCAGGCTTCTGGATAACGTAGAGAATAATTACAAGGAGAACAAAAATAATTGCAACAACTGTTGTAAGCTTGTTGAACATGGCATCAAGGGATTTACCCTTGTTCTTGCCAAAGAAGGTTTCTGCACCGCCTGCAACCGTTCCGCCGTGTCTGTGGTCCTTGCTGTTCTGCATAAGTACGGCGATAACAAGAAACACCGCCATTATAATCAATAATACTCCAATAATTGTGTTAAACATTAAAAATTCCTCCGATGAAATAATCTTTTAGACGTGTATTTACACATAACACGATGATTATAACACATATTTTCAGAAATTACAATAGATTTTCAAAATTTTTTTTGGATTTTTTATAAATTTATTGCTTGTTATCTGTAACTGCTTCCTTAATAGTAGCAGCAATTGAGGTTACACTCTGAAGGTCTGCGGGGATAATTAGCTTGGTTGCTTTTCCGTCTGCAACCTTCTGAAGAGCTTCAAGGCTCTTGAGGGCAATAGCCTTTTCATTGGGATTTGCTTCATTTATAAGCTTCAGACCTTCAGCAATCGCAGTCTGCACCTTGAGAATTGCTTCGGCTTCACCTTCAGCTTCGCGGATTTTTGCTTCCTTGATGGCTTCTGCATTGAGAATTGCTGCCTGCTTGTTTGCTTCAGCTTCAAGAATTTTTGATTCCTTGTTACCTTCTGCTATAAGCACCGCAGACTTCTTTTCACCTTCTGCCTGAAGAATTTTTTCACGTCTTTCACGTTCGGCTCTCATCTGCTTTTCCATGGCATCCTGAATGTCCTTGGGAGGCATGATGTTTTTAAGCTCGACTCTGTTGATTTTAATACCCCATGGGTCGGTTGCTTCGTCAAGAATTGCACGCATTTTTGTGTTGATGATATCACGTGAAGTCAGAGTGCCGTCAAGCTCAAGGTCGCCTATGATGTTACGAAGTGTGGTTGCGGTAAGGTTTTCAATTGCAATCATGGGATTTTCCACGCCATAGGTGTAAAGCTTGGGGTCGGCAATCTGGAAATATATAACAGTGTCAATCATCATGTGAACATTATCGCTTGTGATAACCGGCTGGGGAGGGAAGTCCACAACCTGCTCCTTGAGAGAAATTGTCTTTGCAATTCTGTCGATAAACGGAACAGTGAAATGAATACCGGTTTTCCATGTAGCCTTATAAGCGCCCAGACGTTCAACAACGGCAGCCTTAGCCTGAGGTATGATTTTGATGTTGGATAACAAAATTATAAGTACAACTGCAAAAATAATTACAATAACTTCGGGTCCCATAATAATCCTCCTGAAAGTTTATTTAACTTGAATGTGTGATTCGGATGTTTCTTTGACAGACTTGTTTGTGCAAACAAGCTTTACTCCGTCAATTGCAAGAACTGTGACAATGTCGCCTTTTTTTATTTCTCCGCTTTGCTTGTCAAGGCAGGCACTCCAGCTCATGTTTCCTGCTTTTACTCTGCCTGTTTTCATAAAGCCTATGTCTTCCTCAGCAACCGCCATGCTGCCTATAAGAGTATCAATGCCCGTTTTTTCGGTTTTTGATTCAATGATATTCCTTAGCTTTTTGTAGAATAACAGCATCAGCACTATGCTTACAACAAAGAATACAACTATCTGCACCGCAGTGTTGACGTTAAGCAAATCCAGCAGTATGCCGATAATTGCAGACGGCACAAACCAAATTGCAACAAGAGATGACGTTGCAGCCTCTATTACAAGAGAAATAATGATAATTGCCGAATAAACGTAAATTCCCATTGTAAGTGCCTCCTTTAATAATAATCGTCGTCGGAAAAGCTTGTATATTCTTCAAGAACGGAGTTTATTGTTCCAAAGCCGTAGCCGTAGCGTGAAAGCTTTGCCTTGAATTTTTCCGCCTGCTTTCTGTCGGAAAAATCAATACGGTCTGTCCGTAAAAGCTTGTCAAGAAGCTCACGTAAAAGCTCGTCAAAGTCAATATCACATTCAAGCTCGGCGTTCTTTATATCTGCCTGTGAAAAGCCTTTTGCCATAAGCTCCGCCTTTATCCTGTGAGGGCCGTAAAGCTTGGAGTTTGCAATGGCAATATACTTTTTTGCGCATAGCGAAGAGTCGTTGGTGAATCCGCTGCTTCGCAAGATTTCGAGAGCTGAGTCCGCAACTGAGCCAACATACCCCTTTTCACGCATTTTTTGACGCAGGGCAAATTCGCTTTTGTCAGAAAACGACAGAAGATATGTACAGTATTTTACAGCCGACAGCTTTTTTGAACAGAACTCCATAAGCTCCCCGTCCTCAAATTCAAAGGGTAAATCGTCCTTTGATAGCTGTGCCAATGACAGCCTTTTTGCATCGGCGGCAGAAATTGTATATCTTTCGCCTTCCTCCGTATAGAAGGAAAACTCTCCTCCGCCTGCCGATACCTTAATGCCTGTAAAAATCATTGATTAAAATTCTTCGGTTATAAGAACGTTGTCCTCGGTAAGTGTGCCTTCGGGAGCGGAAAGACCGGCAGCATCAACGCTATCCAACACTTCGGAGTTTGCGCCGTTCTGAAGTCTGTCACGAATAAGCTTTTCAATTTCGTCGGAAAGCTCCTTGTTGTTAGAGAATAATTCACGCACGTTGTCCTTACCCTGAGCCAGTCTTTGGTCGTTGTAGTAGAACCATGAACCGCTCTTCTGGATAATGTCAAGGGAAACGGCAATATCAATGATTTCGCTTTCCTTTGAAATCCCCTTGCCGTAGAGAATGTCAAATTCCGCTGTTCTGAAGGGAGGAGCGACCTTGTTCTTGATAACCTTTACTTTTGTGTGGTTTCCAAGTGATTCCGCACCGTCCTTTATGGTTTCGCTGCGTCTTACGTCAAGTCTTACCGATGCATAATACTTGAGTGCGTTACCGCCTGAGGTGACCTCGGGATTTCCGTACATAACGCCTACCTTAAGGCGGAGCTGGTTGATGAATATAACAATGCAGTTGCTCTTTGCAATAGCACCCGACAGCTTTCTGAGAGCCTGTGACATAAGTCTTGCCTGAAGACCTACGTGCGAGTCGCCCATTTCGCCGTCGATTTCTGCCTTTGGAACAAGTGCTGCAACCGAGTCAACTACAACTACTTCAACTGCTCCCGAGCGAACAAGAGCTTCGGTGATTTCAAGTGCCTGCTCTGCATAGTCAGGCTGGGAAACAAGCAGTGAGTC
Source organism: Eubacteriales bacterium (assembly GCA_045577475.1). GTDB lineage: Bacteria > Bacillota > Clostridia > Oscillospirales > CAG-382 > UMGS1387. The sequence goes on along the minus strand of JAZNIM010000059.1, from coordinate 8,036 downwards.
GATGTCAACGCCAAGAGCCTTTGCATAAATGGGGTCAAGAGCATGCTCAACGTCAATAAAGGCTGCTTCGCCGCCCTGCTTCTGAACCTCAGCAATAACGTGAAGGGCAACGGTGGTTTTACCTGAGGATTCAGGTCCGTATATTTCGATAATTCTTCCTCTGGGAATACCGCCGATGCCAAGTGCAAGGTCAAGGGAAAGAGAACCTGTGGACACTGCACTTACGTTCATACCCGTGTTCTCACCAAGACGCATTATAGAGCCTTTGCCATAGCTCTTTTCAATGTGGCTTATAGCAGTCTGAAGCGCCTGCTTTTTGTCGTTGGCATCCATTTCTTTTATTTCCGATTTCTTCTTGTCTGTTTTTTTCTCTGCCATTGTTGTTTCTTCCTTTCTGAATACAAATGTACTTTACATTTATATTATATACGCAGTACAGTGATAATTCAATAGTTTGACCGCAAAAATCAGGGTGTCACTGTCCCGATAATTACCCTTTGAGTGCCGCAACCGCCTCAGCCGTATCCTGTGCCTTGAAAACAGAGGAGCCTGCTACAATAACGTTTGCACCTGCACCTGTGAGAACATGCACGTTTTCGGCAGTTATACCGCCGTCTACCTCAATTTCGGGAGTAACGCCAAGCTGCTCGCACATTGCCCTGACCTCGCTAACCTTGTCGATGGTTTCGGGAATGAGCTTCTGACCGCCAAAGCCGGGCTCCACCGTCATAACAAGAACAAGGTCAAGCTTTCTGAGAAACGGCTCAAGGACAAAGCAGGGAGTGCCGGGCTTTATTGACATGCCTGCAAGCTTGCCGAGAGAATGGATTTTGTCGATGATTTCTTCATGCTTGTTGGTAGCCTCGTAATGGAAGGTGATAATGTCACCGCCTGCCGAGGCGAACTGTTCGATGTAACGCTCAGGCTCAGTAATCATAAGGTGAACGTCAAGCACTGCGGCTGTGGTTTTTCTTGCCGCCTGAATTACGGGAATTCCGAAGGATATGTTAGGAACAAAAACGCCGTCCATGACGTCAAGATGGATGTATTCAGCACCTGCCGAAACAACTTTTTCGATTTCCGAACCGAACCTTGCAAAGTCGCATGCCAGTACCGATGGTGATAACTTAATCATTGTATTTACCTCATTATATTTGTAGGATTGTATACATAGTTATTTTAATATATTTTTGTGTTTTTGTCAAGTGGTACATACAATATGTTGTGGTATATGAAGGAATAAATACAAAAAAGTATTATTTGAGGGGATAATTTGGTATAATTATAAATTTTTTTACAACTTTTGATAAAACTGTTGACTACGGTGCTTTTTTTGTTATAATTAATGTGTATGCAAAAACAATGTGTACTATGAAAAGAGGTAATTTGCATGAAAAAAAATCTTGTAGTTGTCGGCTACGGCGGAATGGGCGGCTGGCACGTTGAAAAGGCACTTAACAGCGATGTTGTAAATCTTTTGGGTGTGTATGACATCAAGAAGGAAAGAAATGAACTTGCCGAAAGCAGAGGAATACACGCATATTCTTCCTTTGAAGAGGTTCTTAACGATAAAAACGTGGATATGGTTACGGTAGCAATACCAAACGATTCCCATAAAGAAGTTGTAATAAAGGCACTTAATGCAGGTAAGAACGTAATATGCGAAAAGCCTGTTGCAATGAATCTTGCAGAGCTTGACGAAATGATTGAAGCAGCAAACAAAAACGGCAAGGTGTTCTCTGTTCACCAGAACAGACGCTTTGACGTTGACTTTCTTGCAATGAAGCAGCTTAAAGAGTCAGGCGAAATCGGCAAGGTTATAGATATTGAAAGCAGAATTCACGGCTCCCGCGGTATTCCCAGCGACTGGAGAGGTGAAAAGGAACACGGCGGCGGAATGCTTCTTGACTGGGGCGTTCACCTCATTGACCAGATTCTTCAGATTTTCGATGAAAAGATTGAAAAAATCCACTGCGACTTTGACCACATTACAAATAACGAGGTGGATGACGGCTTCAAGCTTACAATCTACTTTGAAGGCGGCAAAAAGGCGTATATTGAAACAAGTACATATAACTTTATTGCAATGCCCAGATTCTATATGCGTGCCGAAAAGGGAAGTGCACTTATTACCGACTGGAGAGAAAACTGCAAGGTTACAAAGTGTAAGTATTGGCACGAGAGCGAGGTTGTTCCCGTTGAAACAGCAGCGGGTCTTACAAAGACAATGGCTCCCCGTGACAGCGTAACGGTAGACGAGTATGAGCTTGACAGACCTGTCAGCGATGTACATGACTACTACAGAAACTTTGTCAAGGCTATTGACGGCGAGGCTACACAGTTAGTTACACATCCTCAGATGAGAAGAGTAATGAAGGTTATGCTCAGTGCATTTGAGTCTGACAGACTCGGTCAGGTTATTGCTTTTAATGAGGAAGACTGATAAGTGTTAATTGAATAATGTTTAAATGGGCTGTATCAAACTATTCTGATACAGCCCTTTCTTCTTTTTTAACCTTTTACCTTTAAAATCTGTTCTATTGTTTCATTCAGACGCTTTGCGGCATTGCCTGCAAGACGGTAGTATTCTTCGGGTGTAACCTTGTCGTAACAGCTTGTGAAGCTGCGAACCACCTCAAGCATAAGTGTTCCCTTAAAGCCGCTTTCGGCAATTGCAAGTGCTACATAATCAAAGTCAAGGCTTCCGTCATAGGGAAGCATGTGCTCGTCCTTGTTGTATTCGCCGTGATTGTCGTGAAGGTGAAGGGCACACAGCCTGTCGCCGAAAAGAGGCATAAAGCGTTTGCCGGGGGTAAAGCAGCCTTCGTGTCCCGTGTCCCAGCAAAAGCCGGCTTGGGGATACTGCTCAAGAACAGAGGCAAGATTTGCAACGTATCTCTGGTTTTCGTATGCGATTTTTATATTCTTCTTGCCTGCATATTCCATAAGCGCATCAAAACGTCTGTTGCCTGCATCGCTTATTCTGGGAGCAGGACAGCCTGATGAAAGGTGTACAATAAGTGTGGGAGCACCCACAACCACGCAGCTGTCAACGCCGTCTGTCAGCGTTTTAAGTGCCGCATCACCCGACTCATCCTTTTGCCAGATGTCGTTTATTGTGGAAAAAGGTGCGTGAAGTGTGTCAAAGGTTATGCCGTAGGAGGACAGCAGATTTGCATTTTCCTCTGTGCAAAAGCTTTTGTAGCTCATGTGGAAGGTTTTGGTAAAGCCGTTTTCCTTCATAAGCTCGCACTGTGTTTTAAGATTACATTCTTCCTCGCCGCCGTAGCAGTACATCATTAATCCGTGTTCCATGTTTTTCACTTCTTTCTGTGTTATGGTAAAATTTTATCACCATAATGTGAAAATTCAAAGCATAAAATAAAAATAGTTTAATAATACAAAAACTGCATATACTTATAATGCACAATAGTGTAATTATTAATAGGAGTGAACAGCATGAATCCTTTTGAACAGAAATGCCGCAACATTGACGAGTCCTTTAAGAGCTGGAATCAGATTTATCCAAAGCCCTATAATAAGGAAATGACCGACCCGTATACCAAAACACGTATTATTCTCATGAACGGAACCGAGTTTGAAGCCAACTGGTTTTCCCATCAGTTTGCAAGACACACGGATGATATGGATTTAAGACGTGAAATTGCTCTTACCCGCCGTGTTGAAAAGCAGCAGCAAATGATGCTTGCCTGCTTAAAGCCAATCAATGAAAGTCCTCTTGAGCATACTATTGCCTATGAACAGCTTGCGGTTGACCTTACGGCAATTCTTGCCAAACGTGAAAAAGACCCTCATGTAAAAATGGCACTTGACTTTGCACTTTTAGAGGACTTTGACCACCTTTACAGATATTCAGACCTTCTTGAAATGGATAAGGGCATAAAGGCAGAACAGCTTGTTGGCAGATACACCGAGCTTATGCCGGGCAGACCTACAATTTCCGAGCACCGCTATCCATACGATAACGTAAAGCCCTCCACCGATTTCAAGAGTGCCGACCTTCTTACAAAGCTTAATGTGAGTATTATTACCGCTGCCGAACAGCAGACAATGAACTACTATATGAACATTGCACCCTTCTATGAAAATGACCTTGGCAGACGCCTTTATCAGGAAATAGGTCTTATTGAGGAGCAGCACGTGTCCCAGTATGAAAGCCTGCTTGACCCCAATTGCACATGGCTTGAGTCAATGCTTATGCATGAGTATACCGAGTGCTACCTGTACTATTCCTGCTACACCGATGAGTCCGACCCGTATATCAAGCTTATCTGGGAGGAAATGCTTATGCAGGAGATAGCACATCTCCATAAGGCGGCGGAATTACTTGCAAGATACGAAAGAAAGCAGTGGCAGCAGGTTATTCCCGACGGTACTTTCCCTGAGCTTCTCAATTTCAGAGAGAATATCGACTATGTGCGTGATGTGCTGGCGAACACCGTTTATCAGACAAGTATTCTTGATAACTATGTTGAAGTTGATAAAGTTCCCGACTCGTCAAAGTTCTTTTTCTTCCAGAATGCCCTTAACTGTAATGTTGCAAGCGTGCCCAGCCATGAGGTGATTGAAAGATATATCAAGCGAAACGGCATGGACTACCGCTTTGAGGTGAAGGAGCATCCAATTGGGGAGCTCAGAAACAGAACCTGCGATAACACTACTGTTGGCAGAGAAAAGTCTGCTGTGCGTGTTTAAAGAAAAAATAACGGCAAAGCCTGCACAAAAGCTGCTTTGCCGAAAAAGCTGAGTAACTTACTGTTATTCCTCGTTCTTGTTGATGTTCACGTTGACACCGTTTACGGTAACGCCGTCCTCGGCGGGAATAAGAATGTACTTTATACCGTCGATAACCTTAGTTTCAAGGGTGTAGGTGTATTCGGGATCAACTGTGATTTTCACCTGAGGTGTTGCAACCTCAAACTTTTTAATGTCAATAATGTTTGTGGGATTAAGTACAGAAGAATTGCCGAAGGACTCGGTGCACTTTGTCTTGAATTCTTCCACCTTTTCGTCCTCAATACCGCTGCCTTTGAGAATAAGCGCAACATCGCTTGCTCCGAAGTCCAGCGGTTCGCTTTTTTTCTGCTCGTTGTGCTCATTGACAATTTCACGCACCTGCTCGTGTACTGTCTGTACAACGTCAAAGCTCAGGTCTTTTTCAAGAACCTCAGCCAATACCTCCGAGAAGGTCTGCTTCTGTTCGGGTGCAGACATGGGAGGTTCGGTTTTGAAAAGCGTACCGATAAAGCCGTCGTGCAGGTTTGCAGCATCCTTGGTATAAAGCAGAGCATTGTATATATTTGAACGCCTGTCGTCAAAGCAGGGGAACATAAAGCCCATTTCGGGCTTGCCGACAATCTGTGGAGCCGTGCAGGCATGGAATTCCTTGTCTGTGGGAATGTATCCGAGAGCGGTTTTACCTTCAATTACGGGGCATACACAGCAGAGCATGTATGTAAAAATTGTGTCCGATTCGTTGTCGCCGCCTTCAAGTGCATCCACCGTCTTGTGGGGAACGTCGTACTTGTCAAGGCACAGCAGAACAACATAATTGCTGTCCTGGAGGGTAAGTCCGTCGATGATTGTGTCAAAAAGCTTTGTGCGTGCTTGGTCGTCGGTAAGTGATGTTTCGAGATTTCGCATAAGCAGACGGTGCTCCTCACCGTTTGCTACAAAATCCGTTGCAAGCTCGATGTCAATAAGGTTTTTGCCGATGCTTCCCGAAAAATTCTTTTTAAACAGGGACAGGTATTGCTCGGCCTCGCTGTTTGGAATAAGTGCAAGGGAAGCGTCAATGGATGCGATTTTCTCCTTGTTCTTGTTTATAAAACAGCCGTAGATTTTGGAAATGTTGTTCTTTTCAAGGGTAAGTCTTCTTTTGATTTCGCCGATTTCTCTTTGTGTCATATTGCCTCACTTAATTCTTTTGATATTGTTACCTTGTATTATATCATGATTTGCCAAAAAAAGCAAGCAAAAAGCCCGAAACTCTTTTGAGAATCGGGCAAAAATGTGTTTTATTTAGTAAAAGGCAGTATACGTGAATCAGCCTCTTGCATACTCCAAAAGACCGCCAATTTGTGCCTTGTCTGAAAAATCCCCGTCAGCATCGCAAAGCTCTATAAGCAGCTTTATCATGTCCGACGGATTTTCCTTTGCCGACATTATTTTTTTCAGTGATTTCAATGCGGCACGGTGAACAAAGCTTAGCTCGTCAAGCTTCATTTTGCCTAAGAAGTTGAAAATCTTCACGTTTTCGGGAACACCGTTTTTGAAGTTCTTTTCAAGCACCTCGCCGTCGTAGTAGGCTCTTACGTCAATGGGAGTAATGCCTGTGGTGTATACTATGATTTTTTTGTCCTTTAGCATTTCGATGTTCTTTGTGATAAGCGTTACACCATTTATTATTTCTGCATACAGACCTCCTCCGTAGATGATTGTATCATACTGTAAAAGGTCGTCTGCTTTCACATCCTTGGCGTTAACCGACTCGCATCCCAATTCCTCGGCAATCCAGTCGGCATAGGTTTTGGTTGAGCCGTATTTTGTTTTGTATATGACGATTGTTTTCATGTGTACCTCCAAAAAACGTGTGCTTTGTATATGTAAAAATATGCTGCATGAATGAAAATAATGTGCCGTTTATAATTGTTTTGCTTTTGCCGACTGTTTTTCACGTCTGTTCATAAGACGGAGAACCACGGGTCTGTTGTATCTTTGCACAACAATAAACTGTGCATCAAAAAGCATTGCGGCAACAGCGGTTATGAGAAAAATCGGAAGCATTCCCCACAGCAGGCTGAAAAATATGCTGCCCACGGATATCAGCTCATTTATCCAGTGGTCGGTTTCGCTCTTTGACATAGTTGTTGCAAGCTGGGACAGCGTTCTGTTTTGAAAATCATAGTTTTCGGGATTGAAGGTGAGCACCTTATCCTTCCATTTTCTTACCTTTAACAGCTTGTAAAGACTTGCTTCAAACTTTTTCTGCTTGAAAAACGGGTGGTTATAATCGAATTTTATGTGATTTGTTATCTCGCCGAAAAAAATACGCAATCCGAAGTGGTACAGTATCATAAACGATACAATTCCCGTCCACAGAATGATGCCGTTGTGTGTGATTTTTCCATAATACAATATGAAGCAAAAAGCCGAAATGACAGCAGTAAGTGCAATAACACTGTACATAAATATTGCAGGACCGCTGAGTTTTTGTTTGTTCATGGTTAACCTCTTAGATGCACTTAATGACGTGTAAAAGCTTATTTCAGATTTGTGCAAAGTATTCCTCAAAGCATATGCCCTTGTGGGTAATCACCTTTGCAATTTTCGGTGAGTCAATGTATCGGAAGTGCCAACACTCATAGGCAATTTTAGTGATAGCTTCCTTGCCTTTGGGGTATCTGAGAATAAAGCCGTAACAAGGCAGCTTTGCCTGAATTTTTTTGTATATATCGGTGAGTGTCAAAAGCATTTGCTCGTCTTTGATGAGCTTTCCGTCAATAACAACTCCCACATCAATGGCAAAGCCTGTGTGATGCTCGGAGTGTCTAGGTTTTGCCACATACTTTTTAGCATATTCAAGTCCGAACAAGTCAACGTATTCCTTGAAGGTTGCTATCTGGTCATCTATTGTTCTGTAAACGCTGATAAGTTCAGTCTGAATACCGTCATTCTTGATAAGGTCGTCCCTTAAAAGCATAAAAGCCTCGTATGTCTTTTTTTCAATGCGGTGCTTTTCGCCAAAGGCATTTGTAACAGAGATTATTTCAACGGTATTTTCAAAGCCGCAGGGGAGTCTGTTTTCCTCGTTGAGAAGCACCATGTAGTCGGGACTTGTTTTGTTTGATGTATTCATAAAATGACTTTCCCTTATTCTTCAGGCAGAGTTACGGGCATCTTTCCGCGGTAGTCACATGTTTTAATTGCTTGTGCAATTGCCTTTGCAGACTGTGTTGTATACTCGTAGCCTGTTATTACGGCGTTGCAGTTTTTAACGTATCTGTAATCGTAGG
>JAZNIM010000058.1:0-4182 GCA_045577475.1 Eubacteriales bacterium | reverse complement strand
AGAAACAAAAATCTTTGCTGCAAGGAAATTTTTAAGACACCGTCAATTGACACAGCGGTCAAAAGACCGCAAAAAGTCGAAAGGCTTTAAGGGGTTTTATGCAACAAAAATCCTTATGTGTCAATTATAGCAGATAAGTATTATTTTTGCAACATGTTTATCCCGAAAAATCTAATTTTTGCAAAGGCAACTCAAAAATAAAGGCTGACTATCAAGCCGTTTTACAGCCTGTGGTCAGCCTCTTGTGCAAACTTATTCAACCGCAGAAAAGGAGAGAAAACGAATCAAACAAGTTTACATACCGAATTTTGCTTAAATACTTTCGCCGCAAATCTCGAGAACTCCCTGAACATACTTTATGCCGTCTTCATCAAGTCCTTCATAACCTGCATTTCTGATTGCAATTGCCGTATCCTTAACGCTTCTTGCAACAGGTGTTCCGTAGTGGTAAACACCGTTTGTATCCTTATAGTAGGGTCTTGCCACAAGCGTGTCGTTGTAGCCTTCAGCGGTTTCGGGAATACCGTATACAACAGCGGTAAAGAATACCTCATCATCTGCCAGCTCAAAAATTTTGTCAACATTTTTGCCTGCGGCTGCGTCGTATCCGTAGTTTACGCCCTTTAAGAACAGAAGGTTTTCTTCATTGCCGAATCTAAGTGCTGTGTCCGCATCCTGTGTGCCGAGAAGAACGTTTCTTGTAACAAGGAAGCCGTATTCTGTGTCTTCCACCTTATACTTTGTGGAGATGCTTGCCTTGAAACGAAGACCTGCAGGGTCTTTTATTCTCATGGATGAAGCATTGATGCTGTTGGGAGCTTTGCTAAGCCATACTGCCTTAACCTCTGTAACCTTCATAACGTCAATTTCTTCAAACGCACTGCCATCCTCCAGTGTAAGGTCGCCGAGAGCAAGGTCTGTGTCATTTTCAACAAGTGCCATGAGAGCGGACTTTGTTATTGTTGAGCTAAGAGTATCCTTGTCAATTGCAACTGTTACCTTCTGTGCTTCAAAGTCTGCGTTATCTCCGGGGAGAACCGTAACATCAACGCTTACGGGCTTAAAGTACATTTTCAGGTTGTCAATGTCAAATGTGTCAACACCTGCTACTGTTGCACCTGCGGTTGTTTTGTAGCTGAATATGTGTCTGTGTCTTCTCAAAGCCTGTGCACCTTCACGGAAAAGAAGCATTTTCGAAGTGGCAAATTCCTTCGTCGGAACAAATGTAGCTGAGTTGCCGCTGACAGCAGAACCGTTCACCACATGGATAGGCTGATCCCACACATAATTAAAATCGTCGCCTGCTTCACCGGATATATCTGCTCTTACATCTGCAAATACGGTATAATATCCGTTTTCACTTGTGAACACGCCTTCATTTAAGTTAAGGGATAAAACATTGAACTGTGTACCGTGCTGACCTGTGGGGTTTGTCATGCGGATAAATGAATTTCCGTCAACTGTTACTTTTTCCGACGAGTAAGCAGAAGCGTTGATACACCACAAATCGCTTCCGTCAAAGTCGGAATTTACAATACCCTGATCTGTTATACGCTGATATGCCGCATAATCGTTAACCGTTTCAAAGTCAATGTAGTACATGAGATGACCGTATGTATCGTCATACATATCAACTTTGTTGTATACTGCCTTAAAGGTTGTGTTGCTGTCAAGGTCAACGGTTTCAAATGCAGTACCGTCGGCAAGAGTAATATCAACAATTCTTACATCATCGTCTGTTTCAACAACAGCAAGAATGTCGTCCTTATTAACAACGTAGCTTATATCCGATGTTGAAACCTTAACACTCTGTTCGGGGATAGAAAGGCTTTCATCGCCGAGAATCTTAACAGTTACATTCTTCGGCTTGAAATAAAGCTTGAGGTTATCAACGTCAAATGTATCAACTTTTGTATTGGTAATGTCAGCACCGGCATATCTGAAAACATAGTTTGTTCTTCTGAGAGCATCGGCATCGTCTTTACACATTGTTGTTTGTGTAGTCACAAATCCGCCTGCCGTCAAGGAAGCTTCATTGGTTTTGTTATCATCTATATTACCTGTGGTGCTGCCTATCTGGAAAATGTTCTGTGTAAAGAATGTATCAAAATCCTCTCCGGCAGTACCCGAAATGTCAGCTCTTACATCGGCAATCACGGTATAATAACCGTTTTCCTGTGTGTATACACCCGTTGTAGGCTCAAGTGACATTACCTGGAACTGAGGATATCTGTTGGTATTATTGTGAAGTCTGAAAAATGAATTGCCGTTCTCGGTCACTTTTTCGCCGAGAGCTGCCTGAGATGCTCTTAAATTCCAGTTTTCGCTGCCTGTAAATGCTGTATTTACAAAGCCCTGAGAAGATGCTTTCTGCTCATTTTGCCACGGTGTAGCTGTTTCAAAGTCAATTTCATAAAGAAGTGTACCGTAATCGGGATGACTTGTCTGATATGTCTTGTATACGCCCTTGATTCTGTTGAATTCAACAACATCAAGCTTTTCAAAGCAGTACCGTCTTCCAGTGTAAGGTCTACACACTTGGTTGCAGAACCGTTATTTACAAGACCGAGAAGCTCAGCCTTTGTGTAAACGGACTTCAGGGTATCTGCAGGAATATCAAATTTCAATGTTAAATCCTGTACGTTTTCGTTTCCGAGGACCGTAACATTAACACTGAAGGGTTTATAGTAAAGCTTTACGTTATCAAGGTCAAAGGAATACTTATCCTTTGCTGCGGGAGTTTCCGTATAATACACTACAGGTCTGAAACGGTACAGTGAATCAAGCACATTTTTATCAGTTGCCTCTTTGGCACTGAGAGATACTTTAATATTTCCCCATTCACCTGTGGTTAATGCGGAAGCAGCCGTATCCGGTCCGTAAACCGCAAAATTGTTATATGTAACCTCGGTGTCGGGGTTGCTGTATCTGTAAAAGCTCTGGTTTGTAACATGCTTAAAGGGTGTATCCGTGTGGTATCTTAAATCGTAAAAATAAGTATAGTAGCCGTTTTCGCCGGTATAGGTAGAAAGGTCGCCGCTAAGAACAGCCGTTCCCGATTCAAACATAATCTGGGAATTATTTGCTGTTCCGTTGCCCACGTTAAGGTATGAATTTCCGTCACTGTCGGTGGCAATTTTAATTGTACCGGCGTTTGACTGATTTATCCACCAGTCTGCGTATGACGAATACTTTGTATTTACCGTACCGTGCTTTGACATCTTGTCCTTTGCCGTAAAGCTGTCGGACGATTCAAAGTCCAGGCTAAATACAAGATGGCCGTATGTGTCATCAACCCAATCTACGTTCTCATCCGTAACCTCGGCTTTTTCTTCGGGAACAGTATAATCCTGTTCCTCGGGTTCTTGTACTGATGTTACTGTTGAAACAGCAACGGGTGCTGCAAAGCTGACAGCCGATAAAACCATCATCAATGCAAGCAGGATTGCAAGTGTTCTTTTCATGGTTTTTCTCCTTTTAATGTATTTTTTAGTCTGAAACAGAATTTAGGGCATTCTGCATCAAAAATTTTATCTGCCATGATAATTTTACCACAGTTACGGAAATTCTGTCAACTATATATTTTTATTACATTTTATTGAGTTACATCATTTTTTACAACCAAAGGTTGTTATTTGCTGCTTTGTTACCGTTATGGGAAAACACCGGACAAGTGCAAAAGGTATAAAAAAAGCACTCTGCCGTAAAAAGCAGAGAATTAAGACCATCAGTCGTTAAGGGGATATATATTTTTCAGCTTTCCCCAATGGTATTTTGCCAAAACCTCGCTTACCTGTCCTACACTCATACCCGAATGTAAAAGCTTTATGGCTGTACGCATTTTTGTTTCAAGCAGATACTTGTGAATACCGCAGCCTTTGTAGTTTTACAAAAAATAAAAAAAGACTGATAAACCACGGAACACACAAAACACTTTCACGTAAACTTCATCAAAGAATCAATTATAACCGATAATTTAAATTCCGACAAATATGTTTTAACCGCCCCTTTCTTTGCCATAAAAAATATGCACCTCCAAAAGTGATATGTACCCAGTTTTCTGGACACATTGTTTAATTAAATAGTCAAACATTTACGGATGCTTTCCTGTATAATACAGGAGGCATCCATTTTGTTTTGGCTTGAATTCTCCTATTGTTGTAATAATCTATGTATTCAGCA